>CAMTPC010000010.1 GCA_947074295.1 uncultured Bacteroides sp. | reverse complement strand
ACGGCCATTATTTATGGTCCACTCATCAATGAAGAATTGGCAGGCGACGCTTTATCTTCTTTTAAAAACAAGGTCTCAATTACGACTAAGTTCGGCCATGAAGTGATTAATGGTAAATCGACTGGGCGACAAGACAGTAGACCTGCTACGATACGACAATATTGCGAGGATTCATTGAGAAGATTAAAGATTGACAGCATAGCCCTATTTTATCAGCATCGCATAGACCGCAATACACCTATAGAGGAAGTGGCACAGACAATAGAGACGCTGGTGAAGGAAGGGAAGATAAGACATTGGGGACTTTGCGAAGTAAGCCCTGAAGTGATACGTCGCGCTCATGATGCTTACCCACTGACAGCTATCCAAAGTGAATATCATTTGATGCATCGCGATGTAGAGAAGAATGGCGTACTAGACACTTGTCGTGAACTAGGCATCGGATTTGTACCCTATAGCCCATTGAACAGAGGATTTTTAAGTGGTGATATCAATGAGTTCACTGTTTTCGATTCGAGCAATGATAATCGCCAGACCTTGCCTCGCTTTACCCCTGAAGCCATTCGCGCTAATACGCGTATTGTCAATGAGATTCAACACTTTGGCCGCTCGCGTGGGATGACTGCATCACAAGTGGCTCTGGCATGGCTGTTGCAAAAGGGAGAATGGATAGTGCCTATACCTGGCACCACTAAACTATCTCATCTTGAAGAGAACAGTAGATCATTAGACTTTCAGTGCTCAGCCGAAGAATGGCAAGAGTTGGAAAGGCGATTAGAAGCATTCCCAATCGTGGGAGATAGGTATAATGCAGAGCAACAAAGGCAAGTGCAACACTAGCTCCAACTTCCTTTATATAGATCCCTGGGCAGCTAAATGAATTCGTTTAGCTACTCAGGGATAAAGCGTTTATTAATAATCTGATAAACAGAAGCTTGATATAGCTTCAAATAGCAGGGTGTGGGATGCTTGTTAAGCATAGAGATATATTTCATGAAATATAAAGTGTAAATTAAACACTAGAAAAGAGCTAACTTATTGATTTTTTGTTATTTTTGCCATGCAATAAACACAGCTAAATCAATTTCTATCTAATACATAATTTACTCTACATGATGAAAAACATCTATTTGTATCTCATCGCAGCCCTATTATTGTGCTGCTCACCGACAAAAGCAGCGGTGAAATCCATTACATCCAATCCCGATTCCATTTATCTTTTCTCGTATGCTCAAGAAGGCGACGAAGGACGCGGCGGTCTGAAACTAGCTTGGAGCCCCGACCAACAGAAATGGTTTGCGGTGGGCGATGGATATAGTTTTGTGAAATGCGACTACGGCAGATGGGGCGCAGAGAAGCGCATGTTCAAGCCTCAACTGACTTGGGGCACTGACGGCCAATGGCATTGCACATGGCAGATCAACCCATCGGGTAATGAATGGGCATATGCCTCATCGCCCGACTTGATACAATGGAGTCCACAACATTATTATTATAAGAATGGGGATACTCCATCATTCGTGGCAGCAACTGTGGCTGTACCCGCAAGCATCAATCTGCATGGCGAACAACTCAATGGATATGTACAAAAACGTCCTTATGCGGATGTAGTGAAATTAGACCAATATGCTGATCATCGTGCCTATAAACATCAGTTGCACAATGAACGTACGGAGCAGGATGGGGTGCGCTTTGCTGGCTTGCAACCGGTTAATGCCTCTATTCAGGTGAGCGGTGAGAATGCATTGCCTATCAGCGAGCATCTTATCGGTATATTTTTCGAAGACATCAACTATGCGGCTGATGGTGGGCTATATGGCGAACTGATTCAGAACCGCGATTTCGAGTATTCGCCTAAAGACGGATCGCCACGCGAAGGATGGAACAGTACCTATGCTTGGAACATGGTGGGCAACAATGCGAGCCTCAACATACAAACAGAGAATCCTATACACGAGAATAATGCCAACTATGCAGTGGTTAATGTAGTGGTGCCTGGGGCAGCATTGGTCAACAGTGGATGGGATGGTATTCCAGTGAAGCAAGGTGATAAGTATGATTTCTCTATGTTTGCCAAAACCATGAATGGAGCTTCGGGTAAAGTTGTGGTAAAACTATTGGATGCACAAGGCAATGCCATCGCACAAGGTCACATGAATGTATCAAAAGCATGGAAAAAACAAGGTCTGACACTAACCGCTAATAAGACTGTGGACAATGCCACGTTGGCTATCTATCCACAAACAAGCGGCGAGTATGCCTTCGACATGGTATCACTCTTTCCACAAAAGACTTTTAAGAACCGCAAGAATGGTCTTCGCAATGACTTGGCACAGACTTTGGCAGATATGAATCCTCGCTTTGTGCGCTTCCCAGGCGGATGTGTGGCACATGGCGATGGCATCGACAACATTTACGATTGGAAAGGCTCAATAGGTCCTCTCGAAGCACGCAAGCCGTTGCGCAATCTATGGGGCTATCATCAGACTCGCGGTTTGGGCTATCACGAATATTTCTTGTTTTGCGAAGACCTGGGTGCCGAACCTGTACCAGTAGTGGCTGCTGGTGTGCCTTGCCAAAACTCGGGTACATGTAGTCATCATTCCAATGGTGAACTAAGCTGTGGCGGCCAGCAAGGTGGTATCCCTATGGCAGAGATGGATCAATATGTGCAAGATGTGCTCGACTTGATCGAATATGCCAATGGTGATGCCAAGAAGACAGTATGGGGCAAAAAACGCGCCGAAGCGGGTCATCCTAAACCTTTTAACTTGAAGTATGTGGGTATCGGCAATGAAGACTTGATTACAGATATATTCGAGGAACGTTTCAAGATGATCTATGATGCGGTGCAAGCCAAATATCCAGAGATTATCGTGATCGGCACAACTGGCCCTTTCTATGAAGGCACTGACTATGTGGAGGGTTGGAAATTAGCCAATAAATACGGTGTGCCGATGGTGGACGAACACTACTACAACACGCCGGGATGGTTTATCAACAACCAAGACTTTTATGACAAGTACGACCGCAACAGCGCTAAAGTCTATCTAGGTGAATATGCTGCCCACCTGCCCAACCGTGCCAACAACATCGAAACAGCTTTGGCCGAAGCGCTATACTTGACAGCCGTGGAGCGCAATGCCGATGTGGTGACCATGACTTCGTATGCGCCACTTTTGGCTAAAGAGGGCTATACACAGTGGAGCCCCGACTTGATCTACTTCAACAATACCGAGGTGAAACCCACAGTGGGCTATTACGCACAGCAGATGTATGGTAAGAACGCAGGCACACTCTATCTGCCTGCCACAATGAAGGTAGACAACCATCGCAAGGAGGTGAAAAACCGTATCGCCTCATCGGTAGTTAAAGATGAAGTGACAGGTGACTTGATCGTGAAGTTGGTCAACCTGCTCCCTGTAGCCGTTAATACCGACATCGCTTTACCTACATTGGAAGGAATGAACACTACAGCGACAAAGACAGTGCTGAGCAGTGATCCCACAGACACTAAGGCGAAGCCTACAGAAGTATCATTGGAAGTAAGCGAACAGTTTAACTATGAGATGCCTTCCTACTCGTTTACGGTAATTCGTATTCCAGCAATGGTGAAAAAGAAATAATCGTATAACAAAGCATCTCAGCAAGGATTAATATTATTAAATCTGCTCAACATTTTCAATATATTAGCGCAGATTAAGATAGAATATATACTGAAAGCCGTATATTTGTAATATAGAAAATTCCATACACTAAGAATGAGTTTATTCAATTAGTGTTGTGATTTGCTTTCAATTAGTTATCTTTGAATTATTGGCAACAGTCTCAATGTTACATTTCACTGTTTAAACCGTGCTGTGATTGGCTTTCAATTAGTTATCTTTGAATTATTGGCAACAGTACAATCCGTATATCTAACTGTACATCTGCTACTTACAAAGATTTTTAGAATAAATAAAATGCTGTTGCTCGATGTGAAAAATCCCGCTTTTAGGCGGGATTTTTTGTTTTAAAACAATTCGAGTTGTTGGTTTGGAGTGGTAACTTGCTGTATTTTCTTTCCATAAAACAATTCAATACTGGCGAATTGCTTATCTGTGACACACATGATTCCAATTTGCCCAAACTCTGGTAGGAATGATTTTACTCGTTTGATATGCACTGTTGCATTTTCACTACTTGCACAATGACGTACATAAATTGAAAATTGAAACATAGTGAATCCATCCTTATGGAGATTTTTCCTGAAGGCTGTGTAGGCCTTTTTGTCTTTTTTAGTTTCGGTAGGCAAGTCAAAAAAAACAAGTATCCACATGATTCGATATTCACTTAAACGTTCCATTTATTTTAAAGGATAAGCGATATTCCTCAATTCACCATTGAAGCATTTAAATAGCGATGCGGTAGTTTGTCCAGCTGCAATCATCAAAGGACTTCTCTTATTACCTATCTTCACATCAAGCGTAGGGATAGTAAGTAATATCGCCTTTAATTCATTGGTCAGGACTGAATAGTCTTTTCCGCTTAGCACTATTTCATAGACTAATTCATCGACATAGGGGCGATAAGGCTCCATTATATCATCGGCTAGACAATAGGCATTATATCTATTATGATGATGTATTCCAAGAGTCGGCAACAAACCACTGGAGACCAACGCTCTCGCTATAATAGCACGAAGAATGGCATATCCATAGTTGAGCAGATTGTTAGGAGGTGTTCCATCCCGTTCGCGTGTGAAGCCCTCAATGTGCCCAAAGAGGTTTTTCCAATAAAAGGCTGCTGCACGTGCTTCTGTATTTTCTGGATCACCACTTCTTACCTCATTGGCCCATACCTGCATACAACGCATATTCTCTTGTTTGCATTTCAACAAGACAGTATGCTGATTGGAAATCTTTGCTTTGATGGTTTGTTGCCACAATTGTTTTTTTAATGGCAATGAGGCTTCGAGCTGTATACGGAATCTTTCATTCTGTGTCGTATTGCCATAAAGGGGCAGCATTAGCCCAACGGGCATACTTTTGCTGTCACACGTTATCACAGCTACATTATTCTCGAGCAAGGCCTCCAATAGTCCTGATGTCAGCGTAATCTGTTTGTTATCCAATACTACCACACCAATATCTTCTATTGGTTTCGTTATCTTCATCTCCTCTTTTAAGGCATCCGGTATATCCTGCACCTTCGAGATCTCAGGTAGTTTGATTACGAGCTGTTTATCTTTCAGTGAAAGATAAGCCGGATTACCAAAGTATAATGTTTTTTTAATCATAGGTCAAAACATTTATTCAACTTCACATTTGAACAATATTCCCCAATCGATCTACTTTTATTGGAATGCAATGCTCTTTTATCATCTCACCGTCAATGCTCTTTTCTAGTTTGTTCAACACACTATACTCATAGTTATTCACAATGGGATAAGCCATGGTGGAGGGAACAAAAAAGCATTGCCTTGTGGTAAAAGACACACATTTGTATATTCTAGACTTATCCAGTGCATCCTTATTGACACCATTTACCTTTTCTTCGTCCGTGGGCAGATACACCAAGTCATTGGGTGAAAGGATAAATTGCAGTGGGTATCCATCTGCATTGCGATCTGGAACGGGAGACAAGCCTTGCTTAAGACGTTCAATACATACAATGAACGGAACGGATTCAAATATTCGTTTACCTTCTTCATCAACATATATGGCAAAATATAGATTTGTTCCTCTATCAGCTTCGACAAATTTTTGCTTTTTGCAACCTGTTTCACCCACGGGGAATTTTCGTCCTAGTGTTTCATAGATGCGAACTTTATATATAGGCTGATGAAATTTGCCATCATTCAGAGTGATAATGTTCTGATTCATCCTTTCGATTCCGTCGGGCGAGAAAGCAAGTTCGGGGTTACCGCCATTGTCCTTTAGATGTCTCAGCAGTATCTTCTGAATACCTGAGTCAGTAACTGTTTCAGTTATCCGCTTCTCCGTCAAATGCGTACCGATACTTTTACGTACGGCTGCCATAGGTTCGGTCGTTTCGTCCGTAAAATAATAGATTGGTATTTTAGCCAAATCAAGTTCCTTCCAATATGCTACATTCCCTTTAAAGTAGTCAATGATCATTTTATCGGTATATTTAAACCTACGCAGTTCATTGATCTTCTTTTTGAGTGCTTTGTCTACGATTCTCTCCGAATGTTCCAGAGTGACTGAGATACGTTCGGTTTTCACTTTACGCAGATTTACTCTTCCTTGTACAGTGCCTTTATGTAGCGATTTACGTATTGCCCAATGATTTTCTCCTTCTTGTTTCACATTACCCTTTTTCCCATGTGCATCATAGTGCTGGTAGAAGTTGGTGGCCCTGTTTATAATCCGAAGATTTTGTTTAAAGCTCACGACTATACCCAATAAAGCAGCATAAACATCCTGCGTGAAGCTCTCCCATGGTTTAGCAATAAGCCATTGGTAATTGCCTTCGGCATCTATATAATACTTTTTGCACAACGCTTTTCTCAAGTCACTTCTGGTTCGCTTAGCGTCTCTTCTTGCCGATTCATTATTGAGATAGTTTACATGGTCTCGAGAGGCACAAGCTATTACAATGGCATCCATCGCATGATGTCTGTGATCGATGCGCTTCTTATTGAATCCCCTTTGAAGCTCTAGAGGCATTTCAATCTGGAAGTACCGTTTGCCCTCTTTATTAACCCAGTGCCCAAAATTATTGGTTCCCGTTTTTTCGTTCAGTTTTTCAAATCGGGGATAAACAATTCTATTCCAAACATCATAGATTCCCCAGTCTCTTTTCAGTCGATCAGTCACTCCACCTGTACAGCTGATCAGCATTTTCGATACCGCTTCGGGTTCGTATTCACCGTTAGTAGATTTTACGCGTACGATGTTGGAGAGTATAAATTTGATATACTTGCTAATATAACGGCTATCATTGAGTTGGCGATCCACAAATTTCTCTGGTATTTCTTCCATCAACAAGCGTTCTAGCTTACCTCTCAATTTAGAGTAGTGATCCTGAACAAACTGTTCATATTCGGCAGGCGCAAAAACTCTTACCGTTTTACCATTTCCCAGTGCCACTATCGTTCCTCGACATTCTTTAATGAACTCATATCCCAGCATCGCACCCTTCAGTCTATTAACCTCCGTTTCACAAATCACCTTATTGGCCATCGAATCATCGAAATAGCGAGATTGCGGAATGATATGTTCGATCTCGTAGGCAGGCGTGAAAAGTTCTCCTAAAGGAATGATTTTTCCTGTATAGGGCGAGCGATAGCGCTGTTCCAGCCATAGCTTATAGCGCAGACACTCTTTTGTGGTAGGTCGTTTTGCGGCATCAATCTCCCTGAACTTCTTCAAGGTAGCCTGAATATCCTCTGGAATATCAATCGTACTGGTCAACACCTCTTCCTCGTAGAGTCGAAGTATCTCTTGCTGATTGGGCGAGAAAGGACGCACATTCTTCACACCGAATTCTGGATTCATAAATTCCATGAGGAGTGTTTTGATACGGAAATTCGTTTGTTCGTTGTCACGATTCTGGTTACTCATACGCAGACGCACATCCGCTGGGTTTTTCATTTCTCGTCCCAGTTCAATATGTATTTCGTCCAATTGTCCGCACTGCAGCCATACATCATGCACCACACGCAATGTTTCCATCACCACCTGCTCTACGATAGGATTGCGAAGCGAGTGTTGCTTAAAATCCTTCAAGAAAGTCATGATATCCCCAGGGTTATGCCACTTACACACATTCGCAGCTTCGGAGTGTCTGCCATATACGATATAGCACACTAGCCATAAAGGCAATCTCTGGAATTGGTCGATAACAGTTAATTCACTCAAGCGTTTTACTGCACTTTCTTGTGCGATGCCCAGCTGATCACCCAACATGATCTTGGTGATTCGTTCCATAGTAGAAGCCTCTATATCCTCCTGCGCCCAGTATTTGCCCACCCGCATCAACGGTAGCATCTTCTTCAACGCCTTGGCCGAGTAGGCGCCATATTCCTTTTTAAAAGCAGGAAACTTCTTGAACACTTCTACGAACGATTCACTTCCTCCCTCGCGCAAGGCAAATTTGTGCAATGCCTTTTCCAGTTCCGTCTTATCTTCTATGGAATAGAGCAGATGCCACAATGCCTCTTCGCGTCGACGCGTCAGAAAGTCCGCATTCATCCCAGCCTTATGAAGATATTTCAGAAAATGGCTCTTGGTCTCATTCATCGGATAGGATTTATCCTCTACATAGTTCCACCGATAGTCATTCATTTTTTTCTTCAAGCCAAAAGGCGGATATTTCAGGAACATATCCTGGTCCACTTTTTCTTTCGTACAGAGCCAGTCAAACAGTGCTACATAGTCTGCATCGGTCCGCAGCAGTTCGTTCGTCACAGGATAGTCCACCCGCAACTTACCCTCTACATATCTTTCGCGTTGATAGATTTGCAGATTCTGTATGAATAGCCACACCCTGAATTCTTGATACAGCGGATGCGACTTAGCGATACACTTCACTGGTGCCTTTTTTATTTCACCAGTTTCTTGGTCTATATACTGTGTCGTTTCGTAAGAGCAGTTGTCTATCAACGATTTCTTTGTTTTCAGAGGTCTTTGATAAAACAATATATCATCTATAAAAAGATAAGAGAAACCACGGTTAAGCACATTGCGCTGATGTGCTTCATTTTGTGGATATAGCAACTTAATACAAGCCTCGTAGAGTTCGTCATTCTGTAGTTCGGAGTGGAAGGCAGTCTGTCTCTCTAAGATCTGTTTCAGTTCATCTTTATAGCATTTACGCTCGATAACTGTTATCAGATCACCCTTAATCTTCTGTGAAGGGTCTTTCAATAGCGATTCATAGATAAATGCCCCCACCGTTTTTCCACTTGTTGCAATATCGTTTTCTGTTTTCTTCTTACGCAGATTCCAGTCATCATCTTTGGGTGCTCGGAAGGATAATTTCTCCGAACCATCTTTATGGGTTGATTTCGTAACGATGAATTCCTTGACCGTGCCCACCCAGTCAAGTGGTGCACTGCTTGCCCTTGAGTAAATCCATCCATTTTCCAGATGTACTTTATACCAAGTATCCTTCCCTTTCTTCTCATCGGTGGCTTCAACAGCCATCACCTTCAAGGCATGGTATTCCTCTTGACGCTCTTCTTTTTCCTCATCCTCACCACGAAGTTGGTAGTAGCCTCTTTTGCGATTGAAGTTCAGTAGCAGCCAGGCTAGTTCTTCACGACTGATCTTCTCGGTTAGTGCTTTATGCCTCAAGTAATAGATGGTCCAGTCATAAGGCACCTTCTGTTCATGTGCTTTTAGCTGTGGATTGGCGGCATACATATCTGCCAGCATTTCTTGAAAAGATTCCTGGAAGATGAATTCGGCCTTTCCATCGGCAGTATCACGCCAAGGGAGTTTCACTACCACATCATTTTTCATCTTCCCGGTTTTTATATCGAGTGCTGCCCTATAGTGTTCGGGCAAGAATCCGAGTTTGGCCAATACACGGTGCAGTCGTTCGCGTCGCAACAAATGGCGCTCGCGTAAGCGTCTTGTCGAGCGAAACCCAGTCCTTTCTGCAGTTTGTGATTTGGTTACTCCTTTATCAAATTCGCTCATCGTAGCCGCGTCCATCGGAATAATACGGCTACCTACTGCCTCTATCTTTTTGGGGCAATCCCTATCCTCCAGATTTTCGCACACTATAGCCCATCCGATGCTGTTGGTTCCCAAGTCCAGCCCTAGTGTTTTTTTCATATGCTATCAGTTTATTTGTTTATTCTTCCAAATATAAAAAATAAACACATAACACACTAGTTATTTCGACAAATATCTTTATATTTGTTCCAACTAATTGAAGCAAATCACAATAAGGATGATTCCGTTGTGAAAACATCAGTTCCCCTCGTACTTTAACGGGGGATTTTTTTTGACCTTTTCCTTCCCTATTTATTCCACGAGCGGTGGAATTTCAGCCCTTACATAGTCTATTTGATTCCCATCGACAGCCTCCAGCATCATATTATAGTAGTTATAACGTACATCTATCATCTCGGTATAGATAGAACCCAGATTATTGATCACACCGATCAGATAGGTATATTGATCGAAATCATCGTCACACTTTTCGCAAATGATGATGCGTGGTGGGTTTACCGAATAGTTTACCACAGCATAGTAAGGATCATAATCCTCATTCACTGGCTGGTGATGCAGTTTATAGAACACTTGATAGATCACGATATTCAGCCGATTAATCCAAAGCGAATCGGCAGTGAGATGAGCCAGTTCCGCACTTAGGTGATCCATGGCGGGATACAGTTCGCGCAAGGCTTCTACATATTTGTCGGCAGAGAGAATAGCCAATCGCTTCTTTTCGCCTTTAGGGTCTTTAGAGCGCATTACCTTTTCCACTTGTTCTGATTGTCTCATCGCCGTACAGCGTTCTATCATCTCGGGCATATCATTGGCAGCCTCTTTCAGATCGGCACAAGCCATCCAGATCAGTTGTGCCGTGATCGAATCATGAGGTTCGATAGCCACTACCCTATCCAGTGTTATCGGTGCATAAAACGTAGTATCAGCAAACTCTTTGAATGTTTTTTCTATCTGTTTCTCAATAGAAGTTTGTTTACATGCAGATAGTAATATTATCAAGCAAATAAATATACCAGAAGTAAGTTTTCTCATTTATTCGTAGGTTATTCGTTAATACTCATCGTTTTTTTGACAAAACATATCTACCACAAAATTAACAATAATATATCATTTACCACACAGCATGTTTAGAAAATAACACCTATATATATAGTAAACATTTCTAGACCTTTATAGAACTTAATCGCCTCTTTATCTGTTTTTCATCTACTAAACCTTTATTTAAAAATGGCAAACTTATGAAAAAGTATTATGTTCTATCAACAATTGCCGGCTTGTTCTTTGCCCTTACACTCGCATCACAACCTCGAGGTGGTAATCCCGATATGGAAAACTACCGAATGCGCAATGCAGGTTTCCAACATGGTGGTGGCGGCTGGGGAGGAGGCGGCGGCGTCAATGTTCATTCCACTGGAGCTACCATTGGTGGTGGAGGCATATCGGGTTGGAACTCTCGCGACGGGCTGGGTCCGGTGGTGACACATCAGAATAGCAACAACAACTGGAACAACAACAATAATAACAATAATAATTATCACACCAACATCTCGGGCTGGAGATCTCAAGATGGGCTAGGTCCGGTGGTGACCCATCAGAATAGCAACAACAACTGGAATGGTGGAAACAGCAACTGGAACAACAATAACAGTTTCCCACACAGCTCGGGCATACACGTCAATCCCAATAGTCCTTTATGGGGCAATGGAGGTGGCAGCGGTTGGCAGACACCTTCATGGAGCTCGTCATGGGGCAATATAGGCAGTGGTGGCGGTGGTGTCACCATCAACAACTTCTACAATTCTGGAAGTTGGTGGCGCGATTTCCGCAATCCACCTCCTGGAGGCATGCAGCAAATCGGTTGGGGTGGTCACAACTATTATTATCATGATGGTAACTTCTTTAATATCATCAATGGCATCTATAGCGTAGTGCTGCCGGTATTGGGCATGATCCTCAATTCGATCCCATCGGGTGCTACCCCTATGGCCAACTATAGCAACTATTATTATTATCATGGAGTGTACTATTATTACACAGGCAGTGGATATCGCGTTTGTAGCCCTCCGATAGGAGCTTGCCTCAGCAGTCTCCCCTATTTTGCCACGCCCACTGTGATCGATGGTATCTCTTGCTACAAATATGATAACATCTTCATCCAGCCCACCTACAATGTGGATGGCACATTCTGCTACCGAGTAGTAGGCAGTATTTACTAGTACCAAAGTCAGACATCTTTTTAAGACGATATCAAACCGACAAAGCCCGAAATCATCATCGAGCCTTGCCGGTTTGTTTTTTTCAGAGAATTCATATTCACCCCTAAACTCATTTGTATGAGACATCGTTATCTACCCATTTTCATCACTTTTCTTTTAGTGAGCCTTTTCGCCGAGGCAAAAGAAGTTGATTTCGCTAAAGCCGAAAACATAGCGCGCCTGTTTCACACCTATCTCTATCAGAGCGATGCGAGCCACCAAAGCATCACTTGCGAACTAACCTATACTGGCAAGCCTCTCACACGTTCGTCTACCTCCGTGCCCTATTATGTATTCAACTTCGACGCAGGTTTTGTAATCGTAGCTGGCGATGATCTTTCTACACCGATTCTCGCCTATAGTCCCAGCCAGAGATTCGTTTCCGAAAACATGCCCAGCAACCTCAGCTATTGGCTGGATTGGTATAGAGAGCAAATTTCTTTGTTACAAAGCAGCGCCACCAGTTCCACCCATCCAGCTTGGGATAATTTGGACACAGCATTAGCGACTACGATCGATGCAACCGATAGCCAACTCTACAACACCGCGCTCTGGTATCAGTATGCACCCTATAACAAGTATTGCCCCACTGTAAATGGCGACGGCACAGCAACAGGCTGTGTAGCCACCGCTTTTTCCATCGCCATGAAGTACAGACAATGGCCCGATAAAGGCACAGGCAGTTATTCATACGAGTGGAACAAGGAAACTCTGTCGGCCAATTTTGATGTAACCTATCAATGGGACGACATGCTACTGACCTACGAAACAGGGAAGTACACCGACACGCAAGGCGATGCGGTAGCCACATTGATGTATCATATCGGCGTGTTGTCCAATATGGATTATGGCACAGGCGGCAGTGGTGCCTACACGATTGATGCCGTGAAGGGTGTAGCCAAATACATGAAATACGATAAAAGTATCATCCGCCTCAATCGCTCATGGTACCTATTGGACGAATGGATCGGCATGCTCAAAAAAGAGATCGATGACAATGGTCCCATGGTGTATGGAGGCTATGACACTGCCGAGGGAGGGCACCAGTTTATACTCGACGGCTATCGCAATGACTATTTTCATGTCAACTGGGGATGGGCTGGTAGCTCGGACGGCTATTACCTGGTGACCGATCTTAATCCCTTTGACAGGGAAGCCACGTCTGGCGGCTTTGCATCCGAGCAAGGAGGAGTGTTCAATCTTAAACCAGAAACTGCCAATTCCAGCTATACCTATCTCTGGGTTTTTGGCGAAGATGATATCAACAACGTGTCATATGCGGGACTGAAATCCACGACTACAGATTTCAAGATCGATACTGAATTCAATGTAGCGGCAGGTGTTTACTTCAACCAGAGCTTGACCAGCTTTACTGGCGACATGTGCATCATGCTTTGCGATAATACGGGCAGTCCCAAAGAAGACGTCTCCGGACTTTATTCGATAAGCGATTTTCCTGAGGGAGAAGGCAGCTTCCACACCTTCGTATGCAAGATTCAGCAGCCCATCGCAATAGGCGACTACATCTGTCTAATGTACAAGACTAGCGGTAGCGACACTTGGAAGATGGTGATAGGTGGTAGTGGTATCACCAGCAAGATCTATGTAGATGGTAGTACCACAGGCATACCATCGTCTGCCATCGACACACCTTCCATCGTGGTAAGCGGATCGGCTATCTACATCGAATCGCCAAGCGACATCACCGACATCTCGCTTTATTCAGCTACCGGTATGTTGACGCAACGCATCTCGGGACTTTCATCAGCCAAAGCTTCTATCACAATAGATCATCTTGGTACAGGTATCTATATACTAGAGATTAAAACGATTAGCGGAGTATTTACGCATAAGGTCGTTGTTCACTAATATAGAGACACTACTTCATTTTTTATAGAAGCAATAGCAGCGCGAATTATAATATTTTATAATTTTACGCTACTATTGCTTTTTTAATGCATTCACAAAACAGCGATACCATACAATCGTCAAACAAAAACAGCTATGAGAAAATTTATTCTTCTTCTTTTGGGCCTTACTTTATGCCTCATTATCGCAGCCCAGACCTCCTACACCATCACTTCGAGTTCACCACTCAATGTGCGGAATGACGCTTCGCCCACAGCAGAGATTATTGGCACTTTGCCATCGGGCAGTCAGGTCGATGTGTATGACATAGAGAATGGTTGGGCACGTATCCTTTACAAGGATTTTTACGCATACATCAGTGCCAACCACATCGCTACGACCGAACCCTTGACACCCTTGGAACTCGAAGAGATAAAAGTATCGGAAGGATGGAGTCTGGATTTTCTCACACTAGGCAACAATATCGACGGGCGATGGCTCTTGATACCTATCATAGCTCTGATCATATTCATGAACTTTGTGCGTCGTTCCAATAATAATTTTCTTCATGGCGCATGGTATCACACCATGTGGATCATGTTTCTTGGCGTGTGCATACTCGAAATCGTCTATCTCAGCATCATGGGTTGGCGTGCCATCTGGTTTTGTAGCCCCGACACTGTTGGCTGGCTAGTCACTATCATCAGTTTTTGTGCTTTCGCTTGGCTACTTTTCATGCAAATCAAAAACTACTTTCGCACGCTGGACGACATCGAGTACAATACAAGCGGATACTACGATCGCCGCATAGGTTTCTACTCTTGGCTAGGCACTCCCATAGCCCTAATTGTCATGGGCATGATCTATGAGCCAGCTGTAGACTATGTGCTATATGCCGGAATCTTGTGCCAGATCATACAAATCGTGCTGATATTCCGCGCCGTGGTTCCTCGCAGCGGTTGGTGGAATGCCATCATGGCTACCGCCGTTTATATGCTTGGCGGACTTGCCACCTTGTTATTCGTGGCCCATTTCCTGAGATTGCTGATCATCGCCATAGTAGCATTCGTTTTGTTAATGATATTCTTTGCTGGTTCGGGCAATAAGAAAAATCGATAACCCCTAACCACAACAACCTGATTATCTGGACTTAGTAAGCAATGCTCGTCTGCGAGGGAAATAAGGCTAGACAGCTCACCAAGTACGGCAGCTTTAATCACAGAACAGGTACCCCCACTATAGTGAAGATTAGTGAAAGTTAGTTTATCTCGGATACATCTGAAAAATAAGACCTATTTTTGCGCCCGTTATGAGTAGAATGTTAATATTGAAACGCCCTTTTATTTGGTTGAAGCGCATCCGTCACCGTTGTGGTTATGGAGTGCACTCCCCATTCGCGTTCGACCTCATCACGAATGTGATTTACGAGAAAACCCATTACTATGGCTACAAATCGTTGGCCGAAGAGGCGCGCAAACTTTACGATAAGAAGAAACAGAGTTATCCTGTCACAAAAAAAACCAACAAACTACTTTTCCGTATGGTCAATCGCTATCAGCCCGCGACCATCGTCCATATAGGGAAAGCCCGCGACACCTCACTCTATCTAAAGTCCGTGTGTTCATCAGCTACTTTCATCCATGCCGATACATTGGCCCAGCTACCCAGCGATCTACCCGCTCAGATAGACTTCTTGCATATCGATGTATCCTGTCCATCCACCGAGGTAGACCGCTGTTGCCACACCCTATTTCACCGCATGAGTACGGATGGGTTGTGCGTCATCGGTGGCATCCGCTACACGGCACCTATGCGCCGCGTATGGCAAAAGTGGATGAACGATGAACAAACCGGCATAACATTTGATTTATATGATATAGGTATAGTTTTCTTTGATAAAACAAAGATCAAACAGCATTATACTGTCAATTTTTAGCAATAATCATCGAGATAGCAGCTATAACATGAAAAAAAGTCTGATTTATACACGCACTGGTGACAAAGGCAAGACCAGCCTTGTAGGCGGCACACGCGTGGCCAAGAATGAAATTCGCCTAGAGGCCTACGGCACGATAGACGAGCTGAACGCCCATGTGGGTGTGCTCATCACCTATCTGCACAAAGATGAAGATATCGCCTTCTTGCTACGTGTACAACATGTATTGTTCAATATTGGCGGTTATCTGGCTACAGACACCATCGCCATGGAAGCCCCTTGTAGCGTCAATGAAGCCGACCTCGAATCCATGGAACACGAGATTGACCGCATCGATGCTATCATACCACCGCTCAAAGCTTTCGTGCTGCCCGGTGGCGAACGCGGTTCGGCAGTGGGACATGTATGCCGCACGGTGTGTCGACGCGCCGAACGTCGTATTCTCTCGTTGGGCGAAGTAGCCCCTGTAGCCGAACTTTTATTGGCCTATATCAACAGATTATCAGATTACTTCTTTGTTTTGTGTCGGAAAATCAATTTTGATGCAGGAAAAGAAGAATTTTTTTGGAATAGTGATTGCAAATGATAAATAAAATTCTACATTTGCGAAAAATAAGGAAAAAATTAAATTATATTCACAATTTAAATACTTTAGCGTATGTATTGGACATTGGAATTGGCGTCAAAACTAGAAGATGCGCCTTGGCCTGCAACCAAGGACGAATTGATTGACTATGCGATGCGCTCGGGCGCTCCGCTCGAAGTGATCGAAAACTTGCAGGAAATGGAAGACGAAGGAGAAGTTTACGAGAGTATCGAAGACATCTGGCCTGACTATCCTAGCAAAGAAGATTTTTTCTTTAACGAAGAAGAATATTAAGCCGGCTAGTACGGCAAGCGCTGTCATCAGGCAGCATACACAACGATTACGATGGGTGGCATATGTCCACCCATTCGTTGTTTTAGAAAGAACAGAAAAAGACGTAAAAACACGCTAAACTTCCAGGAAGCCTGCCGTCAACACAATTTTTTGGCATTTTTGGAGTTGTTTATATCACACATGAGAGCTCATCACCTCACACTGGCATTGATTTTGTCTGTCCTGTTTCCGATGCAGAAACTCAGGGCCCAATTTGATGTGCACTTCACCCAATATTGGAATCTCAACGGATACTATAATCCGGCTTGGGCAGGACAGACCGACAAGCTCAATATCACGGGTATATACTCACTGCAACTTACGGGATTTGACCGTGCGCCACGTACCATGTATTTTGGCGCGGATATGCCTTTCGTCTTGTTCAATAAAAAGCAAGGCGCTGGATTGGGTTTTTTCAATGATCAGGCCGGTCTTTTCCGCAACCAGCGCATCTGGCTGCAATATGGCTACCAGGTGCAGACCTCGCGTGGCCGATTAGGGCTGGGTATTCAGGGCGGCATGATCAACGTTTCGTTTGACCCTACTGACCTAGACCTGGGCGATAGCACCGAGAGCGACCCGGCTTTTCCCACACAGAAGGAGAGCGGCACGGGCATAGACCTCGGATTCGGGGCTTTTTATTCCGAACCCCGTTTCTGGATAGGCGTGTCGGGACAACATCTGACATCGCCACAGCTCGAATTTGGAAGCTCGACGGAAGGATTGACAAGTGAAATAAAAATTAAACCCATGGTTTATTTCACTGGAGGATACAATATTAAAACGCGCAATCCGTTAATTTCCATACAGCCATCACTATTGATGCAAAGTGATTTCAGTTCACTCCGCACCGATCTTACCAGTCGATTTTTCTATACATACGAAAATCGCACTTTCTCGGCAGGTTTGACTTATTCGCCAGGTATCTCCTTCACATTCAGTCTAGGAGCCGAAATTCAGGGAGTCACCTTTGGCTATGCCTACGAAATGTACACCTCGCAGATCGGAGTGGCACATGGCAGTCACGACCTAGTGGTGAGCTATGCGATGGACATCAACATGTTCAAGAAAAGTAAAAACAAGCATAAGAGTGTAAGAATCTTATAATTAAAATAAGAAGAATAGTAAAAAGAATGAGAAACAAAAATAGTGTATTTGTCGTGCTGATGCTCCTCCTGATGTCCTCGTGTATGGGCAAGATGGCAGGTGGCGCTTCGTCTTCTTCACAAGGTGGCGAAGTGATAGGCGCTAGGGCAATGGCTTGGAGCGAGCCCGCCCCCTATGGCATGGTACTTATCAAACGTGGTTCGATAAAGATGGGTCCCGATGAGCAAGATTCGCTGTGGGGCATCCATGTACCTTCCAAGGAAGTGTCAGTAGAATCTTTCTGGATGGACGAACACGAAGTGACAGTGGCGCAATACAAACAGTTCATGAACTGGGTGCGCGACTCTATCGTTCGCGAGCGCCTTGCCGACCCTGCTTATGGTGGCAATGAAATCTACAAGATCGAAGAAGACCGCGAAGGAAATCCCATCAAACCCTATCTGAACTGGGCAAGGCCTATCCCTAGAAAACCCAATGAAGACGAGCAGATGGCAATCCAGAGTGTATATCGCACTCATCCTGTGACTGGCGAGACAACGCTTGATCCTACACAGATGAACTATTACTACGAGATTTATGACTATACCGAGGCCGCCAAACGCCGCAATCGCCTCAATGCCATAGAACGAAACAAGAACACCGATATTCCGGTGAACTTCGACGAGGAGATCATCATCTCGAAAGATACAGCCTACATCAACGATGATGGCGAGATAGTGAACATGACTATTACCCGTCCACTCTCTAGCGAATGGGATTTCTTGAACAGCTATATCGTGAATATCTATCCCGACACTACTTGCTGGGTGAACGATTTCCCTAATGCCAATCATGAAATGTATATGCGTCTGTACAACAACCATCCTGCTTACAATGACTATCCTGTGGTAGGTGTGAGCTGGGAGCAGGCTAATGCCTTCTGTGCATGGCGCACCAACTATCTGCTAGCCGGACTACGCGGACAAGCCAAATTCATCCAACGCTATCGCTTGCCTTCGGAAGCCGAATGGGAATATGCTGCCCGCACGAAAGATGGGTATCGCTTCCCATGGAGCGAAGATGCATCGACCGACGATAAAGGCTGCTTCAAAGCCAACTACAAGCCGGGTAAGGGAGACTATACGCAAGACGGCCACTTGATTACCACGCGTGTGGGAACCTATGCCGCCAACCCCAATGGATTGTATGACATGGCGGGCAATGTAGCCGAATGGACTTCTACGGTCTATACCGAATCGGGCGTGATGTCGATGAATGATATGAACCCCGACCTGCAATATAATGCAGCCATCGAAGATCCTTACAGTTTGAAAAAGAAAGTGGTTCGTGGCGGTTCGTGGAAAGATCCCAACGCCTTTATCCGTTCGGACTCGCGCAATTATGAATATCAGAATGAACAACGATCCTACGTAGGGTTCCGCTGTGTGCGCTCGCAAGTAGGACATACCCGCAAAGGGAAATAAACGCATAAAAAGACTATGGGAAGAAGAGACGATAGAAAAAGTCCTCGCCAAAAGATGCAGGACGCGATGTCTACCTCACGCGGGCAGACTATCTTGAACTACGCCTACAACTGGGGCGCAGCGATTGTAATTATGGGTGCTTTATTTAAACTGGTTCACTTTCCGGGTGCCAACTTCATGCTCTGTCTGGGTATGGGCACCGAAGTGCTGATCTTCTTTATATCGGCATTCGACCTGTCGGGCGTGAAACGCCACAACGACCATAAAGAAGTCGCCGCACCTTCGAGCTCGGGCTTCATGGATGCACAATTCGCAGACAATAGCGAGCCTGTAAATGCCCCTCTTCCCGGCGCATTTGCACCACAACAAGCGCAAGCGCAACCACAATATGCTGGTCAGCCCTATCCACAACAACCCGGATACGCGCCACAGCCCGTCGCACCACAACCTCAAGCTACAGCACAACCTGCCCCTATCACACCAGAGATGGAGCAAGCTACCATCGCTTACATGGAACAGCTCAAGGCGATGACCGATATGCTGTCACGCTGCACGGCACAAGCGGCTACCATCTCTAATGATGCGGTGCAGATGGATGCGCTGAGCAAAAACTTGGCGGGCATCAATGCCATTTACGAAATGCAGCTGCGCAGTGCCAGCACACAGATCACGACCATCGATCAGGTGCACGAACAAACACGCCGCATGGCACAACAGATAGAAGAGTTGAACAGCGTCTATGCACGTATGCTTCAGGCTATGACCGCATCGGTTAAATAACAACAGAAAGGAACAGTATGAGTTTTGGAAGTCAAACACCCCGGCAAAAGATGATCAGCCTGATGTACATCGTCCTTATGGCGATGTTGGCACTTAATGTTTCGTCGGATGTATTGAATGGATTTACCCTTGTAGACGAAAGCTTGGAACATACCACTGCAAATTCGGCCGAGAAAAACCGCGAGCAGTACAATGCGCTGCTGGCTTCGCTCAACATCAACCCCGAGAAAGTGGGGCCCTGGTACGAGAAGGCGATGCGTGTACAGCGCCAATCGGACTCGCTCTATAACTTTATCGGCGAACTGAAAGAGAAGATTGGTGAGTCGAGTGCCGACAACTTGGAGCGTTCGTCTTTCGTAATGTTTTCGCCTCGTACGGGACAAGCCGATGAACTGGCTCAACAAATTAAGGCGTATAAGAGCGAAGTATTGTCGCAAATCGATAACCCTATTCAGAAGAAAATCATCGAGGACAACTTGACTCTCGACATGCACAAGCTGTTCGAAGGTACTCCTGTAGCGGCTGCTGTGACACTGCTTAGCAAGCTGCAAAGCGACATACGCTATGCCGAGGGCGAGGTGCTACATACCTTGACACAGGATATTGATATGGGTGATTTGCGTGTGAATCAGATCAATGCTTTCGTGATACCTAGCTCACAATACGTGGTGCGTGGTTCTAAGATGAGCGCACAGATTGTGTTGGCGGCGGTAGACTCTACCCAACGTCCACAGATATTTATCGGCGACAAGGCTTTGCCCGAAAGTGCGCATGGTCTCTACGAAACGGTATGCAACACCACTGGCGAATTTACGATAAAGGGACATTTGGAACTGAACCAAGGCGACGGTGAGGTGATACGCCGCGACTTTTCTCAGTCTTATACCGTCATCGACCCATCGGCCACTGTATCAGCCTCGCTGATGAATGTGCTCTATGCAGGCTATGATAACCCCATCAGCATATCAGTACCCGGTGTAGCCAATGGACAGGTGCAAGCTAGCATCGTCAATGGCAATGGATCGCTTACCCGCACAGCCAATGGCTACGTGGCACGTCCGACTAACGTGGGACAAGAGGCAGTGATCCGCGTGACTGCCAATATGGATGGTCGCCCCACCACGATGGGCGAATATGCCTACCGTGTGCGCCAGTTGCCCGACCCGTCACCCTTCATCGAATACAACGACAATGGCGTTATGAAACGCTACAAAGGAGGTGCAGGCCTATCCAAAGCCGCTCTGATGAATACCGATGGTATTGTGGCTGCTATTGATGATGGACTGCTCAACATCGGTTTCCAAGTATTGGGATTTGAAACAGTATTTTTCGACAACATGGGTAATGCCGTGCCCGAAGTGTCGCAGGGTGCCAACTTCTCGTCACGCCAAAAAGATATGTTCAGAAGACTGTCACGCGGCAAGCGCTTCTACATTTCGCGTGTGCGTGCCAAAGGTCCGGATGGCGTAGAGCGTTTGTTGCCCACCACCCTAGAGGTGATCATAAACTAAAAGAATTACTTTAATAGAATAAGATAATGAAAAAGCATATCGTTCTCTTTTGTATGGCTTGGATGCTGCTGATGGTCGGTGTACCGGCTGTGGCACAACCCAATGCACGCAGAACACAACAAGAGAGCACCACCACTAGCGGTAGCGGTGAACTCTCTGCCCGTGCCCTTGCGCGCTATCCACGAACCAATGCGCTGCCCGACGACCTGATCTGGACACGTGAAATTTATCGTACCATCGACCTTACCGATGGCGTGAATGGTGCCCTCTACTATCCTGTAGAACCTATCGGCGACCGCATGAATATGTTTTCGCTGATATTCAAATTGCTCGGTTCCAAGAAGATTCCAGCATACGAATACCAACTGGATGGCGTAGAACGTCTGACACCTTCGGCAGAAGTATCGTTTAAAGATATTCTGGACCGCTTCGACATCTATTACCAAGAAAAGAAATTGCGCAACCGCCAAGACAGCGTGTTGATCATAGACCCAAGTGATGTGCCATCGGCAGATGTGCTGAGCTACTTCATCAAAGAAGTGTGGTATTTTGACCAGCGCACCTCTACCTATGGATCGATGATTACAGCTATCTGCCCTGTGATGCACCGTTCGGAGGCATTCAGCACCGACCGTGTGAAGCTGCCTATGTTCTGGATCAACTACCAGGACTTGTCACCCTACTTAGCAGGTACACGTGTAATGGCGAGCGATGTGAACCATACGATGAATCGTTCCATGGAAGATTTCTTCACCGCTAAACAATATAAAGGTGATATCTATAAAACTACCAATCTGCAAAACTTGTCTCTAGCGCACTATTGCGAAACTGACTCGGCGATGGTAAAGGAACAAAACCGTATCGAAAGTGAATTGATACAGTTTGAAAACAACCTGTATGGCAATGATCTGAAAGAAAAACCTATAGAAACAGCTGCAGAAGCCGAACCTAGCAAGAAAACAGAGACAGTGGCAGCCGAACCTGCACCAGCCAAGGCAGCCCAGGCCAGACAGACCACCACCAACTCAAAAAAGAAAGGTGCTAGTGCCTCCCCACGCTCCAGCAGCAGCTCGTCAAGTGCCGGTGCACCAAAGGCATCTGTACGCCGCGAACGTAGATAAACGCTTCTCTTTTGCGAAGATTTGCATATAAATACATATATTTGTAGTGAATATAAATTCACTAAACCATATTAGTATATGAAAAGAAAAGCTTTACTTTTATCTATCTTGTTGTGCTTGGGCATGATGCTTCCTGTACAAGCACAATTACAATGGGGTGTCAAGGGAGGTGTGAATCTGTCTACAGCTTCTTTCAACAAAGATGTGTTCAAGTCGGACAACCGTGCCGGTTTCTTCATCGGTCCGATGATCGATTTTAAACTTCCGATTCTCGGGTTGGGATTCGACGGTGCTTTCATGTTCTCGCAACGCAAGTTCGCCTACGACGAACGCAACAATGGCGCATCTGGCACAATCAAGCAAAATGGTTTTGACATACCTATCAACTTGAAATGGTCTATTGGTTTGGGTAATATGCTCGCCGTGTATCTGGCAGCCGGTCCCAACTTCTTCTTTGATATAAAGGCAAGTGACCGTATTTTCTCCAAAAAAGCCGCCAATGTCGGTATCAACCTAGGTGGAGGTTTGAAGCTTCTGAACCACTTGCAGCTAGGATTCTGCTACAACATACCGCTTGGACGCTCGGGCGATATCCGATACAGTGATCTAGGTGATATGTTTGACAAGGACACCACGGGTGTAAAAACCAAGACTTGGCAAATATCAGCCGCCTATTTGTTCTAAACAAACTACACGTGATTTAACGTTATATAGTAAGGGGTTCTTCGCAAGAAGAGCCTCTTTTTTTTACCTTTGTTGTTACAATGAAGAAGTATGTAGATGTCATATTGCCGTTGCCCCTTGCAGGCGGATTCACATATGCACTGCCCGACGAAGTGGCCGACAAGGTGGTGAAAGGATGTAGAGTGGTGGTCCCATTTGGACGGAAGAAGTTCTATACGGCCATCGTCTATCATGTGCATTATCTGTGCCCTACCGAATATGAGGTAAAGGAAATCACTGCGATGCTCGACGAGAAACCAATCTTGCTGCCTCTACAGTTCAAGTTCTGGCAATGGATAGCCGATTATTATCTTTGTACATTGGGTGATGTTTACAAAGCCGCTTTGCCTTCTGGACTTAAGATAGAAAGCGAAACTATCGTGGTGTATAATCCCGATTTTGAAGCCGATGCACCCTTGTCACCCAAAGAACAGCAGTTATTGGACGCACTCTCCAATGACCATGAACAGAGCGTGACCCGACTGGAAAGAGAAACGGGCATGAACGCTATCCTCACCGTGGTAAAACAACTCTTAGACAAAGAGGCTATCCACATCAAGGAGGAACTAAAACGCACCTACAAACCCAAAATGGAGGCTCGGGTGCGTTTTGCCATGGAGATGAGTGAGCGACAGCTCAACATATTATTCGACTTACTGAAGCGCTCGGCAAAGCAAGAGGCGTTATTAATGAAGTACATCCAACTATCGGGTTATCATAGAGGAGAGATGCTAGAGGTGTCGCGCCAAACACTGCTTCAATCGACTGGAGCATCAGCAAGCGCACTCAATGCGTTGGTCGATCGCAAAGTGTTCGAAATCTATCATGCGGAAATCGGACGTCTGGATAATGACAGTATCAAGACAGGCGAACTGCATCCCCTTAACACCCATCAACAAGAAGCCTACGAACAGATATCCCAATCGTTTGAAAGTAAAGCAGTGTGCCTGCTACATGGTGTCACGGCCAGCGGCAAGACCGAGGTTTACATACATCTCATCGAAGAGGCATTGCGCCAAGGCAAGCAAGTATTATATCTGCTGCCCGAAATCGCTTTGACCACTCAGATCACCGTTCGCTTGAAACGTGTCTTCGGCAATCGCCTAGGCATCTATCATTCTAAATTCCCAGATGCAGAGCGTGTGGAGATCTGGCAGAAGCAACTCTCCGACTCACCTTACGACATCATATTGGGGGTTCGCTCGTCCGTGTTCCTTCCCTTCAGCAAGCTGGGGCTAATTATTGTCGATGAAGAGCACGAGAATACCTATAAACAACAAGACCCTGCGCCCCGCTACAACGCTCGCAACGCAGCCATCGTGCTAGCCGGTATGACGGGCGCTAAAGTGTTGCTAGGCACCGCTACCCCATCTATCGAAACTTGGTACAATGCTACCACAGGTAAATATGGTTTAGTGAAGCTGACGGAACGCTACAAGGAAATTCTATTGCCCGAGATCATCCCGGTGGACTGCAAGGAACTGCAACGCAAAAAGCGGATGAATGGACAATTCTCGCCACTACTCTTGCAGGAAGTACGCGAATCGCTTGAACGGAAAGAGCAAGTCATCCTGTTCCAAAACCGTCGTGGTTTTGCACCAATGATTGAGTGTCGCACCTGTGGATGGGTACCCAAATGCAAGAACTGCGATGTCAGCCTGACCTACCACAAAGGCATCGGACAGTTGACGTGCCATTACTGCGGATACACCTATCTGGTGCCCAGCTCGTGCCCAGCTTGCCAAGGCGTAGAATTGGTACACCGCGGATTTGGCACGGAGAAGGTAGAGGATGATATCAAAATGATTTTCCCCGAAGCCACGATAGCGCGAATGGACCTGGACACCACCCGCACCCGAACAGCCTACGAGCGCATCATCAATGACTTTGAAGCCGGCAAGACCAATATCCTCATCGGTACGCAGATGGTCTCTAAAGGGCTGGACTTCGACCATGTCAGCACGGTGGGCATCCTCAATGCGGACACCATGCTGAACTATCCAGACTTCCGTGCCTATGAGCGTGCTTTCCAACTGATGGCGCAAGTAGCAGGCCGTGCCGGACGAAAGAATAAACGTGGGCGAGTGATATTGCAAACACGCAACATAGATCACCCCATCATCGGGCAGGTGATGGCGAATGACTATGAAGCTATGGTCTGTGCGCAACTCGCCGAACGCAAATTGTTTCACTATCCTCCTTTCACGCGCCTCATCTACGTCTTCCTGAAGCACAAGAACGAGGCCCTGCTGGACGAGATGGCGACAGTCATGGGTGGTCGACTTCGCGCTACCTTCGGTGCACGTGTTCTGGGTCCCGACAAGCCACCCGTAGCCCGCGTGCAGACGTTGTTCATCCGGAAGATTGTGTTGAAGATAGAGCTTGAGGCATCGATGGCAGATGCCCGTAAACTGCTGCTCCAGATTCAACGCGAGATGATTGAGAACCCCAAATACAAGTCACTGGTAGTCTATTATGATGTAGACCCCATGTAATCATGATTATAATCAAAAATAAGATAGCACAATGAAAAGAATATTATTTGTCTGCTTAGGAAATATTTGCCGTTCGTCATCGGCGGAGGGAGTGATGTTGCATCTACTGAAAGAGCGAGGCCTAGAGGATGAGTTTGTTATAGACTCGGCAGGCATATTGGCCTATCATCAAGGCGAGTTGCCCGATAGCCGTATGCGCGCCCACGCCAAACGGCGCGGCTATGACTTGGTGCATCGTTCGCGTCCAGTACGCAGCCATGATTTTGAAAACTTCGACCTGATAATCGGTATGGACGACCGCAACATCGCCGATCTCAACGAGCTGGCCCCATCGGTGGAAGATATGAAAAAGATTCACCGCATGACGGAATACTGTACCCGTCACACAGATGACTATGTGCCCGACCCTTACTATGGAGGTGCGGAAGGCTTTGAGCATGTGCTAGATTTGCTAGAAGATGCTTGTGAAGGATTATTGGATAAGATCGAAGCAGAGGCATTAAAATAAATTCGACCGCATAATTGCTATTTTTTACCGCTTAGGGAAGGTTATTGCCACTTAATCGAGAATAGCGAAAAGAGGCATTGCAAATTCCGTTCCAACGACCTATTTTTGTATCAATAGATAGTCCTAAAGGCCTATTTAAAATATATAGGAATATGATACATATTGGTCAATCTATACAAATGGTCTTGCGCAATAAGGGGAAAAGTGTCACTTGGCTAGCCGATCAGCTGGGTTACACACGCGCAAATATATACAAGATATTTCTGAGAAACAACTTGGAATATATCCTCATAAGAAATGTCTCACTGCTACTTGAGCATAACTTTTTCGAAGACTTAGCTGAAGATTTACGAATTGACATGAAGAAAACAAAGAGCTAATTTTTTTAAGAAAACAAAACAAACAATCTACTCTAAATACAGCAATTTTGTCTATGAGATCCTAGAGAAGCTGTATATTAAAACGGAAAAGAGTCTCCTACGAATACCTTATCGTATGAGACTCTTTTTATATTGTCCTTGTCACCTCACCAACAAACTTTCCAATTCTTTCGCGTTCAGACGCAGATGGAACTTTCCCATATAGGCCACTGAAATCGCTCCCGTCTCTTCGGACACGATGATAGCCAGCGCATCCGTTTCTTGGGCTATACCCATTGCCGCACGATGCCGCAATCCCAGATGCTTGGGAATAGTATTATCATGCGATACGGGCAATATGCAACCAGCCGCTCTAATGCGATGCCGGCTGATAATCATTGCCCCATCATGCAAGGGGCTATTCTTGAAGAATATATTCTCTATGAGACGCTGATTGATATTGGCATTGATTATATCTCCCGTGCGCATCACATCATCGAGCGGTATGTCGCGCTCTATCACGATCAACGCACCTTCTCGCTGCTTACCCATGCTGATACAAGCCATGACGATAGGCATGATCTCCTCGTGATCGGCATTCTCTCCTTTATCGTTCTTGAAAAGTCGCGTCAGGGCACCCAAGTGATGGTGTGACCCCAGAGTCAATAAGAAACGGCGTATCTCATCTTGAAAAAGGATGATTAGCGCCAACACCCCAACATTCATCAAGGTATTGAATATAGACCCCAACAGTTTCATTGCCAGCACCTGTGTCACGACTAGCCAGATGAGGATGAATACCAGAATACCCGTAAAAATACGTATGGATCCCGAAACCTTCATCAGCTTATATACGTAGTAGAGAAGCAATGCCACTAAGACAATGTCAATCACGTCTTTCAGGCCAAACTCAAAGAAAAAACCGGGTGAGGACAATAAGAAAGAAACTAATTGCATGCCGTTTGATGTTTATGGATTTCGTTTACGATGCGTATACATTCGGAGGCTTCGCGTGCATCGTGCACACGCAAGATATTAGCTCCCTTGGTCAAAGCCACCGTGTGGAGCACAGTGCTGCCATTTAATGCCTCTTGAGGTGTATTATCCAGCAAACGATAAATCATCGATTTGCGCGAGACGCCTACGAGCAGGGGCAAGTCGAACATAGAAAATTCTTGCAAATGTGCCATCAGTTCATAGTTGTGCGAAAGTGTCTTACCAAAGCCAAAACCGGGATCCAAGATGATGTCACGCGCACCTAGCTGACGCAACTGATCGATGCGCTTGGCGAAATAGACAAATACCTCTTCAATGAAATTGGTATAAGAGGGTGCCGCTTGCATGGTTTGTGGAGTACCTTGCATGTGCATCAAGACATAGGGCACTTGTAGGCGAGCCACCGTTTCGAACATGCGTGCATCTCCTTCACCACCCGAAATATCATTGATAATATCAGCCCCATAATCAACGATGCAACGTTCGGCTACATCGGCACGGAAGGTGTCAATCGATACTGGGACCTCTGGAAAATGCCGACGCAACAGCTCTAGTCCAGTACGCAGACGTGCCATCTCTTCATCGGCGCTTATATCATCCGCGCCAGGACGCGACGAATAAGCTCCCAGGTCAATGATAGCTGTTCCCTGGTCAATAAGCGTCTGTATACGGGTGATGATTTCGTTCTCGGTCTGTGCCCGGCTGCCATCAAAGAAAGAGTCTGGAGTGACATTGACTATCCCCATGACACAGGGCTGTGAAAGGTCAAATAGTTTCCCTTTGATATTGATGTATTTAGGTGCAGTAGCTTTCATTGCGCACTATCTTTATTTGATTATTGCAAAAGTAAATAAAATAATCAAGATATTCGCTTATCTTTGTTGGGTCATAACAAAAAGACCATGAAACTTTCTAAGCTTTATCAATATTATCTGAAATGTGGAACCGTGACTACCGACAGCCGTCATTGTCCACCCGGATCATTATTTATCGCGCTTCGAGGTACATCGTTCGACGGTAATCTTTTTGCCGCCAAAGCGCTAGCCGATGGTTGTGCGTATGCTATTGTAGATGACCCGGGGAGCGTTGTCGCCGAAGATCCACGATATCTGCTTGTTGACGACTGTCTATCAACGCTTCAGGCCTTGGCTCATTATCATCGTCAAGAATTAGGCATACCAGTATTGGCCATCACGGGCACTAATGGAAAAACCACCACTAAAGAGCTAGTAGCAACTGTCCTATCACGAATGTATGACGTGTTAGCTACAGAAGGCAACTTGAATAATCATATCGGAGTGCCGCTGACCTTGCTACGCCTCACCCATGAACATCAACTTGCCATCATAGAGATGGGCGCCAACCACCCAGGAGAGATTATGGAGTTGGCCCGCATCGCCGACCCCGACTACGGCATCATCACCAATGTAGGGAAAGCACACCTCGAAGGTTTTGGCTCTTTCCAAGGTGTGATAAAAACTAAGAACGAACTATTCGACTACCTACGAGGGAAAGTAGGAACGATGGCTTTTGTCAATGAAACCGACTCGCTTCTTTGCGAAATGGCACACGATATCAACAGTGTGTACTACGGCAAATCGCCATCCTTATTTGTCAGTGGACATATCACTGATAGTACATCTTACCTCTCTTTCGTATGGCGCACCGCCAACAGTGATGAGTATCACCGTGTCTTCACTCGCTTAATCGGCGAATATAACCTGTCTAACATGTTGGCGGCCGTTGCGGTAGGCACGTATTTTGGCGTGTCCAGCTCAGAGATATCCATGGCCATTGCCGGTTATACTCCCAAAAACAATCGCTCCCAGCTATTGCAGACCAATGACAACACGCTGATAGTAGATGCCTATAACGCCAATCCTTCGAGCATGATGGCCGCACTGCAAAACTTTCAGCTGGTGAAGGCTGAATCCAAATCGGTCATTTTAGGTGAAATGCGCGAACTTGGCATAGACAGCCAAGATGAACATCAGAAAATTGTAGATTATCTCATGACTTGCGGCTTTGATAATGTGCTGCTGGTAGGTAATGAGTTCAAGTCCACTGCCCATAACTATCCAACATTCGATCATGTATCGGATTTGATCACGCATCTACAGTCCCATAAACCCCATGCGAATACTATTTTGATAAAGGGTTCAAATGGCGTGAAGCTTACTGAGGTGCTCGATTTTCTGTAGAAACCGTCTTCTGTCTACTGTTAATCAAAGGACGCAAGACATAGAAACTAAACAGACTTGCTGCTAGCACACCCAATGTGTTGGCAGCAAAGTCAGCCCAATCGCCTCCACGATACGTTGTGCAATATTCTTGCAGCAATTCCACGACCCCACTGAAAAGGATAGGGCATAGCGTGGCACCCACCCATACATGCCACATCGGCGCATGATAGCGTCGTTGCCCCCACAAGAATTCCAGCCATAATATTCCACTCATTCCACAGTACATGCAAAAGTGCACCACTTTATCAAAGTGTGGTATTCGGCTGATTACCTCTACTGAGGGTGGTTTGAAAAAAGAAAGGTAGATTACTGCTGCTATGATGAGAAGTGAGAAAGGATATTTCTTTATGTATTTTAGCATCTGATGTTTTTATTACAATTACTTCGCAAAAGTATCCTTTTTTTTCTACTTTTGCACTAATTATTAGACAAATACTACTTATTGTAACTTAGCAAGAGGTTTATGAACAAAATTGAAAGAGGCAGCTTTGGCAGCAAATTGGGTGCGATCTTGGCCGCGGCAGGTTCTGCTGTCGGGCTGGGTAATGTATGGCGTTTCCCCTACGAGACCGGCAATTATGGAGGAGCCGCTTTTATATTGATCTATCTAGGCTGTGTTTTTGCTTTGGGACTTCCCATCATGATTGCCGAGTTTGTCATCGGACGCAGCTCACATGCCAACATTGATGGCGCCTTTCAGAAGTTAGCGCCCGGTACCCAATGGAAGTGGATTGGCCGTATGGGTGTACTCACTGCCTTTTTTATCCTCAGCTTCTACTCGGTAGTGGCAGGCTGGACGCTAGAGTATGTATACGAGGCCATCTGTAATGGCTTTGCCGGCCGCAATCCCGAAGAATTTGTCGTTTCCTTCGAAGCTTTCTCTACCAATCCTTGGCGTCCTTTGATCTGGCTCGTTTTGTTTTTGCTGGCCACACATTTCATCATTGCCCGCGGAGTAGAGAAAGGTATCGAATATTTCTCCAAACTGATGATGCCTGTCCTATTCATCCTCATATTGGTTTTGGTAGGATGCTCAGTTTCGCTGCCAGGTGCTAGTGCCGGTATCGAGTTTCTCCTCAAGCCCGATTTCAGCAAAGTAGACAGTAACGTATTCTTGGCAGCTTTGGGGCAAGCCTTCTTCTCGTTGAGCCTAGGTATGGGATGCCTATGTACCTATGCCTCTTACTTCAACAAAGACACCAATCTGGTACGTTCGGCTGTTAGTGTGGGTCTTATCGATACCTTCATCGCCATACTAGCAGGATTCATCATCTTCCCTGCCGCCTTCTCGGTAGGCATTGAGCCCGATGCAGGTCCTAGCCTCATCTTTATCACGCTGCCCAATGTGTTCCAACAAGCTTTTGTGGGCTTTCCCTGGCTGGCCTATATCTTCTCCTTGCTTTTCTATCTGCTTTTGGCTGTAGCTGCCCTTACTTCGACTATTTCGCTGCACGAGGTAGCCACAGCTTATATCTACGAGGAGTTTAAGATGCCCCGCAAGCGTGCTGCCCTCATTGTCACATGCATGTGCATTGTCATTGGCGTGTTATGCTCATTGTCATTGGGTGTGGGCAAACAAATCAGCCTGTTCGGGCTGCCATTGTTCGACTTGCTCGACTTTATCACTGCCAAACTATTCATGCCTATCGGTGGTGCATTGATGGCTGTCTTTGTGGGTTGGTATCTGGACAAGCGCATCGTATGGGAACAACTCACCAACGATGGGAAACTGAAGGTGGCTAGCTACAAAGCCATCATCTTCATACTACGCTATATAGCTCCTGCAGCTATACTCGTGATCTTCATCAATGAACTTGGCATAATATAAAGCTATGTGGAAGGAATACTTCTACTATACTCGCCAAGAAAAGCGGGGCATCCTATTGGTGTCGTGCATTATCGTGGCAGTTACCGTGATAATGATGTGGCCTGCTACCCCGGCCGATGGCATGACCAGTGATGACAATAGCTTTCAAAGCGACTATCATGATTTTGCCCAATCATTGAAAAAGGTAGAGCGCTCACCGACAGTGCGAAAATCCTATTATAAGAAAAAAGACAGTATCATACCCATACTACAGCCTTTCGACCCCAATACTGCAGATTCAGCCGAGCTGGTAAACTTGGGGTTGAAGCCTTGGATGGCTTCCAATGTATTGAGCTATCGGAAGCAAGGTGGAAAGTTCCGCACGCCCGAATCCTTCAGCAAGATATATGGTCTCAGCGAAGAGCTATACAATGCTCTACTCCCCTACATCACACTAGCTGAAGTGAAAAAGGACACCTTCTCGCTATTGAGCATAGCCAGCAGAGACACTCTGACGCGTCCTTTCAAATACCCAGCAGGAACTCTGATTGACTTGAATAGTTCAGATACTACCGAACTGAAGAAAATCCCTGGCATAGGCAGTGGCATTGCCCATCGCATTGTGTCCTATCGCAACCGCGTAGGCGGATTCTATGCCCTGGAGCAGCTAGATGAGATTCATCTACAATCCGACTCACTTCGTCAGTGGTTTTTTATTGAACCAGAATCGACCACACGCATCAATATCAATGTCGCCAGTGCCGAAAGATTAAAATCACATCCATACATCAACTTCTATCAGGCAAAAGCGATTACGGAACACCGCAGGAAAAGAGGAAAGCTTAAAAATATAGCCGAGTTGGCTATGTATGAAGAGTTTACAGAAAAGGATCTGGCACGTCTCAATTTTTATGTCAAGTTTACAGAATAAAAAAAGATGCATCCTTACTGCAGATAAGGATGCATCACACACAAACAAAACAAACACTCTACTAATTATCTTCACAGACTTCCGTAGAGAAGCGAGATAAAAGTAGTGTTTATTATTGAATTGTAAATGAAAACAGGGACAAAGATTATATTTTTAATACTTAAACCCCTTAATTAATATTTGTTAACCTTGCCATCAAGCATGTGAATCGTCCTATCCGTGATCAGTGACAACTGTTCATCGTGTGTTACTATCACAAAAGTCTGACCATAGTGTTCGCGCAAACGGAAAAATAACTGATGTAAATCTTCTTTATTATGCGAATCGAGACTTCCCGAAGGCTCATCTGCCAAAACCACATCTGGTTGATTGACTAAGGCACGCGCCACAGCCACTCGTTGTTTCTCTCCGCCCGATAGTTCATTGGGTTTATGTTCAATCCTATCTTTCAGACCCATAAAGTTGAGCAGATCCAAGGCACGCTCTTTGGCTTCCTTGGTCGATTTATTGCCGATCAGGGCAGGTATCATCACATTCTCCAATGCAGTGAATTCGGGCAACAGCTGATGGAACTGGAAAACAAAACCGATATGCTTGTTGCGGAAAGCCGCCAGCTCTTGCTCCTTCATCCTGCTCGCCTCGATATTGTTAATCCAGACCTTACCTTGATCAGGTTGATCCAACGTTCCCATGATTTGCAGCAAGGTAGTTTTGCCTGCGCCGCTAGGCCCCACTATGCTCACCACTTCACCTTGATTGATGGTCAGGTCGATTCCTTTCAACACCTCTAGCGTACCGAAGCGTTTGATTATTCCTTCTAATTTTATCATTTAGCAGATTGTATATTCTTAGAGTTTACGTATCACGTATTCGGCCAAGTAGCAGCCAAACACGGCGGGCATATAGCTCACCGTGCCACAGGTCGATTTTTTGTTCTGTTCGCTATCCGTCAGAATCACAGCACAAGCATCCGCTTGTTCGGTGCTGAACACCACCGGTAACTTTCGCTTCACGCCCATCTTCTGGAGCTTTTTGCGCACAGCCTTGCTCAAGCCACAGTGGTAAGTATCTTTCAGATCGGCAAAACGCACCTGCGTGATATCCTTTTTGGCACCTGCCCCCATGCTCGACACAATTTTTAGTTTGCGTTGCAGGGCATTGAATATCAAGTAGCACTTAGGGCTCAGCGTGTCGATGGCGTCGACCACGAAGTCGAAAGGTGCGCTATCCAACAACTCAGGTATATTCTCATCTTTCAGGAAGATAGGATGAATGGTGAGTATCAGTTCGGGATTGATCTCCAGTAGACGTTGACCCACGATCTCCGCTTTGGATCTACCCAGCGTGGTGGTCAGAGCGGGTAGTTGGCGGTTTATATTCGTGGGCTGCACCGTATCGGCATCCACAATCGTCATCTGTCCCACACCTGCACGACAGATCATTTCGGCAGCATATGCACCTACTCCACCTAACCCTACTACCAGTACATGGGCATTTTCCAACTGCTTCATGCGTTCTTCGCCTAGCAGAATCTCTGTACGTTGCTTCCAGTTTTCCATCAGCTTTTCTTAAACCATTTATAAAACCATCGTCCCATCTGTTCGTAGTGCTGAGGTTCGTTCATGCCACGTGGATCGGAGAATGAAATCATCTCATGCGAATCGCCAAACTGCTCGGGATAGAGCACGATGATACTCGTATTATTAAAATATTTGCTTATCTGTAGCGGCAGCTTATCAAATGAGGCGTCATACGATATAGAGCCCCGACGTGCGCTGATAATCACCAACAGATGGTCAAAATGCACTTGACCAGTAATCATCAGTAGGTCTTCCCATTCCTCGAGCAGTGAATATTCGATGAGCTTAGAACCCGATATGCGCTTCACCACCGCCTGCAATCGCTGTTGAGTTTCCTCGCCAGCAAAGAAGTGTACACGGCAGCTCAGCAATGCCGACATGCGGCAGAAGTGTTCCACCCATTTCACAAAGCCTGTCTCATATTCGGCCTTTGGAGGCACTGCCACATTGATGCGGCGCAGCGTATTGACAGGCATCAGGAATCGAGCGATCATCACCTCGCGGTGTGTACCTTTCAGCAGGCTTTCGGCCAAGCTGCCAAAGAAAGAGTCAACGATATTGGCCTTGTGGTGCAGACCGATGATCACATCACTCACATCATACTCCTTGATGGTATGGATGATGCCCGATGCGATATTCATATCATAACGGCTCACCATCTCCATGTGTACATCGGCCGAGGCCGCTATCATGGCCGCCTTTTCCAGGTTGCGCTTTCCTTGTGCTGCCCGATTGTCCGAACTGCTATTATCGTTGAGCACATTCAGCGCTATCAGTCCATCTTTTCGCTTCGAATCCTTGATAACGAGTGCCAAATTAATCAAGTTTTCAAGTGTTTCGGGATTGGCCACCGGTATCAGTATTTGTTCAGGTCTTTTACCTTTTTTTTCTTCCAAATCTTCCAGTTCTTGATGCAGGGCAAATTGTCTTGCAGCACGTTCAGTGACCAGCGAGCTGATGACGCAGGTAAAGAGGATCATCACCACCGTACCATTTAACACATCATCATTTAAAAGTCTTTCGCCATTCTCCATGATGATGCTGTGCCCGATCAGCACAGCAGCCAGTGTTGCCGCCGCCTGCGCATTGCTCAGTCCGAACATCATGCTGCGTTCGTTGGAGCGCATCCCGTAAATCTTTTGGGTAATCCACGCCGCCAGCCATTTGCTAAAGGTAGCTACCACTGTCATCACAGCAGCTACTTTCAAGGCTTCGCCCCCCGAAAACAAGCTGCGCACATCTATCATCATGCCCACGCCAATAAGGAAATAGGGGATGAACAGCGCATTGCCTACAAACTCCAGGCGATTCATCAGTGGGGACACATGAGGGATCAGCCGATTGAGTACCAGTCCTGCCAAGAAAGCACCTAGAATGCCTTCCATACCAACAATCTCCATCAGTCCGCCTCCCAGGAATACCATAGCCAGCACAAATACGAACTGCATCACATTGTCATCGTACTTACGGAAAAACCACCGGCCAATGCGAGGGAAGAAAAAGATGATGAGAAAACCCAGTACAGCCACTTTTAAGAGCAGTATCACCCAGAAGAGATTGCCCGTGGTGCCCTTGTACATACCTCCGATCACTGCCAGCACTATCAACGCCAGAGTCACAGCCACAGCCGTACCGCCGATGGTGATGTTGACACTGCGCAGTCGCGATAGACCATAGCGGCTCACGATGGGGTAGGCTATCAAGGTGTGCGAAGCATACATACTAGCCAGCAAGGCAGCCGTCACAAAGCCAAAGCCCAGCAGCTCCATGCTACTCCATATCCCCAGTGCCATCGGCGTGACAAAGGTGATGATACCAAACACAAAACTCTTGACTCGGTTTTTCTTGAAGTCTTCCATATCCATCTCCAGTCCAGCCAGAAACATGATATAGTAGAGTCCCACCTTGCCGAAGAGCTCGAAGCTGCTGTCGCGCTCCAATATATTAAAGCCATGCTTGCCAATGATGACACCGGCCAAGATCATGCCGATGATATGAGGGATGTGCAACCGACCCAAAATGATCGGCGCAAAGAGAATAATGATAAGCACTAAGAAGAAAATCCACGTGGGATCGGTAATCATTGGCAAATCGGGATTTAGGTCCAACCACTGCATCATTATCATTCGTTTTCGGTTTTCAATGCAAAATAACAAAAAACTTATCAATAATACGGTGAATTGTTATAATTTTGCAGCCGATTATTTGCTATTTGATGATTTCGGTAGCAAGAAACATTTATATTCACAAAAACAAATCTGAAGAAAATGAAAGTAGCTATTGTTGGCGTAAGCGGAGCCGTAGGACAAGAATTTCTGCGTGTGCTCGAGGAGCGTAATTTCCCGATGGACGAATTGGTATTGTTTGGCTCTAAACGCAGCGCCGGTACCAAGTACACCTTCCGTGGTAAAGAGCTCGAGGTCAAACTTCTGCAACACAACGATGACTTTAAGGGTGTGAACATTGCCTTTACATCGGCTGGTGCGGGAACTTCTAAAGAGTTTGCCGAAACCATCACGAAGCATGGTGCGGTAATGATCGATAACTCTAGCGCCTTCCGTATGGACAATGATGTGCCATTGGTAGTGCCCGAAGTAAATGCTGCTGACGCGCTAGACCGCCCACGTGGCATCATCGCCAACCCCAACTGTACCACCATTCAGATGGTAGTGGCTTTGAAGGCTATCGAAGATCTATCACATATCAAGACTGTGCATGTAGCTACTTACCAAGCCGCTAGTGGCGCGGGTGCTGCTGCAATGGACGAGTTGTACGAGCAATATCGCCAAGTATTGGCAGGCGAGCCTGTGACTGTAGACAAATTCGCTTATCAGTTGGCCTTCAATCTGATTCCTCAGATTGACGTGTTCACTGAAAACGACTATACTAAAGAAGAGATGAAGATGTTCAACGAAACACAAAAGATCATGCACTCTGACATCAAAGTTAGTGCTACTTGTGTTCGTGTTCCTGCGCTTCGCGCTCACTCGGAAAGCATCTGGATTGAGACAGAACGTCCTATCTCGGTAGAAGAAGCTCGCGAAGCTTTCGAGAAAGCCGAAGGTGTGGTGCTTCAAGACAACACAGCGGCTAAGGACTATCCAATGCCTTTGTTCCTTGCTGGTAAGGATCCTATCTATGTGGGTCGTATCCGCAAAGACTTGACCAACGAGTTTGGTTTGACATTCTGGACCGTTGGTGACCAGATCAAGAAAGGCGCTGCCTTGAACGCTGTTCAGATCGCCGAATACTTGATCAAAGAGAAAAACGTATAATCCACGTTCACTCATTTAAAATTTAACTTGCAAGGTTAATATTCAGCAATATAAAGAGAGGTATCTTCGAGGGACAAACCCAAGTAGATACCTCTCTTTCTTTGTGGACAATCCATCGACCGCCCTATTCCTTCAGGTGCAAAGCCGCCATGAAGCGTTCCACCACTTCGGGCTTGCCCGTGTATTTCCCTTTATCTTCGCTTAGTTTACAAGTGTCGTTATAGAAGTTCCATAACTCAGTGATCTTGACAGCTATCAGCTTGATGACAATATTCATCGGCTTGATGCCTTCAAAGTCATTGGTGAAGTGTGTGCCTATCCCGAATGAAGGCTGGCAATAGTTCATCGCATAACGCTGCACCGCTATGGCGCTATCGGTATCGAGCGCATTGCTGAATACCACCTGTTTGGTGCGCGAGTCGATTCCCAGAGACTTATACTTGTCCACAATCTTGTGTAACTGTTCATAGTTGTCGCCGCTGTCCACCCGCAATCCTTTGAATTGATTGGCAAAATCTTCCGAGAAGTTCAGACTAAAAATATCCCAACCGTAGCTGTCATACAGATAAGTCCCCAACGCCCCACGATAGGTGTTGCGCCACGAATCCATAGCGATATGATTGGCCATCTGCGGACCATACATGCCACCTATGGCACAAACGAACTCGTGCGCCATGGTGCCTACAGGTTTCAGATCGTGCTTCATCGCTAGGTAGATATTGCTGGTACCCACAAATTTACCTTTCCATGAGCGCGAATTATAACAGTCTTTCATCGCGCGCACCACCACATCCTCGGCTTGCAATGACACCCGGCGACGTGTACCGAAATCGCTATAAGCGCAACCAGCTTCTAGCAGCCTCTCGGCTTTAGCGTATGATTTCTTGTAATAAGCTTCGTAGTCCAGTGCCTCGGCCACACCTGCAACCATATAATAAAGCTCTGAAACGATAGCCAGCACTTTGACTTCTAGCAGTATAGTATCAGACCAGCAACCTTCGAAGATAATATGCAAATGGCCAGCCTCATCCTGCCAAGCCTTGACCCATCTTCTGTCAAAGCGAAACCCTTTGAGATAAGTATAAAACCAATGAGGGATATAGTCGCATTTGCGTTTCAAGAAATCGATCTCTTCGTCTGTAATCACCAAATTCTCGAGCATCACGATCTGCTCCATCAGCTTTTCGGCAAAGCCTGGAGGATATACCGTATTATCACGGTCTGTGAATGAGTATTTGACGTGGGCACGGGGGAAGTTATCGATCACCGCGCAACACATCGTAAACTTATACAGATCATCGTCTGTAAAATGCGTGATTATTTGCCTCATTTCAATTTGCTATTTATATATTCATTCAGAGCCACTCCACCATCCAGCGAGGGCGAATAGTCGGTCAAAACATGGAACATACCTTTGCCATACAACTCAACACCATCCATCAACGTATGCAATACACATACATCGCCTGCCAAACCACAAACGTCCACTCTATCGATATTAAAATCATCCATCAACGCCGAGAATTGTTTGGCCGATTCTTCATTGCGGAAGATAGAATACTCCTCTTTTTCGACACATGTACCCTTATGGAGTACTATCACTTGGCCATCCGTATTGTAAAGCGGCTCTACCAACGGCGGCCAGATAGCCGCACCTACAGTATGAGCCACACAGTGCACGGGCCATTGCCCGCTGTTGACACTGTACGAACAATGTTTATAAGGATGCCAATCACTACTCACCACTTTCAGCACGTATTCGCCATCGTGCAACGTCACATATTCCGCCAAGCGGTTCATTGCCTCCACCGCTCCAGGTACAGGAAGTGTACCGTTTATAAAATCGTTTTGCGGATCCACTATCAGCAACATTCTCTTATTTTTCATCACAACTCTCGGTTTAGTTCATTTGTTAGTCGATGTGGTTTTCGCTTAGTAGTGGGTATAAGGTTATAGGAGCGTTTGTTTTCCGTCAACCTACGTATGACAAAGTTAGCTAGAATCAGCTGTCTAAACAATAGCAAGAGAAGAAATTAATGCATGAACTCTTTTTCATTTGCATCTATCCCATATTCCGAAACGTCCTCTGCTGCCACAGGAATAGCATCGCCCCGATAAGGCGCATACTCTTTGGCGCCATAGTTAAGCAATAGAATCTGGTTGAGCGTGCGGAGTAGTGCATGCAAAGTGGCTTGTCGCACCTTGGGTTTCAGCTGACATTCCCAGATCTGTATGACATGCCAGTTCATGGTACGCAGCTGCAAATATTTGCGTGCATCACGGTCGCGGTTTCGGTTGATCTTGGCCTCCCAAAACTCGGTGCGCGTATGGGGTAATTTATAGGACGAGCAGTTGTGCCCATGCCAAAAACAGCCATTGACTAGAATCACTGTCTTGTAGCGCGACAACACGATATCGGGTGTACCTGGCAGGCGACGTACATGCAGACGATAGCGCAACCCGTGTGCATGCAAAAAACGACGAACAATCAGCTCGGGCTTGGTGTTCTTGCTACCAATACGCGACATGCAGTAGTGTCGCTGCGCAGGAGTCATCTTGTCTGCCATTGAGATACAATTTAATGATTTATAGCTACATATAGAAGAACACGAATTACAGCATTTGGTTCGTCATTTTCGAGTGCTAGCGTTTACAGTTTCAGTCCCAAAACTTCACTTCACCCAACTCTGTAATCATCTTTTTCAGTTGTGCCATGATCCGCATTTCTTGCTCCATACGAGGCTGCACGATGCAGGCTGCATACTGACGGAGCAACGAGGGGTTCACCCCAATCTTTTGCGCCACTTTGGTGATATTAAAATAGGGGAAACGAATGAAAAAAGTAGGAATATCATAATAGTATTCATAAGTCAGGCTGTCGCAATTCATGCCCAAGTCTTGGCAATGTTTCAGGTTACTGGAATAATTTTGAGCGATCTTCCGAGATAGTTCTTCGGGTGTAGCGGCAGTGATTTCGAAACTTATTTCACTCATATTGCAGGTAAAACCTACTCCCGGATTGTAAAAAACATAGGCGCGTATCTTCATTGTTAAGGCGTGTTTTAGATGTGTATTTTGTGTCACAAAACTACACAATTATAATCAAATCAGCAAATAACTAACGATTTAGTTAGTGTCTTATACAAACAGACTAACAATTCCGTTAGCATATCAAAATTTAAGACTAACCATTCTGTTATCTCATTGACATATTTTCACTATTTTGGTCATTTTATCCGACCTTCACCCCAATCTTAATTTGTAATTATTTAGGACTATTTAATCAAGCTCTTAAACCTATCCTGCAAGTCGGTTTATTTCAAAACTCAGCAAGCAAGGATGCTCTGATCATAGAAGAGCGTTAGTCAGGCTATCTACCACAGCTAAACAAGAAATAAAACCGCCCTTACCACCCCATGAACTGCATTTGCGATTTAAGCCATCGACAATAAACCCACCTTGCCCACAAGTAAACATTATTTATTTTTCACAAAATAGCAGTTTGTTCTTTATAGCAGAAAATGTATACAAAAGTACACATAGCATAGCACAGCATAGCATAAATACCCCCTCTAATCCCCCTCGGAAGGGGGAGGTTGATGATGGGGAGTATTGATTAATAATTTGATTAATATAAACGGCCATTTTCATTTGTCAAAGTCAGATTGTTGACTTACTTTTGTCGCATCAACCGGTTAATATTCGTTCTTTGACAACTAGAAAAATTCCGAACAACAGACAGTGACTTGTCATCAGCCCAACCGATTCACGATATGCGCCTCCATCAAGTGAGCAGATATGGGTTGGAGCAGTGCCGCTATTTGTGATTTATCGATTGACCTAGAGAGCCATCTATCTTCATCTTGCTGACGGATTATAGCCGGCATACGCTGCTGGGTGTTGTGAACATAGGCCGCCAGCGAATTGGCCTCCGTAGTGATCATGGAAAATGTTTTCACGACCTCGCCCGTCCCTCGGTCGAGCCATTCATCATAGAGACCAGCGATGGAGAAGAGAGGTTCATCCTTCACAAAGAGATAGTATGCGATTTTCGCATCATCCTCGTGCCTCCACTCATAGTAGCCCGATACGGGAATCAGACATCGCCTTTTGAGAATAGACTCGCGATAGGAAGGCTTGCTGAATATCGTGTCATTACGGGCATTGAGCGTCATCTTTCGCAACTTATTGGCATCCTCTTCGGTCTTGGTCCACGAAGGTATCAGACCCCACTGATAGGCCTGAATCTGGGGAGCATCCGTGATGATGGGACATAGAGGAAAAGTGAAAGCGTTGACATCTTGCTGTTCTTCCACCACAGAGGGCACACCTGCTAGGACATCCGACTTGCGGTGGTAGCGCGCAGCCAGTGTCGTCACCTTAGCATTCATGGAAAACCTGTAACACATGCCTACTTGCAGTTAATCGTTATTATCTCGTTCAAGTTAGTGGTATAACGCTGTGACAGGAGCTCTTGTTTATACTTCCAGTCATGACCGGCACCCTGTGCGGCTAGGCGTATGGTAGAAGTGTACTTGTCATTGATCTGATCCACCACCTCCATCAGACGCTTTCGTTTATCGCGGTCCACATTGTCAAAGATGCCTAGTTGTACATGGTCGGCTATCTCGGTGATGATGATACCTGCCTTTTTGTAGTGATAACCACTCCGGTAAATCTCCTCCAGTCCCTTCAGGGCGTAGTGGACGATTTCGAATGTATCATCGGTGGGCACGGGCAGCCGTATTATGGTGTTGCGCAGATACTGCGGCAGATCAGTGCGGAAGGTATTGGTGTGGATAAACACCATAAGTGCGGCAGCATAGCCTTTTTGCAAACGCAGCTTTCGCGCACAGGCAGTGGCATGGGCCACGATGGCTTCCGATAAATTCTCAAAATCCTCGATCATCGCCCCGAAACTGCGCGAGGTACAGATCTGCTTTCGCACGGGCGGAAGTGATTCCAGATCGATACACGACTCGCCGCGCAACTCCTTCCAGATGCGCTCGCCCACCACCGTGAAATGCTTGCGCACATACGACTGTTGCAGCTGGGTGAAATCATAGGCCGTATTCACATCAATGGCTTTCAGGCGCTTCCCGATGCGTCGGCCAATGCCCCATACATCGGAAATATCGGTGAGCTGCAGCGCCTTGATCCGCTTTTCTTCGCTATCGATGACGCAGACCCGCTTATAAGCAGGGTATTTCTTGGCGAACTTATTGGCCATCTTGGCAAGGGTCTTAGTAGGCGCTATGCCCAAGGATACAGGTATACCTGTTCCCTTTATCACCTGACGGACAATCTTACTACCCAGAGCGGCTGTATCAGCGATACCATCGAAGTTGATAAACGCCTCATCAATGGAATAGATCTCTATCTCGGGGGAATGCTCGGCGACGATAGACATGACGCGCGAAGACATATCGCCATAGAGGGTATAGTTGGAGGAGAACACTGCGACTCCGTGTCTTTCTATCAGCTCTTTAATTTCGAAAACGGGTTGAGCCATCTTGATGCCTAGTGACTTTGCCTCGTTGGAACGCGAAATGGCAAAGCCATCATTGTTGGAAAGCACAATGACGGGGCGCGTCCGAAGATCGGGACGAAAAACCCGCTCGCACGACACGAAAAAGTTATTGCAGTCTATCAGGCCAATCATCACTTTCTCCTTCGATTGTTCTTAATGGTGTAGGTCACGATGCCCCATACCTGAAACTCATTATCCTCGGTTACCTTTATCACAGGGTAATCGGGATTGGAGGGTACTAGATAGACGGCATCCTCTTCTATCTGCACTCTTTTCACAGTGAATTCTCCATCAACGAGCACCACCGCCAAGTCATCATTCATCAGTTCCAGCGATTTGTCTATCACGAGTATGTCGCCTTCCTCGATGCCTTCATCTTTCATCGAATCGCCTATCACCCGGCCATAAAAGGTCGAGGAGGGATGTCTGATCAGCTCCTTATTCAGATCAATAGCCAGCTCCATATAATCCTGCGCCGGATTAGGGAAGCCCGCACGAATCCCGTCTTCCGCATAAGGCAATGGAAGCGAGGTAGAAATATCTATAGAGTGTATCTTGATGGTCATAATGCAAAGTTAGCGACTTCCTTCTTAAATGATGTTATTCATCTATTAATTTAAAAGTATGCGCCATAAAGTTTATGAGCCAGAGAGGGTGGGTAAATGGCGAGTCCCCCTATCCCGCCCCGACTGGCTGCATGACAGCAAGGAGGGTTGGGACAAGGGGATTACTGCACATTGAAACGAATCGATTAATAGTTGTGTGGGTTTATGGATTAGCTTTGCGTCGTGTGCATTCCTGTTTTATAGGAATTATTTCTTCATCTCGGGAAGCACCACTTCGGCGATGCCCACCCTATCGCTACCAAATACGATACGCAGATCGCTGGCCGTGGTTCCTTGGAACTCATAAGTATGGAGACGATTGTACTGATTCACCGTACCCGAGTAGACCGTGAGAAACTGTCCACCACCACCCGACAGCTGTATCTCGAACTCGGCAGGAAGGTTATTGGCACGGCTGAAGGCAATGGCAATGCTATTCACCTTAGCGCCATCCTCCAATGCGAAGGTGATATAGTCGCCTTTATTGCCCATCCATGCCGTGTCAATATTATCATCATTTACAAAAGAGATTTGCTCGCTATTGGTGCTGGCGCTGATCGCTCCATCTTCGGCCACATCGGCAATGATGGTCATGCCATAGGGCTTTACGGTCAGTAGGTTGCTCAGTCGGATATCCTCGGAGGAGGCACCCACTAGAATGGCGAAATCGCCTGGCTCTACTACCCATTGGTTGTTGATATCAAGCAGCTCGAGCGCTTTACGGTCGATGGTAAAGATCACCTCTTTGCTTTCGCCTGGCTGCAAGTGGATTCGCTCGAAGCCAGCCAAATTCTTTTCGTAGGTGGTGACACTACTCAGCAGATCGCGGGTGTAGAGCTGCACCACCTCGTCACCGGCACGCGAGCCGGTATTGGTGACGCGGCAGCGAACCTCGGCCGTCTGGTTGGGAGTGATGACACGAGGTGATATTTCAAGGTCGCTATACTCGAAAGTGGTGTAACTGAGCCCGTAGCCAAAGGGATAGAGTGCACCGTTGACACGCGACATATTGCCGGCAGGTCCTGGATTCTTGCCTCCGTCTACCTGTGCAGCAGGCTTGGTAGGGAAATTGAACGGAATCTGTCCCACGCTCTTGGGGAAGGTCACCGTGAGCTTGCCGCCAGGGTTATAGTCGCCCAGCAACACATCCGCCAATGCCTCACCGCCTTTGGAACCAGGATACCATGCCTCTATGATGGCTGGCACGAAACGATCGGCCCAGTTGACAGAAAGTGGTCGCCCATTGATAAGAATCAGCACAACGGGTTTGCCTGTAGCTTGCACGGCCTTGAGCAAGTCGAGTTGACGACCAGGGAGATCGAGACTAGTGCGCGATTTGTTTTCGCCGCATGTGCGTTGACCTCCGCCTAGCACCACCACAGCCACATCAGCTTGACGGGCTTGTGCCACAGCCAGATCTATCTCCTGCTGTTCATCGGCAGTCAAAGGGAAATCGATGAGTTCCGATTCGGGCCAGTTGGCATCTACCAACTCACATCCCTTGGTGTAGAGCACTTCGGCTTGACCAGCCACTTTATTGCGCAGACCTTGAAGCACCGATGTCACCTCTACAGCCAATGGGCCATAGTGCGTCAAGGCATAAGCTGTTTCATCGGCATTGGGTCCACATACCGCAATGGTCTTAATCTGATTGATATCGAGAGGCAAAGTATGGTTATCATTCTTGAGCAAAACGATAGACTCGTGTGAGGCTTGCAGGGCTACCGCCTGATTTTCGGCTTTCTCCACTTCGAGGTCGGCGCCTTTAAGGTCGCGCTGGTAAGGGTCATCAAACAGTCCTATCAAGAATTTCACACGGAGAATGTCGCGCACACGGTCGTCAATCACCGCTTCGCTGATGCCACCTTCTTTTACCAACTCGCGCAATGGCAACACAAACGAATCGGGCGAACGGAAAGTGCAGCGCACATTGAGTCCGGCTTCCACGCTTTGGCGTACTGCCTCTTTCATATCCTTGGCTGTGCCATGCTTGGTATAGAGATACTCCACCGCATCGCTGTCCGACACCACATAGCCCTTGAAACCCATGTCGCCACGCAGGCGTTCGGTCAGCCAATAGTGGCTACCCTGGATGGGAAAACCGTCATAGTCGTTGTAGGAGCTCATCACACCCAACACACCCGCTTCCTGAATCACTCGTTTGAAAGGATAGACATGGATCATCTCCACTTCGCGAGGCGACATCTGTGGATCGACACGCGACATGCCTTCGCGCGCACCTTTATTGTTGCTATAGGCGATGAAATGCTTGGCAGTAGCTGCCACCTGATAGTCTTTCTGCAAGCCACGTACCATTTCGATACCTAGCTCGGCTACCAAATAGGGCGACTCACCATAAACCTCTTCGTAGCGCCCCCAGCGTTGGTCACGTCCCACATCGAGGATAGGCGCATAAACATTGGTATAACCCAACATGCGTCCTTCGCGTCCTGTGATCTCGCCCACTTGGCGTATCAGGTCGCGATTCCAGGTATGCCCCAACCCCAGCTGTGTGGGGAAGTTGGTGGCACGATAGGCCTCTACACCACGAATACCTTCATTGGTAAAGTCGGTAGGTATGCCCAGACGCGTCTCTTCCACAAAGAAGCGTTGCACCTCGTTCATGGCCCATGTATGGCGTGAAGCTGGCCACACATACGGATTGTCCGAGGGTGGCAATCCCCATTGTTGGAATCCATTAAGATGTTCGTCGATGGCACCCATCCCATCCTTCCAGAGCATTTCTTTCCACTCCTCAGTAGGCAGATCGTCCTTCAGCACGCGTTTGTAGCCATAGAGAGTTACCATCTGACAGGTCTTCTCGTCGAGTGTCATCTGGCGCAGCAGATCCTCAATACGATCATCGATGGGTGCAGCGGGGTTCTCGTACACATCCATCACCCCATTCTTGTTGAAGTCAATCCACCCCTTGCGGTAGATCTCCTTCTTCACAGGTTGATAGGTATCAGGAATCTTATGTCGTGTCTGCGCCATTGCCCCGTTAAGTGTAGCAGATAGTAGCAATGCGCTTATTAGCCAATTTTTCATCAGTAGTCGTTATTTGTTACTGGGGCAAAAATAGAGCTAATGGCTGATTTGATAGGTGTAGAATAGTCCGCAGATAGTGAGTAAAAAATACAGAATGGGAGGCGAACGTGTAAAACCTCATCAAATAGATGAAGAATGACACGATTATTATACCCAACTATTGCCTTTGATCTATCCGTTCCTTCACTTTACTCCATGCGTGCGTATCGAACAGACAACTTTGAGGCATCGTGTCATACATCTCACGAAAGCGCGACATGGGAATGATGAAGCTCAGCACATCGGCTGCTACATAAGGACGCACAGATGGATCGAAGAAACCCAAGAATGTGCTCCGCCCTCCACGGCGGTTTTCGTTCACAGCATTGGTGATGGTAGCCGAACAGCCCGATCCAAAACGGGTCACCACCGCACCCGAAGAGTTATTGTCAAAGAAGGACCAAGAGATCAATCCCGACAAGACATCGGGCGTAGCTAGGAACAATAGTGCTTCTTTGTCTTCCAAACTTTCGACGCAATCGATGCGAGCGAGATTCAGAAAGGGAGCACTACAACGAGGCACGTCCAATTCGTTGATGAAGTCAAGCACCGACTCGGGCGTATCCTTATAGTGCTCTTTGGTCGATACGAAGTTGGGCACAAAGACGGGCATCTCCGTAAAACCACAGTAAAACTTGCCACCGCCACAACCTATATTTTCGGTTGATAGTGATACAGTTTGGCCATTCTGGATTTCGGGCAAGCATTTGAAAAGACAACCATTGATCTTTTGCGCCAAGGTAATTGGCTGATCGGAATACCAAAACACGAGAGGCAACGGAGTGGTTTCGCCAAAAGCTTCTCTGAAACGAGTGATGAAGGTGGTGATGTTCATGGCAGATAGAGTTTTAAAGGATTAGCAACTACCGCAAAAATAATGTAATTATCAGATAAACAATAGTTAAATAGTTATTTAATCACTGATAGGCATTTGGATTAATCGTCATTGTTCGTACATTTGCGAACAACTAATATTCAATGGAAGAATGAACAAAGGAAAGGAAGCGTTAGAGCAGGAACAGCTATTGGCACGTTTCGCTAAAGCGATGGGACATCCCACACGCATTGCGATCCTCAACTTTTTGGCTTGCCGAGAGACTTGCTATTTCGGTGATATTCACGAAGAACTGCCGATAGCCAAAGCTACAGTATCACAACACCTGAAAGAATTGAAGGAAGCAGGATTGATACAAGGCGAGGTGGAGGCACCTAAGGTGAAATATTGTATCAATCAACAGAACTGGGAAATAGCACAGAAGCTTTTCAAGACTTTCTTTGCCGAAACTTGCAAAGAGAAAAAAACGTGTTGCTAAGCGTTTTTTTCAACTACTTGTTCGCACTTCTACGAACAACTAACTATTAAAATATAAAACGTATGGAAATCAAAGTATTGGGCACAGGATGTGCATCGTGCAAAGCACTTTATGAGACTGTAAAAACTGCAGTAAAAGAACTAGGCTTTGAAGCCAATGTGGTAAAAGAGGAAGACATGATGAAGATCATGAGCTACAACATCATGCGTACACCTGCCATTGTGGTCGATGAGAAAGTGGTATCGGCAGGCAAACGCTTGTCAGTAGCCGAGGTAAAGGAATTGTTGAGCAAGCTATAAGGAAGGATCATGAACCGTGTAATCTTTATCCTCCTATCGATCATACTGCTAACTGGATGTGTAAAAACAACAAAAGAAACGACCGAAACGGATGTGATGCCAGCAGTAGGATCGGTGAATCTGTTTTACTTTCATGGCAAGCAGCGTTGCCCTACTTGCAATGCGATAGAAGCCTTGACCAAGACTGTTGCAGACAGTCTTAGCAATGAAGGCGTGAAGCTGTTTATCATCGATATCAATGAAAAGGAAAACCAACCCTTGGTGGACAGATTTGAAGTGTCATGGTCGTCTTTATTCGTGGTAGGACATGACAGCATAGAAAACCTGACAGAAACTGGTTTCAGCCATGCCCGAAACAATCCTGACTGCTTCAAAGCTCAATTAACGGAGACCATCAAACGCGCTGAGTGATGAGTGAGACACTTTTTTCATGGATCGATGGTGGGAATGCCCCAATCCTCACCGCTTTCATACTGGGATTGCTTACGGCTATCAGCCCATGCCCATTGGCTACGAATATTACCGCTATCGGGTTTCTGAGCAAAGATGTAAACAACTATAACCGCGTCTTCATCAACGGACTGCTCTATACATTGGGACGAACCATCGCATATTCGGCGATTGGGTTTTTCCTTATCCCCATGCTTCGCGAGGGAAAAAGTATATATATAGTCCAAAAAAGTCTGGCGCAATATGGTGAGCTATTGATCGGTCCTTTCTTGATTTTGATCGGATTGTTCATGCTGTTTGGGCATCATCTTAATCTCGCCGCATGGGGTAAAAATCAAGGCGGCGAACGATTGAAAAGTTGGGGTGGCATAGGTGCACTGCTGCTAGGAATGCTTTTTGCATTGGCCTTTTGCCCTACCAGCGGCGTGCTTTATTTCGGGATGCTGATGCCAATGGCTGCTGCGGATAATGGTGGTTATTGGATCCCAGTGATCTATGCTTTGGCAACTGGCATACCAGTCCTGATCATCGCATGGATGGTGGCTTATAGCCTGTCGGGTATCGGTCGCTTTTACCAAAAGATGGTGATTCTCCAAAAATGGATGAACCGCATCATCGCATCACTGTTCATCGCAGTGGGTATTTATTATTTGATTATTTTCTATTTCTAAACTACATTGTATTCATGAAAATATTGATCTTATGCACCGGCAATAGTTGCCGCAGCCAGATGGCACACGGTTTTCTGCAATCATTCGATTCGAAGCTGACAGTCTGTTCGGCGGGCACGCAGGCGGCAGGACATCTTAATGCAGGCGCTGTGAAAACGATGCACGAAGTGGGCATTGATATATCGGGCCATACCTCCGACCAGGTAGAACAGTATCTGGACGAAGAGTGGGACTATGTGATCACAGTATGTGGAGGTGCCAACGAAAGTTGTCCGCAGTTTACCGGGAACGTAAAACACCGCATGCATATCGGCTTTGACGATCCGTCACATGCAGTGGGCAGCGAAGAATATGTCGAAAGCGAGTTCCGCAGAGTGCGCGATGAGATCCGTGAGCGATTCTACCAACTCTATAATGATGAGATGAGACCATGATTCAGCGATTTGCCGATTGGTTGGTCTATGCCTTAATGGGCCTCAGCGCAGATACACACCTGGGTGCAGCGCTCAACTTCTTCTTCTACGACACGATAAAGATTATCATATTGCTGTTTATCATCAGTGCGTTGATGGGGATTGTCAATGCCTATTTGCCTGTGGAGCGTTTGCGCCATTTCTTGGTAACTCGCCGACTTTATGGGTTGCAATACCTGCTGGCAGCTCTCTTTGGCGCCATCACTCCTTTCTGTTCGTGCTCGTCCATCCCTCTATTCATAGGCTTTGTGAAAGGAGGTATCCCCTTGGGTGTCACCTTGGCGTTTCTCATCACTTCGCCACTGGTCAACGAGGTGGCTGTAGCGATGTTTCTCGGCACCTTTGGCGTAAAGGTCACGATGATCTACCTACTCAGCGGCATCTTGTTGGGTGTGATTGGGGGTTGGGTGTTGCAGCACTTCCGCTTGGAACGCTACCTCAGCCCATGGGTGCAACAGATACAGGCACAGTCGGAACAAGAAACAGAGGTGTGGGAAAGTGAGAAGGTGTCTTTTGCGAAGCGCCTACCCACTATCATTAAGGATGCATGGGGCATAGTGAAGGGGGTATTACTCTACGTGGTTATCGGCATCGGTATAGGTGCGGCTATTCATGGCTACGTGCCCGAAGGATTTTTCGAGCAACATCTATCGGGGAACAACTGGTATAGTGTACCCCTTGCGGTGATACTGGCCGTGCCGATGTATGCCAATGCGGCAGGCATCGTTCCAGTGATACAGGTTTTTGTAGCCAAAGGTGTGTCGCTAGGTACGGCACTCGCCTTTATGATGGCAGTAGTAGGTTTGTCGATTCCCGAAGCCACCATGCTGAAGAAGGTCATGACCTGGCGATTGATCGGTATATTCTTTGCCACCATCACCTTTTTTATCATCGTGCTGGGATGGATATTTAATTGGGTGCTGCGCTAACGGGGTTGTGTCAAAAATTTGTATCTTTGCCCACAGCGCTAGCAGTAGCGTGCCAAACTACTAAATCCAACCAAGCATGGAAATCATCTATATCCTCATCGGTCTTGTTGTAGGTGCAGTTATCGCCTATCTGTTCAGTAAATCGAAATC
>CAMTPC010000009.1 GCA_947074295.1 uncultured Bacteroides sp. | reverse complement strand
AAAAGATTAACTTAGCTGTCTAATTTATGGCTGTCCTAAAAAGGGGAAGCTGACACAGACACTAAACTAGATCCAGAGGATTATAGTAATGGTTGTCAAATCTCTATTGAAGTTTTGCCTTGGGAAAAACGAATCCATGAAGAGATAATTATTTGATTAATATAGGAGAAAAAGAATGATCTCGAAAAGATTTTTTACATATTGTACTATACTTTATCTACTTTGCCTACTCTTTAGTTGTGATGCTATAGAGTCGGATGATAAGATAACTGCTGGTAGGCCGACTATAGTAGATTTACAACTATGTGCGGGAACCACAGCGAATACGCGTTGGTCTGATACTTCGGCACTAGATGCTGAGATGATGAATAATTGGGTAGTAGTGGTGACAGACGAAAGTGATAATGTAGAAGCCATTGTGCAAAGTTCGTATGCAGGCGTTTTGAAAGAAAAAGATGTTGTAAAAGGTCTTGAGTTGACAAGTGGGAGCAAATGTTTCTATTCATTTGCCAACCTTGATATAACCACTCTTACGACTTCTGCTCAAATGCCTCAAGTAGGACAAAAATTGGACTTGAAAAATACTTATACTACACCCGAAAATGGAGTGATACCAACATCTGGAATACCAATGAGCAATATGCAAAAGATAACTCTACGGAATGTAGCACAACAAACTGTAGAGTTGACTGTGATACGATTATTAGCAAAACTTTCTTTTAATATCACCAATCAAAATACGTATGATATCCAACTCACTGATATTGGTCTAGATGGAATTACGGATAAAAATAGCGAAGTGGTTTTACTGCCAACATCTGCAATGGTAGGAGGGAATTATACAACCAATTATATATACACGATTAATGGAGGTCAAATAATCTCTGCCGGTGCATCCTCAACGGTTACATTTTATATCAATGAAAGTTCGCAACCTGTTAGCTCTCTCACTGGATATAAGATTAATTTGAAAATGACTAGGGAGGGAAAACCAGCCGAACAACGATACGCTTTATTAAATTGGACTGAGTTTAAGCGTAACAGCTATAGAATAGTCCCTATCACGATTGATGATTATCAGTTGGAATTGGAAGTACGCGATTATCCCCCCATTGGTGTCTATCCTGCAGCTATAACTCAAGATGCGGAAGGTGGTTTTACTTGTACCTTCAAATCTGGAGGCGATTTCATGATTCTACCTAAAGTAAAGCAGCATTCTACGAATATGATCGTTGCTTATTCTTTTGTGAGTTGGGAGCTTCAATCAAACCCGATATTGCCTAATGACTTTTTTGACAAGAATCCTACATACAATTCGAGAACAGGCGAAATAGAAGGTACCATAGGCAATGTAAGTGGTACAGCCTATTATATATTAAAAATAAACGTGGATAAAGGGGTAGGGGTGAGTAGACAACTCACTTATAAACTTTATATATCGCGCTAAAGAGAAACTCGTTTTTATGACTATATAGATTTTCATAGGTGGAAGAAAGGTAAAATGTACAGTCATTTAATAAGTGATTATTAAATGATCGGCGGATAATGTTTTTCATGAGTTTTTGTTAAGTAAAATCAATTTGTTCCTCTATTTGCAATTCACAGCAATGAGAGGAATAGGTTGATTTATTTTTATTATATGATTCTTTCTTTTGGCAAGGTTAGAGGATAGGAACTGTTTGTGATTTAAAATATATTGAGATAAATTTGTTATTATTGAAATTAAAATAGTATATTTGCCCTTAACTATAAATCATGAAGTCGTATGGTTTTTACATAGTTTCCATAAAATATCATTCAAAGAATCAAAATGCAAATGCTGATATCGGCTGTAAAAGTTGATATTGGGATTGGTTTGTATTGTGTTCTTTGAAATGATAAATCCCACCGGCGGTTTTATATTACGAGGGTAATGATAATTGGGGTCGGCATCTTCCGAAGCTATGTTTCGTTCTCTATCTATCTTTCTTTTTGTTAATTTTCCGGTGCCTAATCGTGTGTCGGACTTATGATTATATCTCCACCTATGACGGGAGATTCTATTATTTTAAATCAATTTACTATTTATCTATTAAGCTCGAAACCTTCAAAAAGGAGGTATCCGTATTTACTATGCTCAATACAAAAATATCGTAGTATGAACTTCTAAAAAAAAACTATACGACTATGAATAAGAATAATCCAAAACCAATAGAAAATGAGAAAGATGAATTTGATCAATTATTGGAAGAATTGCTACTCAATACTTCCGATACTGATGATTCAGAAATAAAAGATGATTTAGGACTTGAAGAAAATGAACAACTTCCTTTCGAATGGACTACAGTAGTTGATAATGGAACGGAATATAAATTGCCCAGCCACAAATCGCCTATTTATACCTTTCGTGAATTAGAACTTGCTTTGCTCAATCAGCGTTTCGATCTAATGAAGCATACCAATCGTTTTTATTCGACTTCATTTGATACCTATTATAGTTTCTCCTTTATTATGGATAATATTTCTATTGCACCTTTAGCAGTAGAAAGAGAGGCTATCTCCATGATACTCTATCGTGAAGGAGAAGGAGGACCTATTGATACGTATCATGATTGTGCAGAGTATTCAGACTTTAGATTTGATATTGAAGGAGCAAAAAGCCAACTTCCAACCGGTAAATATTTTCTGCTGATTCGAAATGCTATGCCAGCTGATGCAAACGATGCTTTTGATGTTTTTCATGGTTTAACGCGCTATCGTTTTAGTGTATTACAGCATGGTGAAACATTGTTGCATCCAACCATTTTAAATATCTCGATGAAACGCTGTTCGTCAGATTATCCCTATATGTCTGGGGGAGTGAATCTTGATATCTCATTGACTAATAAACAGTTGTCAAATGATGAACTGACATTTTATTGCTATACAGACAATATGCATATGATGGGGAAGAAGAGCGTAGCGGTTTATACGGACATTTCACAAAATTGCAATCATATATCTCTGCAACTTGGTAGTGAATATGTATGGATGCCTGGAGGGTATTTCGTAGTGCTGGAGCATAATGGAGAACCTTTTTATAGATTCGACTTTCAATACAATACATTTAATGTGGAAATAGTATCGCAAGGAGTTGTGGAACGAATGTCGTCGGACTATATTTTGACTAAATATCTTGAAACACGTCATTCATCTTGGAATGCTTTACATCACTTTTATGGTGTCGCAGATCTGAAGAATGCTCTATTGAAAGGGTATAGATTTGAAATTCTCAATGAAATGCGTCAAAAGATGGAGCTTCCTCCAATTCCAGTGAATGTCAGCTATGCATTTTCGCTTAAATCAAATGATTATTTAGAAAAGGCTCTTAGATGCTTTTCTAAGTGCTTAGCTTACAACTACGCACTCGAAACTGTTGATTGTGCAAAATTATTGGAGCCTAAAAATACAATGGACCCTTTCGAGGAAATTGATCAATTGCTTGATGCTTCCTGTTCTACAATATTTGTGCTTAAACATATAACTAGTCTTTTCTCAGGTAGTGGACAGGTATTATTGCAACGTTTTGAAAAGCGCTTGTTAGACAAGAATATTTCCATAGGCTTTTTTGTCATAGGTACTCCTGTTGAAGTTGCAACATTGATGGATCAAAGCCCTGTCTTTGCACACAACATACCGCTCGATCATAGAATGACATTTGGGCATGTTGGATTAAGTGAGACGATATTTGCTATTCAAGATAAATTGGGAAAGCTAAAACTTAAATTGTCTTCAGAAGCGACTAATCTTCTTGTAAGAAATTTTGTAGAGGAAGATGCGCTTTCACCTATAATGAATTGGAATATGACGCATATTGAGGACTTTGTACAAACGGCGATAATTGAAGGGTATTCTACAAGGATACTATCAAGTCAAATATCTATAACAGATAATACTACGGCAGATCTTCTGAATAATATAGAGATACAAGATTTGAGATTGGAACATTTTGTATCTACGCGAGTCAATTTTGATGAAAGCCTCACACAGTTGCAGCAAATGGTTGGACTAGCTGGGATAAAGAAGCAAATTGTTTCTACTTTCAATGCTCTTAAATTGAATAATGAACGAAAACGTTTCAGTCTACCTGTTCAAGAAGATACGGTTCATCACATGATATTTACTGGTAATCCAGGAACAGGTAAGACGACTGTAGCTAAAATGATTGGTAGTATATATCATTCATTAGGTTTACTTTCTGTGGGCGATGTTATCGTAACAGAACGTAGCAAACTAGTGGGCCGCTATCTGGGAGAAACAGAGAAAAATGTACAGAATGTTTTGGAACAAGCGAGAGGAAATGTTCTATTCATAGATGAAGCTTACACATTGTTTGTAGGGGATGATGATCGTCGGGATTTTGGTAATCGGGTCATTGAATCATTGTTAACTATATTGGCACAAAAACATACCGATATGTTAGTAATTATGGCCGGATATCAAGATGATATGAGTAAAATGATGGCTGCTAATCAGGGCTTGGCAGGGAGGTTCCCACATACACTGCACTTTGATGATTATACGGCCGAGGAATTGATGCGGATTGCTGATCTTTATATCGCAAATCGAGGTTATACTATGACGAATGAAGCACGTTCAGCATTTAACGGATATATTCAACTGACGGTTTCATGTAATAACCCTTATTTCTCGAATGCACGTTGGATAGAACAGTATATACAAAGCGGTGTTTTACCTGCCATGGCTGACCGAATCATGCAAAATGAACAATCAATTACAAAAGAGCTGCTCCAATTAATAGAAAAAGTGGATGTTGACTTAGCGTTTCGCAAATTTGAAATACGGACTGTAGGGACTGAGAAGGTGCATAATCCTATTGGTTTCCGAGCCTGATGATGGATGCAAATAAGTTTGGAGTTTAGAATAAGGAGGAGTGTGGAGTTAAGTTCTATAATAACTCCATCTTCTTTTTATATACTGCTTTGATCTTTCCAGCTGAATCGAATATAAAATAGAAATGATAAGATTCGCCAGCTGACATAACCGTAAAGTTCTGTACTTGAACAATAGCAAACAAGTCATTATTCGTGATATTGGAAAAATAGATGGTCGATGGAGTTTCATACGTTTTAAACCATTTCTTAAAAAGGGGTTGAGTCAGATGCGTATTGCCATTATTAATATCAAGGTTGGACAACTCTTCATATGTTACGTCTTGCGTTTTCCTAATCTCATCGTAAAAATCCAGGTAGCAGCTACCTATTAGCTCTATAGATACATTGGCTTTGTCTTGTGGAAGTATCTTGTCAGCCATGATGTAGTTATATGCTTTTTGATAGATGACACTATCACTAACATTTTTATCTTGTGCATAAACAATGCTTACTTGTAATACCGTTAAAGTGATGACTATTAATCGGAAGTGTTTATAATTCATCATAGAGTTTGAGTAAATTTATTGATATGTAAATAACACCTCTTTACAATGTTTCGTTCATCCTCTTATGATAATACCCATGAAAAAAGCCCCTCCTTGTCACACGACAAAGAAGGGCTGTCCATACAAAAGTTAAACTCTAAATATTAATTATTCTCCGGACGAAGTTTACGTACGGTCATAGCAGTTTGCCACATTTCGCTTTCGCGCAATTGACGGAGTTCTTCTTCAAGCTTCTCGCGATAATCTGTCTTTGAGTTGCTGTCGATAGAAATTTGTGCTTCATTACCAGTTTTTACACTGTCATATAGTTGTTGCATCACAGGCTTGATGGCGTCGTGGAAAGGACCCATCCAGTCTAGTGCGCCACGTTGAGCTGTAGTCGAGCAGTTAGCATACATCCAGTCCATACCGTTCTTGGCGAAAAGAGGCATCAATGATTGTGTTAATTCTTCTACTGTTTCATTGAAAGCTTCTGATGGTGTATGGCCGTTTTCGCGCAATACTTCGTACTGTGCCAAAAGTAAGCCTTGAATACCGCCCATCAACGAACCACGTTCGCCTGTAAGGTCTGAATATACTTCGCGTTTGAAAGTAGTTTCGAACAAATAGCCCGATCCAACGCCGATACCCAAAGCTACTACTCTGTCAAATGCATGGCCTGTAGCGTCTTGGTAGATAGCGAATGAAGAGTTCAAACCACGACCTTCAAGGAACATTGTGCGCAATGAAGTACCCGAACCTTTAGGAGCTACAAGGATCACGTCCACATCAGCAGGAGGAACGATACCAGTACGCTCGCTATAGGTAATAGCAAAACCATGTGAAAAATAAAGCGCTTTACCGGCTGTAAGATGTTTCTTCACAGTTGGCCAAACCTCGATCTGAGCTGCGTCAGAAAGCAAATATTGAATGATGGTACCACGTTCGCAAGCTTCTTCAATTTCGAAAAGAGTTTCACCTGGAACCCAACCGTCAGCGATTGCTTTTTCCCAAGTTTTGCCACCTTTACGTTGACCTACGATTACATTGAAACCATTGTCACGAAGGTTCAAAGATTGACCAGGACCTTGTACACCATAACCAATTACAGCGATAGTTTCGTTTTTCAATACTTCACGAGCTTTTTCCAATGGAAATTCTTCACGGGTTACTACGTTCTCCATAGTACCACCAAAATTCATCTGTGCCATTTCTTAAATTTGTTTTTTTAAGACAGTGTTTGTACTGTCCTGTTATTAATTAAATTGTTTATTATCTATTATCTTGGAATATGATTTTCGAGCGGCAAACAGTTTCATTGCCATTCTTTTTCACTTCTATATGATATTCATCGGGATTTACTTCATCCAAAAAGAATGAGACTTCATCACCATAATAACTCTCAGCGACATAAGCCATCTCAAAACGTTTGATATGCTTAGTTTTATATATATCGATAGGAAATAAATCCAATATATGCTCAATGTAGCGAATGCTATTAAAATGTCCATTCACATCAATATCGCTGTACTTAGCCTTAATCGTATCTATACACTCTTGGCTCAATACCTTGATGCGTGATGGTTTCTCGATAGGACAAGGCTCATCGCAGATATAATCATTGATACTTCCACCATGTAATATTAACAGATCTGCTGGTTTGCGAGTTTCTATATCAATCATTGCCCAAACAGAACGGGCATAACCTATCTTTTCTCCATCCTTATTAAGAATCGCAAAGTTACGGTCTGTAAATAGGCGATATACATTCTCAACCCATGTTTCGATAGCGAATTCTTCATATTGATAGGGCATATCCCCCATTTCAACTGCCAGGCGAGAAAGCACCCAAGTATAATTATGAGAATTCAAGGTAGCCATACCGAATCCACGTTCACTCGCATGAAATCCCGCACAGTTTAGAAGGTGGTTTCCTAGAACACCCATTGTCAGCCGACCATTAAAGTCTACATGAAAGGGTTCGGCAACTGACTTATAGATTCCTATTTTAGATTGATCTTTCATGATTGTATCTCACATTTATCCGCATTATATCTAGCTTCGCGATCGGCTAAGAACTCATTGACACGTTCGAAGCAGCTTGTTGTGATGGCTACTCGGCCAGAACGTACAAACTGAAGCACACAGCCTAAGGCGCGTAACTCATTGTACATAGCTGTGATATCCTCGCTATTACCATTCTTTTCGGCAATGGCAAAAACTGGGTTTACTTCTACGATACGTGCATTGTATTTTCTGATTAATTTTGAGGCTTCAGGAGTTGTTTGAAACTCTGGTGTTGAAAGCTTGTAAAGGGCAATCTCGTGAAAGTAAATTTCGTCTTCTACGAAATAGTGTGCTTGTAGAACATCTATTTTCTTCACGATTTGCTTTACTACTTTCTCTATTGTATCCTTGTCAGTCCATGCCGTGATGGTATATTTATGTATCCCCTTGATAGAAGATGCAGAAACATTGAGGCTTTCAATATTGATTTGTCTGCGTGTGAATACAGCCGTGATTTGATTAAGTACACCAGCTATATTCTCCGAATGAACAATCAGTGTATATAGGGTTTTATTATCTTTATCCATAACTCTTCAAGTTGTTTTTATCTGCTAATCTACTTCATTATTAACATTCCAATAGCATTTGATTCACCGATCCTCCAGGAGGTGTCATGGGTAGCACATTGCCTTCTTCGATGACGCATGCTTCTAACAGATATGGGCCATCAGTAGCTAACATTTCAGCGATTGCATCCTTCAGTTCTTCACGTGTCATCACACGTCTTGATGGGATATCATAGGCTGATGCAATCTTCATATAGTCAGGATTGAGCATGGGCGTGAACGAGTATTTACGGTTGAAGAACATGGCTTGCCATTGGCGTACATTGCCCAAGAAGTTATTGTTGAGCATAATAATCTTTACGGGCGCTTTTTGTTCCATGATTGTACCCAGCTCTTGTATATTCATCTGCAATCCACCATCACCCATGAAAGAGCATACTGTGCGATGTGGAGCTCCAAATGTTGCACCTATTGCTGCAGGTAGACTGAATCCCATAGTACCCAAGCCACCCGAAGTGATGATACTACGGTGTTGAGAATATTTAAAATAGCGAGCAGCCATCATCTGATTCTGTCCAACATCAGTCACAAGAATTGCTTGATGGTTTGTCGCGTCACTCACGGCACGTACTACTTCGCCCATAGATAGCGAGTCCGACTTTGGATGTAGTTCAGGACGTATTACTTTCTCTAGTTCTACCTTTTCATAGTCTTCAAAACTATCTATCCATTCTTTATGTTTTTTTGATTGTAATAGCTTAGATACTGCCGTAAGAGTATCTTTACAGTCACCTAATACGGCTATATCTGCATGCACATTCTTATCTATCTCGGATGGATCAATATCAAAATGGATTACTTTGGCTTGAGGCGCATATGTGGCGAGATTACCTGTTACACGATCGTCAAAACGCATACCCACTGCAATCAGTACATCACATTTATTGGTATTGATGTTGGGCCCTAAATTACCGTGCATCCCTAACATTCCTTTGTTGAGCGGATGCTCAGTAGGAAGGGCAGATAGACCTAAAAGCGTACAACCTGCAGGAATATCTGCTTTCTCGATAAATTGTTTTAATTCCTCTTGTGCATTTCCAAGCTCTACACCTTGTCCAACCAATATTAATGGGCGTTCAGCGCTGTTTATCAGTTCTGCTGCATCAATGATAGATTGAGGATCAGTATCTGGAACAGGTACATAACTCCGAATAAAATCAAGTTTGGTTTCCTTGTACAAAGCCTTTTCGACTTGAGCGTTCTTGGCAAAGTCGAGTACCACAGGGCCTGGTCGTCCACTCTTTGCTATATAGAATGCGCGAGCTACTGCCCATGGCACATCCTCGGCGCTACGTATCTGATAGCTCCATTTGGTGATGGGTTGTGTGATGCCCACCAAGTCTACTTCTTGGAAAGCGTCAGTGCCTAGAAAGTTGACACCTACCTGACCAGCAATCACTACTACTGGTGTGCTGTCAATCATAGCATCGGCTATACCTGTAATCGTGTTTGTGGCACCCGGGCCACTTGTCACCAAGCATACTCCCACATCGCCAGATGCACGTGCGAAACCTTGTGCGGCATGTACAGCGCCTTGTTCGTGGCGCACTAATATATGATTTATCTCTTTTCCATAATCGAATAGCGAATCAAATACAGGCATAATTGAGCCTCCGGGATAACCGAATATTGTCTTTACGTCGTGATGAATCAATGATTTCATCAGCGCTTCCGCTCCTGTTATTACCTCTTTACCCATTTCTTTATAGTATATATGGTTGTACTTAGATTTAAATTAGTTGTTTTTTAGTCGATAATGCGTACAGCACCTTTGTCAGCCGAACTCACCATATTGGCATAAGCCTTCAAGCTTTTTGGTACATAACGATCTCTTTCGACTGGGCGCATCGGGCGTAGATCCAATTCTTCGTCGCTCAGCTTTACATTGATCGTACGTGCAGGTATATCTATTTCGATGATGTCACCATCCACTACTTTGCCTATATTACCACCAGCAGCAGCCTCGGGCGAGATGTGACCAATGCTGAGGCCAGAAGTACCGCCGCTGAAGCGACCATCGGTGATCAGAGCGCACTCTTTTCCTAAGTGGCGCGATTTGATATACGAAGTAGGGTAGAGCATCTCTTGCATGCCTGGACCACCTTTAGGGCCTTCGTGCGTAATCACTACTACATCTCCACTCTCTACTTTTCCTGCCAGTATGCCTTCGCAAGCAGCTTCCTGCGAGTCGAATACTTTGGCTGGGCCTGTAAACTTCCAGATACTTTCGTCAACACCTGCAGTTTTCACTACACAACCATCCAGAGCGATATTCCCTTTCAGTACAGCTAGACCACCATCTTTGCTATAGGCATGATCTACATCGCGTATGCATCCACCGACTCGGTCTTTATCTAGCGTTTCGTAGGCTGCATCTTGCGAACCTAGTGTCAAGTTGAACTTCCTGCCTGGAGCACTCGAATATTTACTAAGAGCTTCGGGTGTGACTTCCGAGCTAGTTATTGCATTTTTAGCGATAGCTTCGGCCAGTATCACACCATCAACACGATTTACAGCTGTATCGATTAAACCTTTGGCAGCTAGTTCGCACAATATGGCCATAATGCCACCTGCACGATTAACGTCTTGGATGTGATACTTCTGGGAATTGGGTGCTACCTTGCAAAGACAAGGTGTATAGCGAGATAGAGCATCGATATCATCCATCGTAAACTCCACGCCTGCTTCCTGAGCGATAGCAAGTAGGTGAAGAACCGTATTGGTGGAACCTCCCATTGCTATATCCAGCGTCATGGCATTTAGAAAGGCTTGGCGTGTAGCGATGCTTCGTGGAAGCACGCTATCGTCGCCTTCATCATAATATTTAAAGGTATTGTTTACAATCAAGTGAGCAGCATCTTCGAACAATTTTTTGCGGTTGGCATGTGTAGCTATTATAGTGCCATTGCCTGGCAAAGCTAAACCGATAGCTTCGTTCAAGCAATTCATGGAGTTGGCAGTGAACATACCCGAGCAGCTGCCACACGTAGGACAGGCATTGCGCTCTATCTCATGTACTTGTTCATCGCTTACGCTTTGGTCGGCGGCCTGAATCATAGCATCAATCAAATCCAGATGTTTGCCTTTCCATTCGCCAGCTTCCATAGGGCCACCCGATACAAAAACAGTAGGGATATTTAGTCGCATTGCGGCCATAAGCATACCAGGCGTAATCTTGTCACAGTTGCTGATGCAAACCATCGCATCCGCTTTATGGGCATTTACCATATATTCCACACTGTCAGCAATGATATCGCGCGAAGGCAGTGAGTAGAGCATACCATCATGTCCCATAGCAATGCCATCATCAATGGCTATTGTATTGAATTCGGCTGCAAAGCAACCCTGCTTTTCTATCTCAGCTTTGACAAACTGACCAATTTCGTGTAAATGGACATGACCCGGTACAAACTGCGTAAACGAGTTAACGATTGCGATAATAGGTTTGCCGAATTGTTCTTTTTTCATTCCGTTGGCACTCCACAGCGCTCTGGCACCAGCCATGCGGCGACCCTGTGTGGATGCTGAACTACGTAACTGCCTCTTCATATGGATTTTCGTTATTAATCAAAAAGCCCTTCTCATTGTTGTGAGAAAGGCTTTAAAAACTTATTCTTTTATTTATCAAATGAATACATACAACAACCTTTCTCACCCTATAGATGTGACCACCACTAGAATAATAATATGTAGGACTGCAAGGTTGATTGAACTTAGGTAATTCATTTCTTTACACTTTTTTTGTTTTTGATGCTGCAAAGGTAAATGCTTTTTTGTTATACACAAACAATTTGACTAAAAAAATATCTTATTCATGAATAATCGTAAGAAAATGATGGTCTAAATACTTGTATTTATCACAAAAACACTCATATTTCACTAATTAAAACATGTGACTTAAAAAATATTATACTTCTGATTATGAGTACTATTCCGCTCCAGATACTATCTATGTCATTTTTATAAACTTCACAGGATATTCAGAGTCATTGTTCTTTATTAAATTGTCACAATAAAGAGAATTAAACAATAGAATCTGAAAAATTAAATATAATTGACTGTATATAGAAATGTACCTGCAGATTAATTCTTATCTTTGTTTTATTAATTACTAACTATATACTGAATTAGCAAATGGAAACAGCAGAAAACAGGTACATCAATGTACAATATAAGCTCTATACTACCGAGGATGGCGTGAAGGAGTTGATTGAAGAAACTCAACCTAACCATCCCTTCAATTTCATATCAGGCTTAGGAACTACTCTAGAAGAGTTTGAAAGCCAAATCGTAGGACTGAATAAAGGTGATAAATTTAACTTTACTATCCCTGCAGACAAAGCTTATGGAGAATACAACGAAGCTCATGTGCATACACTTCCTAAGAATATGTTCGAAATCGAGGGTAAATTTGATGACGAAAATGTCGCTCCAGGTAAGATTGTGCCTTTGATGAGCCAAGATGGCCAACGCTTCAATGCAGAAATCGTTGAGGTAACCGATGATAGCGTTATCGTAGATTTGAATCACCCATTGGCTGGTGATGATTTGGAATTTGAAGGTGAAGTGGTTGAAAATCGTCCCGCTACGCCCGAAGAAGTGCAAGAGCTTATCGCGCAGATGAGCGGTGGTTGTGGTTGTGGCAGCGGTGGCTGTGGCGACGGTGATTGCGGTGATGGCTGTTGCGATAGCAATAGCGGTGGATGCTGCCATTAATATTGGATACTAATACTGATGCGATTTTAATTTTCATCTCCTATATAAATCGCTGAAAGTTTATATCTATATCCATCGGGGAATTATCCTTTGTCAAACAAGGATGATTTCCCGATTTTTTTATACCTAATAATCAGTAATATAAGAAAGAAAGACTATCGCTTTGGTGATTACGGCCGGACAGGATGATGACCAGCCGCAATCAGTATGTTGATTAGCCTTAGCTCATTTAGAAGTAGGGGTGATAGAACTTTATACCCTTATTTATGCGTCATGATTTCAAGTACTAAGCGGTCTGTTTCATTCATGCCTTGAGAACCAATACGTGTAAGGTTGCGTATGCTTTGATCCACATCTTCATCTATAATTCCCTCTACAGATGTCACGAATCGGTTTTCCATTGCCATGATGGCCGAAAGCACAGCGGTAGATACTCCCGTCGATACCTTCAGCGCGCAGCTAGGTTTGGCACCATCACAAATCATCCCTGTGAGATTGGCGATCATATTCTTTACCGCATAAGATATTTGACTATAGTTACCGCCCATCAGATAGGTGATACCACAGCTTGAACCTGTAGCAGCTACTACACATCCACACAATGCTGACAGACGACCCAAGCTTTGCTTGATATAAATCACGGTGAGATGACTCAATGTCAAAGCTCGGATCAGCTCTTCCTCAGTTTTCTCATTTTCTTCAGCAAAGATTACCACTGGCAAAGTAGCAGAAATACCTTGGTTGCCACTACCCGAATTGCTCATCACTGGAACCATGGCTCCCGCCATACGCGCGTCGCATGCGCCCGAGGTATAGGATAGGATGTGCGAAAAAATACTATCACCCATAATTTGTTTCTCGTATTTTCCGCGGAGGGTTTTACCAAGTGAATGACCGTAGTTATTATGAAATGATTCCTCGGCAGCAGCTTTGTTCAGTCTGGCTGTCTCTAGTATAAACTCAATGTCGTTTATCGGCGCATTAAGTGCGAAGTCATATACCTTTTGCATGCTTAGCTCTAATTCCTCTTCTTTGCAGTCTTTGGCGCATTTCTGAGTAATGTTTAGGAGTTTTATGCCATTTTGTTCGAGATAGACGAAATTGGTATGACCACCCGCTATGATGGCTACAGATTGCTGAGGACCATGATGGCAAATGACCTCAATATACAGCTTCTCTTCTATATTGTCCTTTAATGAAATTCTAATTCGTTTTTCATCAATAAGCTGTTTTCCGTTTTCCACATTATCAGGCGTTATATCGCGCAAAACCTCAAGCTGATAGTCAGACTTGCCAGCTATGGCACCCAGAGCTATAGCGATAGGTAAACCGATCATTCCTGTCCCGGGTATACCCACACCCATTGCGTTTTTCAGCACATTCGCGCTCAAGTAAACCTCTATCTTTTCGGGCAGTGAGCCCAGTAGTTCCGTTGCCTTAGCCACACATAGTGACACTGCGATAGGTTCGGTACAACCTATTGCGGGGATAACTTCACGTTTGATCAGGTCAATTATGCTTTGTCTTTCAGATGCCGTCATTGTCTCAAGTATTTTTTTATAGGATTATGTTGGGCAAAAATAGATATTTATGTCGTAAATATACGATTAGGAGAGAGCGTTTTTTAAGGATATTTTCGATCACTTATCGGCATCAAATAAACTAATTGCTTTTAAACCTAATGTGTTATAAAATGTTTTAATATAGGGCTGAAAAGATTTAAATAGAAAAAGAGACTTATTTTTGCAGCCGCAAATTTAAAAAATTGCTGACGAAGCAATTAAAAATACGAATCAACCTATTCACTTATGATGATAAAATCACTGTTTAGAACCCTTTGCTTTTTAGCAATCGTTCTTTTATATTCTTCGTGTATTCAGAAAGAGGCATTGAATGCCGAGTGTGATATCGAGCAAGTAATCGTTCCTGGCGATGTGCTTAAAATGGATCCTCGTATCGAAAACGATGCCATCTTCTTAATGTTGAAGCCTTCTGCCTATTTGGACAATATTGTTCTTGATTTCGTTCTGACACCTGGTGCTACCATCGACCCACCTAGTGGAACAGCACGCAACTTTGAAACTCCACAAACATATGTAGTTACATCAGAAGACAAAAAGTGGAGCAAAACTTACACCGTAACTTGTAGCACCGATGGTATTACAACTGCCTACGATTTTGAACATTTTGAATTGAGTGCCAACGGAAAGTATTATGTCTTTTATGAAGTGCAGAACGATCAGAAGCAATTCATTTGGGCTAGTGGTAATGCAGGTTATAGTTTTGTAGCTAGCAAAGCAACTCCAGACGACTACCCAACAACCCCTTATGCATTTGGAAAAGATGGTAACTGTCTACGTATGGTTACCTTGAAAACTGGTCCATTGGGACTAATGATGAAAATGCCAATCGCAGCCGGAAGCTTGTTTATCGGTAGCTTTAATACAGCACAAGGTGTAACAAACCCTACTGCAGCCACTCATTTTGGCGTGCCTTTCGACTTTGTACCTATCGTACTGAAAGGCTACTACAAATATACGCGTGGAGCCGATTTTATGTTGGCAGATGGTAGTATTGATTCAGACAGAAAAGATTCCTTCGATCTCTATGCTATACTTTATGAGACGGATGATGAGGTTAAATACCTCGATGGTACCAATTTCTTGACTAGCCCTAACTTGATCTCCATTGCACGCATCAAGGAAGAAGATAAAGTAATTGATGGTGCTGATTGGACCTATTTTATACTACCTTTTATTTTGCAAGAAGGTAAGACCATAGACTCCGAAAAATTAAAAGAAGGAAAATACAATGTTTCTATTGTAATGACCTCTAGTATTAATGGAGATGTGTTTCAGGGTGCTCCAGGTAGTGAACTTCTAGTAGATGAAGTCGAACTTGTCCATTTCTAAACAGAAAAAAAATCAATCATTTAACATGTATTCTACGATGAAAAAGAAAATATTCTTACTCAGCCTAATCGCCATATTTACTTTACAATATTCTGTTTCAGCACAAGGAGATCGAACCCCCTATCTCATTAAATCAGCTTTTCGTGGTATCGAGTATCAAGTAAAAGCAGGTTTTAGTATTGGTGGTGTTTCACCTATTCCGTTGCCCGCAGAAATACGGGCTATTGAGAGCTATAATCCGACCCTTCTGATTGCAGTAGAAGGTAACGCCACAAAATGGTTTGATGATAACTGGGGATTGCTAGTGGGGATACGTTTGGAAAACAAAGGTATGAAGACCGATGCCAAGGTAAAAAACTACAATATGGTGATGACGACTGCCGATCAAGGCTACATGAGTGGTGCATGGACGGGCTATGTACGCACTAAGGTAAGAAACTCCTATTTGACTTTTCCGGTTTTGGCATCCTACAAGATATCATCAAGATGGCTGATAAGGGGCGGCCTCTATGCTTCATATATGGCTGAAGGCGATTTTTCGGGTACCGCTTATGATGGGTATTTAAGAAATGGGGACCCAACTGGTGAGAAAGTATTTGTGACCGAAGCTAGTTATGACTTTTCTGATGATCTGAGACGTTTTGCATGGGGCGCGCAAATTTCGGGCGAATGGAGAGCCTTCAAACATCTTAATGTATATGCAGACCTTACATGGGGCTTGAATGATATATTTAAGAGTAGTTTCGATGTAATCACCTTCAATATGTATCCCATCTATATGAACCTTGGTTTTGCCTATGCTTTCTGATTTTTTAGATTAAAATAAGCTGAAAACCAATTAATTCGAAAGAAAATAACCTATTTTCCCAACAATTCATTAACTTATTTGTTATATATAAATTAAACTTATATGGTTATGGATAAACATGAAATAGGTGCAAACGCAGGAAAAGTTTGGCATTTGCTTAGTAATAATACTAAATGGGATATTAAAAAGCTAGAAGAAGCATCAGGTTTAAATGATATTGAGCTTTTCGCGGCAATCGGATGGTTGGCGCGAGAAAACAAGATTGATTTTGATACTTCTGATCCAGATAATATTCAAGTATATTTATATGTAAATGTTTTCTTCGGGTAGCGAAGAAGCGAAATAAAAAATCTTCGGGCAATGTTCAATAAATGAATCGCTCGAAGATTTCCATTTTTATCACTGTTATCGAACCCATTTCAGGTTCATTTTGATTTCAGGTGGAATGACAATAAAATGCATGTTTTTCAGTTTAGTATAAAGCTTATTATATGAAACTGAAAACAATTTATTATATCTTTCTGTCTTTATTGCTGATGTCTTGTGGTGCAAGTCAGAGCTTAAAGAAAGCCGAGCAGAGTTATGCGCGTGGTGAATACTTTGATGCTGCCAAGCATTTTCGTAAAGCCTATTCGGCAATACCTGCCAAAGATCGTAAACTACGTGGTGAGACAGCCTATAAGATGGCTGACTGCTATCGCCTTATCAATTATAACCTCCGCGCTAAGGGAGCTTATCTCAATGCCATCCGTTATAAATACCCCGATTCGATCGCTCATTTCTATTTGGCTGAAAGCTTGCGTAAAAATGGAGAATATAGGACAGCTGCGCAAGCTTACGAAACCTATCTAATTTATCAGCCAGAAGATAGTTTGGCTATTAATGGACTCTATTCATGCCAATTGGCACAGGCTTTGAAAGATTCGCCTACAAGACACAGCGTGAAGCGCATGCCTATCTTTTTTTCTCGTCGATCAGACTATTCGCCTATGTATGCAGGCGATGATGCCGATATCTTGTATTTTACTTCTACACGCAATGAAGCAAAAGGCAATGATCTAAACGGCATCACTGGAATGAAGAGTGCAGACATCTTTATGTCTAAACGTGATGAAAAAGGGGTTTGGCAAAAGCCCGAAGTCATCGAATCCGAGGTGAATACTGAGTTTGAAGAAGGAGCGGCCACTTTTTCAGCCGATGGCAAGACTATGTACTTTACCCGCTGCCGCACAGCACCAGAAAGTCCAGTGTATGCCGAAATATATTCGTCCAGCCGCACAGGTGCAAATTGGGCAAAACCAGTGAAGTGTGCCATCATCAACGATACACTTTCCTCTGTAGCTCATCCTGCTCCATCTCTTGCGGGTGATTTCTTGTATTTCGTGTCGGATATGCCTGGTGGGCAAGGGGGATTGGATATATGGCGTATTAATATGGTGAAAGATGGATTTGGATATGTAGACAATCTGGGCCCTGAAATCAATACAGCCGGAAATGAAATGTTCCCAACCTTTGGCCCTGATGGTACGCTTTACTTTTCCTCAGATGGACACCCAGGTTTGGGCGGTTTGGATATTTTCGAAGCCCGCTACGACTCTATCCGGACAAAATGGGAGGTTGCGAATATGGGTGTGCCCATCAATTCGGCAGGCGATGATTTCGGGATGACTTTTGAGCCCAAAGCTGCGCATCGTGGTTTTTTCTCTTCTAATAGAGGCGATGCTCGAGGTTGGGATCATATTTATAGTTTTGAATTGCCCGATGTCAATCATGTATTGACAGGTTGGGTGTACGATAAAGAGGGTGATGCATTGCCCGAAGCTATGGTTACATTGGTGGGCGATGATGGTACTTATCTGAAAGTAAATGTTCGTAGAGATGGATCATTTACCCAAAAAGTGGATCCTGCTCAGAAATATGTCATGCTTGCCTCGTGTCGTGGATATCTTAATAACAAACAGGAGTTGCTCACCGACTCTGTAGAAGCCGATCGCAACTATGAAGTAGAATTTCCCCTGGCCTCTATATCTCGACCTGTACTTATAGAAAATATTTTCTATGAGTTTGATCGTGCCGATCTAACACCAGCATCGACTCAAGCGCTTGACGAACTTATCAAACTGCTGAATGATAACCCGAATGTGACCATTGAGCTGGCTTCGCATTGTGATTACAAAGGGGATGATGCCTATAATGAACGCCTTTCTCAGCGAAGAGCCGAGTCGGTGGTGCGTTATCTCATTGCCAATGGCATTGCATCGGATCGTCTCACTGCTAAGGGTTATGGCGAACAAAGTCCTAAGGTGGTCAATAAATCAGTCTTAAGAACAGCACCTTTTCTTGCTCTAGGCGATGTGTTGACTGAAGAGTTTATAATGGCATTGCCAGAAGACCAGCAAGAGGTGTGTAATGCCATTAATCGTCGTACAGAGTTCCAAGTATTGCGTACTACTTATGGACTGTATAAATAAAACAAACACTGAGTCTCATCTATTAGAAACTCAGTGTTTGTTTATTAATTCTGTTATCTTCTTTTTATTTACTGTACAGATTGGAGTTTTTCATCATCCTTAAATATTCTCCAGATGAGTGCAGCTATAGCACCACCGATAAGAGGAGCAACGATATACACCCATATTTGGCTTAATGCCTCACCACCCTGGAAAATAGCAGGACCAAAAGAACGAGCAGGATTAACTGAAGCACCGTCTATGGGAATCATCACGATATTGACAATAGCTAAAGCCCAACCAATGGCGATACCTGCGAAGCCTATAGGTGCTTTCTTGCTGGTCGATCCTAAGACTACCAATACGAATAGGAAAGTAAAGATGATTTCGCCAAAGAAAGCTCCAGACAGATGCCCTGCAGCATATTGATTAGCTCCGAACATAGGTGTACCACCATAGTCAGGACCCCATTGTTGAGACACGATGCCAATGGCTACAGCACCCAAGATACCTCCGATGATCTGTGCTACCCAATAAGATAACATTTCGCCGGCTTTCATACCGCCATTAAGATAAACACCTAGACTCACGGCTGGATTGACATGGCATCCCGAGATCGGACCTATTGTATAACACATGATTAATACTGCCAAACCAAAACACATACCTATGGCAGTGATGGTGATTGGGTTTCCCATTGTGGTCAGAGCATCTGCTCCTACAAACATTTGACCAAACACGGCGCTACCGCAACCGAAAAGCACAAGTGCAAATGTGCCAATCATTTCTGCTACAAACTTTTTCATGAAAAATAAATTATTGATTAATAAAAAATACTACTCCATTTATAACTCATTTCTTCTTTTAATAGCCAAATACAATATAAAATTATAAATAATTCATTAAACGCCAAGGTGTTTGTGCAAAAAAAAAGGATATATCGACCATATTTTTCTTTATGATGCAATATATCCTTTATGTGTTTAAATATATTATCTACATATTAGCAAATTCTTCATGGAAGATGACAACTGCTTCAATACCTTTCTTAAAGATATCTAGTGAGAAGTTTTCATTAGGTGAGTGAATCGCATCTGATTCTAGCCCAAAGCCCATCAAGACAGTTTTCATGCCCAACACTTTTTCGAATGTTGAAATGATAGGGATGCTACCACCACGACGCACTGCCAATGGTTTACTACCGAAAGCAGCTTCGAAACCTGCTTCGGCTGCCTTGTAGGCAGGTAAGCTGATGGGACATACATAGCCTTCGCCTCCGTGCATTGGAGTCACTTTGACACGTACGCTTTTTGGCGCCACACCATTGATGTATTCGACAAAGAGTTTTGAGATTTCTTCGTGTTGCTGATGAGGAACCAAACGGCATGAAACCTTTGCGAAAGCTTTAGATGGTAATACAGTTTTGGAACCTTCACCAGTATATCCTCCCCAAATACCACAAATATCAAAAGCTGGACGACAACTATTACGCTCTAGAGTGCTATAGCCTTTTTCGCCTGCAAGCGCATCAACATCAATGGCTGCTTTGTATTTATTCTCGTCAAACGGAATATGTTTAATCATTTCACGTTCTTCGGCAGGCACTTCTTCAACTTTATCATAGAAGCCTGGAACTGTGATTCGTCCATCTTCATCCACTACTTTGCTGAGCATGCCACACAATACATTAATGGGGTTGGCAACAGCACCTCCAAAATGTCCCGAATGTAGATCGCGATTAGGACCAGTAACTTCAATCTCCCAATATGCCAAACCGCGTAAACCTGTAGTCAATGATGGAAGATCAGCACCCAGCATACTTGTATCTGAAACTAAAATCACATCGGCCGATAAAAGCTCTTTGTGCTCTTCGCAAAAGGCTTCAAGACTAGGTGAGCCTATTTCCTCTTCCCCTTCGATGATGAATTTTACATTGTTTTTTAGTGTTCCTTCTTTTACAAGATATTCAAAAGCTTTGAGTTGGATGAATCCCTGTCCTTTATCATCATCCGCACCACGTGCCCAAATTTTGCCGTCACGAACTTCTGGCTCGAAAGGTTGACTCTTCCAAAGGTCAAGTGGTTCGGCAGGCATCACATCATAGTGAGCATATACCAATACTGTCTTGGCTGCAGGATCTACTATCTTTTGGGCAAAAACTATGGGATTCCCTTTGGAAGGCATCACTACAGCTTCGTCGGCACCAGCCTCTAGTAACAATTCCGCCCATCGATTGGCGCATGCTGTCATGTCGGCTTTGTGTTCTGGTTTCGCACTGATACTAGGAATACGTAGAAGACTGAAAAGGTCTTCCAACATTTTAGGTTCGTTCTTAACAATGTAGTCTTTCAAATAACTCATAGTTGTGTCATTCTATCTAATAAATAATAATCGAGTATAGTCATGGCAGCCATCGCTTCAACAATAGGCACAGCCCGAGGAAGAACACAAGGATCATGTCTGCCGCGTGCTTTGAGTGTAGTGTCGATGCCGTCTATATTAACGGTTTCTTGCTCCATAAGCACAGTGGCTACAGGTTTGAACGCAACTCTGAAATAAATATCCTGCCCATTGCTAATTCCACCTTGGATACCACCCGAGTGGTTGGTGCGTGTTTCTATTTTCCCATCATGGTTGTAGAAAACATCATTTTGCTCGGAGCCTTTAAGTTTTAGTCCCTTGAATCCATCACCATACTCAAATGCTTTGGCCGCGTTAATGCTGAGCATGGCATTGCCCAGTGCTGCATGTAATTTACCAAATACAGGTTCTCCAAGGCCAATGGGGCAGTCTTTTATGACACAAGTCAATACGCCACCGATAGTGTCGCCTTCTCCTTTAATCTTCAAGATTAGTTCTTCCATCTCTTTGGCTTTGATAGGATCGGGACAGCGCACAGAGTTGGTCTCAATCAAGTCTAAGTCGTAATCAGAGTAATTTCTTTCCAATCGGATTGGCCCCACTTGGGATGTGAATGCCTGAATCTGCACACCCAATTGCCTTAAAGCCAATTTAGCAATCGCACCACCTACTACACGCGATATAGTTTCGCGAGCAGATGAACGTCCACCACCACGATAATCACGAATGCCATATTTTACAGTGTAGGTATAATCGGCATGCGATGGACGGTAAACTTCTTTCATGTTGGTATAGTCATCCGAATGCTGGTTCTTGTTCCATACGATGAAACCAATGGGGCAGCCTGTAGATTTACCATTGAATACACCCGAGAGAATTTCTACTTTATCTTCCTCATCTCGTGAAGTGGTGAGATTGGATTGTCCGGGGCGACGACGGTTGAGCTCTTTCTGAATAAAGTCCAAATCGATATTGATGCCGGCAGGAAAACCATCAATCACGCCACCAATACCTTTACCATGTGATTCACCAAAACTGGTCAATCTAAATATATTGCCAAATGAATTAAACATAACGATAAGATTTAAAAAGATTAAGGTTTTAATAGCCTTATATGTTCACAAAGATAAACGTTTTCGTCACTTTTTTAGCAAAATAGGTGAAATATATTTGCTTGTCAGCAATGGAAAAATGTATTTATGACTACTGTTATAAAGTAATAAATAGGTAACTTTGTACCTTTATAATTAATAAAAACGTTTTTATATTTTTATCATGACAGAACTTTTAAAACAAAAGCTCAACGATTCCAAAGTGCTTCGTTGGAGTGTGCTTGCCCTTGTATCGTTTACGATGCTTTGTGGCTATTTCCTTGCCGATGTGATGGCGCCACTTAAACCTATGCTCGAAAAAGAACTATTCTGGGATAGTGTTGATTACGGCTTCTTTACCAGTGCTTACGGATGGTTTAATGTATTTCTTGTTATGCTTATCATCGGAGGTATCATCCTAGATAAGATGGGAGTGCGCTTCACAGGAGTAGGTGCCTGTTTGTTGATGGTTATAGGATGCTCTATTAAATATTTTGCCATTAAAGCTGAATTTGCCGATGGTGCTATGATATTAGGATTTAAATCACAGGTTTTTTTGGCTGCTTTGGGTTACGCTATATTTGGTGTAGGTATTGAAATTATCGGTATCACTGTATCTAAGATTATTGTAAAATGGTTTAAAGGTAAAGAGTTGGCATTGGCTATGGGACTCGAGATGGCTACAGCTCGTATCGGTACCGGACTTGCCTTGATGCTTACTGTACCTATGGCGACTTATTTCGGTATATTGGATGCTTCTGGTACACTTCGCCCTAATATTCCTATGCCTATTCTATTGGGATTGATTCTTCTTTGTATCGGAACATTGGCATTTTTTGTTTATACTTTCTATGATAAGAAGTTGGACAAATCATTAGAAACGACCAATGACGATGAAGAAGAAGGCTTTAAAATGAAAGATATACTTTATATTATATTTAATAAGGGCTTCTGGTTAATTGCATTGCTTTGTGTACTTTTCTATTCGGCTGTATTCCCTTTCCTGAAATATGCTTCCGATTTAATGGTTCAGAAATATGGACTTAATCCTGAAAGTGCTGGCTTCATCCCTGGACTTTTGCCCTTCGGTACGATTATTCTAACCCCTATTTTTGGATCATTGTATGACCGTATTGGTAAAGGTGCATCATTGATGATATTGGGTTCTACTCTGCTTATATTCGTTCATCTTATGTTTGCTATGCCTTTTCTTAATATTTGGTGGTTTGCTACTCTTATTATGATTATCTTGGGTATCGCTTTCTCTTTAGTGCCTTCGGCTATGTGGCCATCTGTGCCTAAGATTATCCCTGAGCGTCAACTAGGTACGGCATATGCCTTGATTTTCTGGGTGCAAAACTGGGGTTTGATGGGGGTACCATTGCTTATAGGATGGGTACTTGACACTTACTGTAAAGGTCCTGTTGTAGATGGTTTCCAAACTTACGATTATACTATCCCAATGTTGATTTTTGCATCATTTGGTGTACTGGCTTTGTTTGTTTGCTTCTTGCTTAAAGCTGAAGACAAGAAAAAGGGATATGGCTTGCAATTGCCCAATATAACTAAAGATATTCCAGTAAGTGAAAGAGAAAATTAATTTGCTAGAGGTTATACCTATGCGTAAGCCTCATGTCAATACAGAATGGGAAGACGATTGCGCTGTAATCGTCTTTCCACGATTCAAACGTGGATGGATGCGACGCCTTTTCTTGCCAAAAAGTATGTCGCCTTACATTCGTGTGCGATTAGAAGAAAAAGGTACGGCTGTTTGGAGTATGATAGATGGTCAAAATACCGTAAAGGATATAATAGAAAAACTCGCAGCCCAATTCAATGATGAAGTGGGCTACGAGTCACGTATTACGACCTATATAGGTCAGCTTCAGAAGGATGGATTCATCACTTATGGTCTTCGCGTTCAATCTTTATCAGACCGCCAGTAGCAGGATTGAACTCTACCTTTATAGTTGAGTTTTTATTGAAAAGCGCCGGTGCAAGGTATTCTGTTGAACCAAATTGAGAGAGAGGTATCTCTGATTTGAAAATGGTTTGATTGCCTTTGTTGAGTACAACAAGAGCCTTTCCTGGTACATTATAGGCTATACCATCTACTTTCTTTTTCCCGTTATCCTCGGGCAAAGCTACCGACTTTAAGTCCTTGATAGATATATAAATCGGTTCACCGCCTAAATCATTATTGGGAACTAAACCTAATTTCTTTGAGAATCTGAAAACGACTTCCTTTTCTATGTCGCGCGGCATAACCTTTATCGAATAGACTTGCGCCTCATTGATATTGGTACCAATGAACATAGACATTAGTGAAGCTTCTTGTGCATTCAGTTCATCTATCATCATCTTCATTTGATTACCATCTTGCGGCATAAAATCGGCTTGACCGCGTATTAATGCATTCTTGCTTTCGCGGATCGAATAAATCTCTCTTGCTACTAATTCTGCCATCTTTGCAGTAGAATTGGCCATCAGAATCTCTTCAGTCAAAAAATCTCTAGGATTGATTGTCCTTGTATTGTTAATGATGACCGGCGTGGATGAAGTATTATTAGATACTGCCGAACGCGGCATATTAATGGTTTTTATAATACCTTCTTGAGTTAACTCCACTAGGGGAGCAACAGTTTTATCTTTCATTTTGATGAAGTAAGTCTGCTCTGAATTGGGGATACCGATTGGTACAACATCAACTTTAGTCAACTCATAATATTCGCTAGGTGTGGATGAAACATTGTCCAATCTTAAATAACGATTGGCATATTTGGCGAATTCTCCAGGTATATACTGTGTTTTAGTGACAGTGGCTTCGATATTCAATACAGATTGTGGAAGCATGTAAGTCACTCCAAAATCCTTACCACGCATCACTCCCTGAATCACATCGGTCTGTGCATGGGCTAATGTGCCTAATGTCAACAGACTGCCAAAAAATAGGATCCTTTTCATTATCATTAAATTCTTAATGGTTTTTATATAACAAAAATACGCAAGTTAAAGCAATTTAATACAATAACTTAACCTTTATTCGGTTAACATTTTGAAAGCTGGCGGCAAATGCGTTATAATATCACTTGCATTCATACAGATTTCTCCCATTCTGTGGGCTGCCATATCTCCCGCCATTCCATGTATATATACACCCAATTTGCATGCCTCTTCTGGCTTATACCCTTGTGCTAATAAAGCCAGTATGATTCCGGTCAACACATCGCCACTACCAGCAGTAGCCATGCCAGGATTGCCTGTAGTGTTGATGTAAAAACTATTAGTGGGAGTCACAATCACACTATTTGCTCCCTTTACAATGATATAAACACCTGTGCTTCGTGCTAATTCGGCTGCTTTGGTCAGACGTTCAAATGAATTCTGACATTTACCTAATAGTCGCTCTAGTTCTACAGGATGAGGTGTAAGTATGGTTCCTTTAGGGAGTTTTTGCAACGCTTTCCTATTTTGTGCCAGAATGTTTAAAGCGTCAGCGTCTAGTACTAATGGAATGTTGCATATATTAAGTTGATCCAATAAAGCCGCTTCAGTTTCTGGACTTTGTCCTAACCCTGGTCCTATTCCTAACGCTTGATAATCATCCGTATCTACGGCTTCAGCAAAACATTGTTCTTGTATATCTCTTTCAACTAATGCTTCGGGTATTGCTGTTTGAAGTAGACTGCAGTTGCATATTGGACTATGTACGGTTAATAGACCAACCCCTGAACGCATGCAAGATCGAGCTGCTAGAATCGCTGCTCCCGCCATGCCTTGTGAGCCAGCAATGAGTATAGCATGGCCGAATGTGCCTTTATGAGAAAACTTCTTTCGCGGTTTAATTAATCGTTTTATTTCTTCATGTTCCAGAGTGTAGTAGTTAGTGGGCAATTCGATGATCCCTTGAATACTTAAACCTATATTTACTAGACTCCATTCACCTAGAAATTCTGCATTTTCGGCAAAGAAAAAAGCGAGTTTGGGTAGTTGAATGCTGAAAGTATAATTAGCTTTAATGATATGGGTTGGGTTATTGAAAGTGTTCTCTTCCCCCATTAATCCTGAAGGTATGTCTATGGATACAACGGTTGCAGGCGAAGAGTTGATGAATTTTACTACAGCAGCAAACCCACCACTTAAAGCTTTGTTAAGGCCTGTCCCAAATAAACCATCTATGATAAGATGTTCATTTGTTAGCGTAGGTGGCGTAAATTGATTGATGATTTCATGAAAAGTCACATTTGGCATCTCTTCAAGTAGTGATTTATTGAACTGACAATCTTCTGATAGCGAATTCTTTGTATTGAAAAGATAAGTCTCGACGTGGTATCCACTTTCTGCGAGTAGTCGGCTTACAGCGAGTGCGTCTCCTCCATTGTTACCCGGACCAGCAAATACTACAATTGGTGTACTATTATTCCACCTCTCCAAAATTTTTTTGCTGAGTGCTTTGGCTGCTCTTTCCATTAAGTCAATGGAGCTGATAGGTTCGTGCTCAATTGTAAACTCATCCAGTTTATGAATGTTTTGAGTAGTAAATATTTTCATTATTGCTTGTTTTTTATCTATAGGAAGGCAAAGATACAATATTATATATTTGAGTGTATTCTGAGAAGTGGATAGAGTGGGTTTATTTTTTCTTGAGCTAATAATGGCGATAATAAACATGCTGTTTTGTGCATTTAAAATTTAAAAACTAGTAAAAAAGGAAGGTTTATAGGAGTGACACCAATAAAATAAAGTATTTTTGTAGGCAATAACTTAAATTATTGGTTATGGATACTATCCAGATTAAAGACAAACATTTTACTATTTCTATCAGAGAAAAAGATATTCAAAAAGAGGTGATTCGTGTCGCAAATGAAATCAATCGTGACCTTGCTGATGATCAACCTCTTTTTCTAAGCGTACTGAATGGGTCGTTTATGTTTACAGCTGACTTGATGAAACATATCACGATTCCTTGTGAGATATCATTCGTGAAATTGGCTTCTTATGAAGGGACATCTTCTACTGGTACAATCAAAGAGATGATTGGTGTTAATGAAGATATCGAGGGTCGTACTATAGTGATAGTCGAAGATATTGTGGATACTGGTTTCACCATGCAACACATGCTCGAGACATTGGCAAAACGCAATCCTAAGAAAGTGCATATTGCTTCATTACTAGTCAAACCTGAGAAGCTTCAGGTAGACCTAGACATCGAATATGTGGCAATGAAGATTCCTAATGATTTCATCGTAGGCTATGGATTGGATTATGACGGATTCGGTCGCAACTATCCGGATATATACACCGTTGTAGACTAAAATGCAGCATTCATTCGAAAAAGGTTATTAAGAACTTTAATATAATAGGTATTTAAAATGTTGAACATTGTGATTTTTGGTGCTCCCGGTTCAGGTAAGGGAACACAAAGCGAGCGCATTGTAAATAAATATGCGCTTAACCATATCTCTACAGGAGACGTACTTCGTGCAGAAATTAAGAACGGTACAGAACTTGGTAAAACAGCTAAAGGTTATATCGATCAAGGTCAATTGATCCCAGATGCATTGATGATTGACATCCTTGCTAGTGTTTTCGATAGTTTTAAAGATAGTAAAGGTGTGATTTTCGATGGTTTCCCACGAACAATTGCACAGGCAGATGCATTAAAGAATATGTTGGCTGAGAGAGGTCAGGACGTTTCTATTATGCTAGATTTAGAAGTGCCAGAAGAGGAGTTGATGACTCGTCTGATTAAGCGCGGACAAGACTCGGGTCGTGCAGATGATAATGAGGAGACAATTAAAAAGCGCCTTCATGTATATCATTCACAAACATCTCCATTGATTGATTGGTATAAACAAGAAGGAAAATATCATCATATCAATGGCTTAGGTACTATGGACGGTATCTTTGCAGAAATTTGTGAAGCTATTGACTCGTTGTAATAATTAGACTAATAGGATGCGCTGATGTGCCGATGGAATTATTGGTGCAGATGCGCATTTTTGTTGATTAAATATATAACTTAAAAGAATAACATATATGGCTGAATCGAATTTTGTAGATTATGTAAAAATTTACTGTCGCTCCGGGAAGGGAGGACGTGGATCTACACACATGCGACGGGAAAAATTCTGTCCCAATGGTGGACCTGATGGTGGCGATGGCGGTAGAGGAGGCCATGTAATTCTGCGAGGCAATCGTAACTACTGGACATTGCTTCACCTTAAATTTGACCGTCACATATTCGCTGGTCATGGTGAGTCGGGCGGTAAGAGCCGAAGCACAGGTAAAGATGGTGGAGACCGCATAATTGAGGTACCTTGTGGCACTGTAGTCTATGATGCTGAGACGGGCGAATATCTTTGTGATGTCACGGATCATGATCAAGAAGTGGTGTTACTGAAAGGGGGACGTGGCGGTCAAGGTAATTCACACTTTAAAACGGCTACTCGTCAAGCTCCTCGTTTTGCTCAACCAGGAGAGCCCATGCAGGAAAAGACGGTGATTATGGAGTTGAAGCTCTTGGCCGATGTAGGTTTAGTCGGTTTCCCTAATGCTGGAAAATCTACATTGCTTTCGGCTGTATCTGCGGCAAAACCTAAAATTGCGGACTATCCATTTACTACACTCGAGCCTAATCTTGGTATCGTATCTTATCGCGACAATAGATCGTTTGTGATGGCAGATATTCCAGGTATAATCGAAGGAGCCAGCCAGGGTAAAGGCTTAGGATTACGTTTCCTGCGTCATATTGAGCGCAATTCTCTATTGCTTTTCATGGTGCCAGCCGATAGTGATGATATCCGTAAGGAATATGACATCTTGCTCAATGAGTTGAAGACATTCAATCCTGATATGCTTGACAAACAACGCATTTTGGCTATTACAAAAAGCGATATGCTCGATCAAGAGTTGATGGACGAAATAGAACCTACGTTGCCTGATAATATCCCACATGTATTTATTTCATCTGTTACAGGGTTAGGTATTTCTGCCTTGAAAGATATTATTTGGGAAGAACTCAATAAGGAAAGTAATCGTATTGAGACTATCGTGCACCGTCCTAAAGAAGTGGCTAACCTTCGTCAAGAGCTTAAAGATATGGGTGAAGACGCTGATTTTGAATATGAATATGAATCGGATGATGATGACGATTTTGAATATGAATACGAAGAAGAATTGGATGATTGATGAAGCCAATTGCCAAAGATAATAGTTTGTTGGGATATAGCTCGTTGGAGCTCTATCCCAACATTTTTCATTTTGTGACTACACGACAAGGCGGTTTTGGTTCAGGACGATATGCGACGTTCAATTGTTCTCCCTTTTGCGGTGATGACCCTCAAATTGTTGCTTTGAATCAGGGTAAATTAAAAAGAGAGATTCCTGTAACTCAGTTTGAATTTATCATTCCGCGTCAAACGCATGGTTGCGAAATAGTTGTGATAGATTCAGAATTTTTGCTTCTGCCATCTGATAAGCGTCTAGAGCTACTCGAAGGTGTTGATGCTCTGATCACGGCCGAGCCGAATTGTTGTTTGGCTGTATCAACAGCTGACTGTGTTCCTATTCTTCTTTTCGATCCAGTGCATAAGGTGGTGGCAGCTATTCACGCCGGTTGGCGCGGCACTGTGCAGGACATTGTGGGTAAGACTGTCTCTAAAATGAAAGAGTGTTATGGTACATGTCCTACAAATCTGGTAGCTGCAATTGGACCAAGTATTTCGCAGGATGCTTTCGAAGTGGGAAACGAGGTATATGCTGCATTCCAACAAGCTGGTTTTGATATGTCTGCTATTGCTCTCCTGCAGAAGGACACTAATAAGTGGCATATCAATCTTTGGGAGGCTAATCGTCAACAATTATTGAGTCGAGGTGTATCTGCTTCACAAATAGAATTAGCCGGACTATGTACCTGGACCCAACATGACCGCTTCTTCTCTGCTCGTCGTTTGGGTATAGATTCAGGGCGCATGCTGTCTGGCATTCTACTAAAATGATAATTACAAACTCTATGAATATAAATATTTCTGTATCAGAAGAAATTAAAAGACTTTGTCCTGATTTTGTGGGAGCGGCTGTTTATGCTCGTGTTGAAAATACAAAATATAGTGAAGGGCTTTGGCAAGAAATCAATCAATTTGATTGTGAGTTGAAGTCCGCATCAAGTATTGCAGATATTAAAAGTATACCTACTATTGTGGCAACCCGCGAAGCATATAAACGTTGTGGTAAGGACCCTAGTCGTTATCGTCCTTCTGCCGAAGCATTGCGTCGTCGTTTATTGCGTGGCATACCTCTATATCAGATTGATACCTTAGTAGATCTCATTAACTTGGTATCCTTGCGTACTGGATATTCTATAGGCGGATTTGATGCAGACAAGATTGTTGGAAATTGCGTAGTACTTGGTATTGGACAAGCTGACGAGCCATTTGAAGGCATTGGTCGTGGTGTGCTCAATATTGAAGGTCTTCCTTTGTATAGAGATGCATTGGGAGGTATAGGTACGCCCACTAGTGATCATGAGCGCACCAAGTTAACTATGGGTACCACCCATCTTCTTGCTCTTATCAATGGCTATAGCGGGCGTGAAGGTATAGAAAAAGCCGCACAGATGGCAATAGAATTATTGCGACACTATACGGCTTCAGGTGATATCGAATTGACTTACTTCTAAGCTATATTGTCAATTGGTAAATTTGATACATACCGGTTTGCTCATTCTGAGTTCTTGGTTGGTATTAGTCAATACACCAGTGGTGAGATCGCGCGCAAAAATCTGAATCACATTGCCGTCCCTGCAAGCCACTAGTAAATATTTACCATTGGGCGAGATGTTAAAATTACGAGGATGGCTTTCAGTCGCTTGGAAACCTACACGACAAAGTGTACCATCATCTGGCTTAACTTCGAATATGGCAATGCCATCACCTTCCAAGCGATTGCTGGAATAGAGATAACGGCCATCTGGACTCAAATGAATATCGGCACTACCACGTGCGCCTAGTGTATCTGATACCACGGACTGAATCAATGTAAGATTACCATCAGCATAATCGAATACATCGACCATTCCCGAAAGTTCGTTTATTACATAAGCTTGTTTTCCGTTAGGGCTGAATACCAAATGCCTAGGTCCCGATCCAGGTGCCAAATGAATTGAATCTGATAAAGGATAGAGTTGTTCTTCTCTTGGATTGAATGCATAGCGTAAGATGCGATCTGAGCTAAAATCTGTCGCAAAGACATAATTACTATCAGGAGAAAAGTATACACAGTGTACATGTGGTTTCACCTGACGTTTGGGGTCTGGGCCTCCTGCTTCTCCTTCGTAAACCGCGCTCAATGTATCAATCGAACCATCATATCGAAGAGGAAATACTGAAACACTCCCACCACCATAGTTGGCTGTTATTACACGCTTGCCATTTGTGATGACATAGCAAGGAGAGTTCGCATAAGTGCGTTGTTTGTTCAGCTGTTTGAAAGTGCCGTCCTTTTCATTAAACGCAAATGCCGTCACTGTAGCTGCAGAGTCTCTTGATTCACTGATTGCATAAACAAAACGGTTGTCTGCTGATAGAGTAAGATAAGATGGATTGCTAATAGCCACTTCACTTAGCGGCGCTATCTCACCGGTCTCTTGATTGAACCGGTAGCTATAAATACCTTGACTGGCATCAGGAGCTGTATACGTGCCAACAAGCATTGTCACTTCATCACCCTTGGATGGATTATAATTTCGGGTATTACAGGCTGCTGAAAGCATACTACATATCAATAATAGAATCACGACTCTTGACATAACTAATTTCTTTTTCTTGCAAAATTAGTTTTTTATCAACTTAAATAAAATAGTTGGCTATGTAAATGCAATTTCAATTTAACAAAACAATAAGTTAAGGCCATTCATAAAAAAACAAAAAAGAGGCTTAACTCGTTATTTTGAGAAGCCTCTTGTCTGTAAATGTTAAATCCCTGTTCATAGCTTGATTCTATAACTCCAAGAGTTTAGTAGGTTCAGGGATGATTATTTCTTTGCGTCTTAACACTATCAATTCTTTATCTTGAAGAGTGTTCAATGCCTTCGAAACATTCAGGCGAGTATCATCCATACATTGAGCTAAATCATCCATTTTTACTTTCAGCATCTTTTCACCTTGCATCTTTTCAATGTGAGTTAAGATAAAACGAACAATTCTTCCTTCAAGGTTCATTGGTGTCTTCTCCCAGATTTTGGCAGTGAGTGATTGGGCGCGATTACTAATGATATTCATGTAATTCAGGCGAAATATTTCAAACCTCATGAGCCCTGTTAGAATAAAAGATTTGCAAATGCTTATTGTATTGACTTCTGTACGTGCAGTATAGGTTGAAGTATAGTCCAACTGCATGCCAAATAAAGATTGCGGTTCTAGTACAGCCGGTGCATCAATATATTCAACAAACGAATACAATCCATCTTTGGATGTGGTTTCCATACTAATGATGCCACTCAAAAGAAAGGTTAGCTTGTCGCATGGAGATCCACTCTCTATAATGATTTCATTCGATTTATGTTTGGTGAAATGAAGTTTCGTTTTCTCCAAAATGTATGTGAAATCCTCATGACATAAACCTTGAAAGAGTGGTAGTTGTAGTAATGTATTAAACATTGTATCCATACTTCCTTGTATTTAATCTTTGTACCTACAAAAATAACGAAATCAAATCTTTATGGTTGTATTAACGCTTTTATTTTATCTTTTTTATTATTTCTTAATTAACAGTCTTTGTTTTTGCTTATCGTTTTTCATTAAATGTCTTTTAAACTTTCTATGTGTAATAGACAGAAATATCATTATGATATGAAAAGCGTTTCTTATGTAATAGATATTGTAGTTAATGTAGTTGTGTATAGTAGTAAATATGGATTTAAACTGACTATTTTTAATTTATTGTCGAAAAAAAGATCTGTGTGTCACAAATGTTACACGTGGCTTTTTTATAATAATATAGTTTTGGGCAAATTATTTATATCTAAATACATAATGAGAAAATTATTAAATAAGCTTCCAGCTTCTTTTATACTTCCTTTATTTATCATAGGCGGCGTAATATGTGGCTTAGGTGGGTATTTGCTATATATATCGCGAGCTTATACTTACATGACAGATAATCCTTCAGCATGCATCAATTGCCATATTATGACACCCTATTATCAATCCTGGATGCATAGTTCGCATAGCCAGTGGACCACATGTAATGATTGTCATCTTCCGCAGGATAATGTATTCAACAAGTATGCCTTCAAAGCAGTCGATGGGTTATATCATTCGGCTGTCTTTACTTTAAAAGGCGAACCACAAGTGATAAGAGCACGTGATGCGAGTAGTAAAGTGATTATGAACAACTGTATTCGTTGTCATACACAACTCAATACTGAATTCGTAAACACAGGAATGATTGAATACGTGCAAGTCCAAAATGGCGAAGGCAAAGCCTGCTGGGATTGTCATAGAGAAGTTCCTCATACAGTCGTAAGCAACCTTTCGTCGTCGCCAAATGTCATTGCGCCGATGCCACAATCTCCTGTTCCTACTTGGCTTAAAGAGAAAATGAAACAAAAATAAAATCATGAATAGATGAAAAAACTAGCAGAATCAATTAAAAGTAAGCCCTACATAGGCTGGATCATTTTTGCATGTTCTATGGCTATAGTATTTGGACTAGGTATTTTAGCAGCTTCTATCACCGAGAGAAGAGCGGAAATTGCGACACTCTATGCAAATAAGAAAGTTGAAATAGAAGGTATAAATGCGAAGAATGAAGAATGGGGCATCAATTATCCTAGAGAATATAATACCTGGAAAAAAACAAAAGAAATGAATTTCAGTAGTAAGCATCTTGGAAATACTACTGAAGATGTGCTGGAATCTCGTCCAGAAATGGTGCTTCTTTGGGCAGGATACGCTTTTTCAAGAGATTATTCGGCTCCTCGCGGACATATGTATGCTATTGAGGATGTCACTCATACGCTTCGTACGGGAAATCCAGATCATGATCATAATGATATGCAACCCTCAACCTGTTGGGCTTGTAAAAGTCCAGATGTACCACGCATGATGCATGAAAAAGGCGTTGAAGAATTTTATAAAGCTGCTTGGAGTGCTCATGGCTCAGAAATAGTCAATCCCATTGGCTGTGCTGACTGCCATGATCCAGAGACGATGAACCTAACCATTACGCGACCTGCTTTGATAGAAGCTTTTGAGAGACAAGGACGCGATATTTCTGATGCTACCCCACAAGAAATGCGATCATTAGTTTGTGCCCAGTGCCATGTGGAGTATTTTTTTCAGGGAGACGGCAAATATCTTACCTTCCCTTGGGACGGAGGTTTTACTGTAGAAGATATGGAAGCTTATTATGATAATCTTGACTACAGTGACTGGACACATACATTGAGTCGTGCTCCTATGCTAAAAGCTCAGCATCCCGATTATGAACTTTTCCTTTTGGGCCCACATGCTAAGAGAGGTTTGTCATGCGCAGATTGCCATATGCCTTATAAAGCTGAGGGAGGTATCAAATATTCAGATCACCAGATTGTGAGCCCACTGAAAAATGTTTCTTCTACCTGTCAGACATGTCACCGCGATAGTGAAGCCAACCTGGTAAACTACGTATACGAATATCAAGACAAAGCATTAGAAGTTCGTGACAGAATAGAAAATGAACTAGCAAAAGCTCATGTTATGGCAAAAACAGCATGGGATGCCGGGGCAGCCGAAAATGATATGCAGAATGCTTTGCAATTAATCCGTCAGGCCCAATGGCGTTGGGATTTTGCAGTTGCTTCTCACGGTGGCTCATTCCATGCACCAGTTGAGACTCAACGCATTTTAGCACATAGCCTTGACCGTACGCTACAGGCCCAGTTAGAGCTGCAGCGTGTGTTATTTACATTAGGTGTTGCAGATGTTAAGATGCCTGATATTTCGACAAAAGCAAAGGCGCAAGAATATATTGGCCTAGACATGGATAAGCTTAATGCTGACAAACAGAAGTGGATTAAGAATACATTACCTACTTGGGTAGAAAAAGCACGTTCTGAAGGTAAAATCGTATCATAAAAAAGAATGATAAAAAATAAAGATAATAGACTGTGGCAGTCTGAATGGCGGTATAGGGAGAGTATCCTAATCGTTTCTGGTATATTGATAGTAGGATTGGCTCTTCAAATGCTTTATGGCTCATTTGATTTCTATCTATTGACCTGGCCCATAAATATATATATAGCTTTATTCTTGACTGCCCTATCGATTATATTCGGTGTATTAGCTCGTCGAAAGAATTCTTTTTCAAGATGGATATCAGGTGTCCCTTTTTCAGTGTCGCTTATTATGGCACTTTTGTTCTTGACCATTATTATGGGTTTCACACCACAAATGGTGGAAAGCAACAGCCTGTTAGGGTTTGATGCCATGACATCCAATTGGATGTTTGTCTTGATCTATACTTTTACTATCCTCTCATTGGGCACACTCAATGTACGTCGTCTTATTAGTTTTAACTATAAGGACTATGCTTTCTATTTAAATCATGTTGGGTTATGGTTGTTTTTATTGGCTTCGGGCCTGGGATATGCTGATATGGAACGCTACATCATGCATGTGCGCGAAGGCGAAACAGAATGGCGTGTATATGATTATAACGAGAATATAAAGGAATTGCCTATCGCGATACATTTGAAAGATTTCGATATGGATGTCTATCCGCCTAAATTGGTAGTCATTGACCGCCAATCAGGTGAGGTTCAACCTCAAGATAATCCTCATATTTTGCAATTGGATCATGACAACCCTCGTGCTCTGCTCAATGGCTGGGAAGTAGAAACTTTGGAATATATCCATCAAGCTGTGCGAAGTAGTGACAGCACTTACCGCGAGGTGCCTATGCCAGGTGCAACACCCGCTGCACGAGTAAGAGCCAAAAAAGATGAACTAATTTATGAAGGTTGGATTTGTGGTGGAAATCAAGCACAAGTCTATATGACACTTCCTTTGGATGAACAATATAGCATTGTAATGACTACGGCCGACCCACGTACATTTGTATCAGAGGTAGAAGTTTATTCGGAGAAAGGCGATACGAAAGCTGCGGATATAGAGGTAAATAAACCGTTGCGTTTAGACAACTGGACCATCTATCAGTACGGTTATGATAACCAGGCTGGCCGATTGTCTTCGTATAGTAGTTTTGAGTTGGTTTATGATGCCTGGTTGTGGCCAGTATATATAGGAATTATTATGATGATGTTGGGGTCTGTTGGTATGATATGGACTGGTAGAATGAGAAAGGAGGATAGCGATGACCTGGAGTGATTTTATATATTTTGCATTGCCCGCCATCTTGTTATGGCTTGTGGCTGGAACTACAGTTTATTTTAAGAGGCTTTTACGTCTTTCTAATATAGCGATGTTAGCAGGAATTATTATATTCTTTGCCTTTATTGTTACTTTTTGGATACATATCGAACGTCCGCCTTTGCGCACAATGGGAGAAACCAGACTTTGGTATTCTTTCTTTTTAGCGATAGTGGGATATATGGCCTATAGACGTTGGCAATATCCATGGCTATTATCGTTTTCGGCCCTTGTGGCAATCGTTTTTGTTGTAATCAATCTGCTAAAACCCGAAATTCATTCTAAGAGCTTAATGCCAGCTCTTCAAAGTCATTGGTTTGTTCCACATGTCATTTCATACATTCTTTCTTATGCTATGTTGGGCGCGGCTACTATTGGTGCACTTACTCTTTTATTTCAAAAGAAACACAGCAAGAGGGTGTTTGGCTTCATTGATAATATGGTCTATGTAGGCTATGGTTTTTTGATGTTGGGTTTGCTTATGGGTGCTATCTGGGCCAAAGATGCTTGGGGACACTATTGGTCTTGGGATCCCAAGGAAACTTGGGCATTTGTAACCTGTGCGGCCTATATTGGATATATACATCTCAGGTTAAAACAGACGCACCTATTAAAGCAATGTGCTTTATGGCTATTGCCTATTGCTTTTATATTATTGATGATTACGTGGATCGGAGTCAATTATCTTCCTTCGGCACAAGGAAGCATTCATGTCTATTAAATTAAAAACTTCTGATATATGAAAAAACATTTACTAATGCTGATTGCAGCATTGGCAATAACTCCTATGGCCGATGCTCAAACTGATTCGGAAAAAGAAAATCTTTTTACTATGTCCGCCCAAATACGTGCACGCGGCGAATATAGAAATGGTGCTTTGTTCCCATTTACCAGTGAGGATGATCCTTCGTATTTCATTAATAACAGAGCACGACTTTCTATGGAGTATGGAAGGAAAAACCTCCAGCTTAAATTATCAGCTCAGCATGTAGGCGTTTGGGGGCAAGACCCTCAGATTGATAAAAATGGCCGATTAAGTTTAAATGAGGCATGGGCTAAAATGAACTTCCTTGACGATGTTTTCTTCATTCAGTTAGGACGCTTTGCTTTGGCTTATGACGACGAACGTATTTTTGGAGGGCTCGACTGGAATGTTGCAGGCCGTTTCCACGATGCTTTGCGATTGGGTTATAAAGATGAGCGGAATACTTTGCATGTGATTGCTGCTCTGAATCAAAATGACGAAAGTATATCAGGTGGAGATTTTTATATCCCAGGAGGTCAACCTTATAAGAATATGCAAACCGCATGGTATCAGTTCCGGGCTGAGCACATGGATTTCTCAATATCACTTCTTGCCACTAACTTAGGTTTTGAAGGAGGTGATATAGAAACCAAAAAGGCTAAGAATTACTATATGCAGACCTATGGGGCTAATCTCCGATATGCACTGGATAATTGGTTGTTCAAGGTGAGTGGTTATTATCAATCTGGTAAGACTAAAACGCAACGTTCAATATCAGCTTATATGTTCAGTGCGGAAGTCGATTATGAGGTTGCTCAAAAGTGGAAGCTAAATGCTGGCTTCGATTACCTAAGTGGTAGCTCCCAGACGACAGGTAAGTATAAAGCATTTGATCCATTATATGGAACTCATCATAAGTTTTACGGCGCTATGGACTACTTTTATGCATCTGCTTTTAAAGGTGGTTATACACCAGGCTTGACAGATAGTCGCATCGGAGTGGTTTATAAGACATGTAAACGTCTTAATATGAGCCTGCATTATCATTATTTTACTACTGCGGCAAAGCTTTCTGGTCTTAAGAAGAGTTTGGGTTCTGAGGTTGATTACCAGATAAATTTCAATATCATGAAAGATGTTAATCTGTCTGCAGGTTATTCATTTATGTGTGGAACGTCAACCATGGATCTAATAAAAGGGGGTAGCCATTCGAAATGGCAAGACTGGGGATGGCTTTCTATTAATATCAATCCGCAGATATTAAAAGTACTTTGGTAAACAATTCGTTTAAAAAAAGAATTCTTCAAGCTTCTGTTGATTGAGTATCTTTCCCTTACCGTTTTCGTAAGTGATGATACCATCGCGAATCAGCTCAGAAAAAGCGCGTGAAAGAGAAGGACGCTCTACTGCGAAAAAGTCGGCTAAAGATGACACACTCCGTTTTAGATCGAAACTACCTTCTTTTTCGTGCGCAAATATGTAATAAGCGATTTTTGCTTTAATGCCTTTCTGGGCAAATATCTTCAATCGTTCAGATACGCGACACATGTTATTGGCATTGAATGTCATGAAACCACGTAAAAAGCTGGGACATTTAGCTATCTGCTTTTCAATGGCTTCTTTGCTGATAAATATGACTTCGCATTTTTCTAGAGCAACTATTTGTACTGGAAGATGATCTATGTCAGCAAACAAGAAAGAGGCAGCTAATGGATAAGGTGCATCAATCTCTTCAATTGGTAAAGTCAGTCCAGAAGCCGATACAATTTCTGTTTTTACCTTGCCTTTTATCAGCATCATCAGATGTGAAATTTGTTCCCCATAAAATGCAATGGATTCACCTCTTTTATATAGCTTTACGGTATGAGGAATAGCGCATTTGATTTTTTCTATTTCCTCGGGAGACTTATTTTTGCACAAGGTACAAAAGAATAAGAGATCATGTTTTTCCATATTAGTCAGTTTTAAAAACGAAAATATATATTTTAGAAAACAAATAATGTAACAAATGTTACACAATAACTAAAGTTATATATATTAAACGACATAGGATTGCTAAAAATATTAACTGGATATGAAAGAAGACTTATACAATAACAGCTTGGTGAGGCGTCAAGATAGGCTCCTCAATGAGCAGCTGGCCGAAGATTTATTACGCGAGGGCGAATATGGAGTTTTATCTATGGTGGAACATCAATCAGGTGAAGTGGCGGGATATGGCATTCCACTCAATTATGTTTGGGATGGCGAATCTGTCATCTATATCCATTGTGCACCTGCTGGGCATAAGTTATCTTGTATCGCACAATTCCCACTCGTCTCTTTTTCTGTTGTTGGAAAGACCGCTGTCATCTCCAATAAATTCACCACTGCCTATCAGAGTATTGTTGTGCGTGGTAGTATTAGTTCAGGACTTTCTGCCGAAGAGAGGATGAAGGCATTAAAGCTGATATTGATGAAATATTCTCCTGATGATGTGGAAGTGGGATTGAAATATGCCGAAAAATCCTTTCATCGAACCGAGATTTTGCGTATTCAGATAAAAAGCATTTCAGGAAAGAATAAGATCATATCCTAGTTGACCATATTTAAATTAGAATTAACAATCGAAGCTTTGAATTACAATAAATTGTGAATTGCATAAAAATCGATTATCTTTGCAGGAAAATTTAGCTATATGTTCACAAATTTCAATTTTCAACAAATGCTCAGTGCGTTTATCGTACTTTTTGCTGTGATAGACATTCTAGGGTCGATACCTATCATCATAAGTCTGAAAGAAAAAGGTAAGGGGGTTAATGCTACCAAAGCAACTCTGATATCTCTCGCTCTTCTTCTAGGCTTCTTCTATGCTGGCGACATGATGCTTAAATTGTTTCACGTAGATATAGAATCATTTGCGGTAGCTGGTTCGCTTATTATCTTTTTGATGGCTTTGGAAATGATTCTTGATGTCGAAATTTTCAAGAACCAAGGGCCTATTAAGGAAGCTACATTGGTGCCTTTGGTCTTCCCGCTATTGGCAGGGGCAGGTGCATTTACTACTTTACTGTCTCTTAGAGCCGAATATTTTAGTATAAATATCATTATAGCTCTTTTGCTCAATATGGTATTTGTCTTTTTCGTAGTGAGCATGACAGGTAGGATAGAGCGTTTCTTGGGTAAGGGAGGTATTTATCTTAGTCGGAAATTTTTTGGTATTATTCTACTGGCTATTGCAGTTCGACTTTTTACTTCCAACATCACACTTCTGATTGATGGGCTTCAGAGATAATTAAAGTATCTCATCAAAATATGCTTGGCGCTGTGACTAGTTCTTGTCACAGCGCTTTCTTTTTATCTTAAACCGCCAATTTTAGTGGTTTTTCTAAACAATGGCTCTTAAAGAGTGTTTTAAATGTGATATGATTTGACTTTCTAACAACTAAAAAATAATATAGGATTATGTCACACGAAAACAAACCCAATGTCAATCAATCTTTCGAGATGATCAGACAATACCTCAAGAGCGCGGCAACGCCTACTTGCGAGGAGATAGATACTCCAACTCACTATGAACTGACTACGGTTGGCAAGGATGGTCAGAAACATCTATTTGGCTATGTAGTAGCTCATGAGCATGTGATTACAATCGGTTTTAATACACAAATATCGGATAAGGATATGCGTCAATTGTTCTCCGAAACATTACTTCAGAAAATGAATGACCACTGCCGATTCGAGATGCGTGATGCACATGTCGCAGACTTCCGTCATGATATTCAAGATGCTTGTGAGAAATTACTCTATTTCTACAATGAGAAAAACTGGATCACTAACTCATAATAATCATATATATGGATAAGTTGAAAAGGATGTTTAAAGACATTCGCAATGATTTTAGAAACTACGTGCCGCCGTTGACAGCCACTATCGACGAAGAACATCACTACGAAGTGTGGGCAGAGTATGCTGATAAAAAGACTTTCTTTGGTAAAGTGGTACTCCATACCGATACTGTGGAAGTGGCTTTCTACCCAGATATCAGCCGCGAAACGGAATGGACATTATTCCCAGGGGATATCTTCAAGCGAATGGAAGGTAGATTTGACTGCGAAATCAAGTTCTTATCACCCGAACTGCAAGGTAATATTCAGGAAGTAATAGAGAATATGGTAGATTATTTCCGTGAAAATCAATTCTTAGGCAAAGATACGGAGTTTGATTCTTAGAACATGTCTGTATAGATAAAGCCAAGTATTTACTATATAAAAGTTTACAATGTGCACGTCTTCGATAAATGATTGTCGGAGACGTGTTTTTTGCGAAATGTCAATAGCTTATATTATAGAGATATACATGTATGATGCTGATTACCTTAGGCTGCCCTGCTGACCACGGCTATCCAAGATGTTGTTTAGCCATGCTCAGCTGCTTGAGTAAGGATGGCCACGAAATAGGTTAATCATTCACTTACAACACGTTTGCTAAACGCCGCCGATATATGTATTGAGCTTACTATCATTTTATCAAGTTATAGGTGAATGATTTTGGTATTTAGAAAAAACAGATTATGTTTGTTGTTACTACAAACCATACATTCTGGTTTGGGATACATACTAATAAACTAATCGAATATATATGAAAAAGATTATCAATCCATGGAAAGGTTTTGAAGGATATAATTGTTTCGGGTGTTCGCCAGACAATGAAGCTGGTGTGAAAATGGAATTTTATGAGGATGGCGATGAAGTGGTAAGTATTTGGAAGCCTCGCCCTGATTATCAAGGTTGGCTGAATACGTTGCATGGTGGTATACAAGCTGTATTGCTAGATGAGATTTGTGCATGGGTCGTATTGCGCAAACTGCAAACTACGGGTATGACCTCGAAAATGGAAACACGCTATCGTAAGGCAATCAGTACTAATGATTCGCATGTGGTGCTTCGAGCGAAGATTAAGGAGACGAAACGAAATATCGTTTTTATAGAAGCTAAGCTCTATGATAAGGATGAAGATCTATGTACGGAAGCAGTCTGTACTTATTTTACTTTCCCACAAGAAAAGGCACGCGAAGAGATGTTTTTCAAGACATGCGAAGTGGAACCAGAAGAACTACTTCCTTTAATATGAAAGAAAAAACGAACTTTTTGTGATAAATATTTTGTGGTGTCAGATGTATGCTTTACATTTGTCGCATCAAAGAAGAAAAATATGAAAAATTCGTTTACACATCATCATTTTATTCCTAACGAGTAGACCGGTAGGCTAGGATGATATTGTATAAACAGATCAAAATATAGAGGCTTACCCCAGGGTAAGCCTTTTTTGTTATCCGTTAATTCAATTAATGTTTTAAAACTTTCAAATAAATCTACTATGTTACTACGAATAGCAGTACAGGCCAAGGGCCGATTGTTCGAAGAGACCATGGCAATCTTAGCCGAAGCCGATATCAAATTGAGTGCTACGAAGCGTACGCTTCTTGTACAGTCGTCTAATTTTCCTGTCGAAGTATTGTTTCTTCGCGATGATGATATTCCACAATCCGTGGCTACCGGTGTAGCCGATCTGGGTATAGTGGGTGAAAATGAATTTGTCGAAAAAGGCGAAGATGCGGAAATCATCAAACGTTTGGGGTTCAGTAAATGTCGTTTATCTCTGGCTATCCCCAAAGATATTGATTATCCTGGTGTGACGTGGTTCGCAGGCAAAAAAATCGCTACATCCTATCCCGAAATACTGAATGCTTATATGGCCAAACAAGGTGTAGAGTCCGAAGTACACGTCATCACAGGCTCAGTAGAAGTGGCTCCAGGTATAGGTCTTGCCGACGCTATCTTTGATATTGTAAGCTCTGGTTCGACTTTGGTAAGCAATCGTTTAAAGGAGGTCGAAGTGGTGTTGAAGTCAGAAGCATTGCTCATTGGTAATAAGAATCTATCGGCTGAGAAACGAGAAATACTTAACGAGCTTCTTTTTCGTTTGGACGCTGTGAAAACAGCCGAAGATAAAAAATATGTGCTGATGAATGCACCTAAGGATAAATTAGAAGAAATCATCAGTGTGTTGCCAGGTATGAAAAGCCCCACTGTGATGCCTTTAGCGCAAGAAGGATGGTGCTCAGTACATACGGTGCTCGATCAGAAACGTTTCTGGGAGATTATCGGTAAACTTAAGGCATTGGGTGCTGAAGGTATACTGGTACTTCCTATCGAGAAGATGATTTTATAAGCCAAGAAAAAACGTGTATTATGAATATTATTAAATACCCTGCTCGAACACAATGGGATGTCTGTCTGAAACGTCCTGCACTAGATACTACTTTTTTGTTTGATAGAGTAGAGACAATTATCAATAGTGTACGAAGCGATGGCGACAAGGCAGTGTTGGAATTTGAAGCTCAGTTTGACAAAGTGCAACTTTCCTATCTAGCTGTATCCGAAAGCGAGATGCTCGAGGCAGAAGTAATTGTCTCGGAAGAACTGAAAGCGGCTATACGCTTGGCACATAAAAATATTGAGACTTTTCATGCTGCACAACGTTTTGAAGGCGCGAAAGTCGAAACTGCACCTGGGGTGGTGTGTTGGCAAAAGGCGGTAGGCATCGAGAAGGTAGGTTTATATATCCCTGGAGGGACAGCTCCTCTTTTCTCTACTGTGTTGATGCTGGCTGTGCCGGCTAAGATAGCTGGTTGTAGGGAAATAGTGTTATGTACACCTCCCAATGCCGAAGGCAAAGTGCATCCTGCCATATTATTTGCAGCTCGTGTAGCTGGGGTGAATAAAGTATTTAAGATTGGGGGTGTACAAGCTATAGCAGCCATGGCCTATGGCACTGAAAGTGTACCCAAGGTCTACAAGATTTTTGGTCCAGGCAATCAATATGTTACCGCTGCCAAACAATTGGTGAGTCTGCGTGATGTGGCAATTGATATGCCAGCCGGTCCATCCGAAGTAGAAGTATTGGCCGACGAAACGGCTAACCCCGTATTTGTGGCTGCCGATCTGCTTTCGCAGGCGGAACATGGAATAGATAGTCAAGCCATATTGATCACTACATCTGAAGCATTAATAGAAGCTGTACAGATTGAGGTGGAAAAACAATTACAGGTGTTGCCACGGCGTGATATTGCTACCAAAGCATTGGATAATAGTAAGCTGATCTTGGTAAAAGACAAAGAAGAAGCGATAGAAATGACCAATCTTTATGCACCCGAACATCTGATTGTCGAGACTAAGGATTTTATGGAGGTAGCTGAAAGAGTGGTGAATGCAGGTTCTGTATTTCTCGGTTCATACTCTCCGGAAAGTGCAGGCGATTACGCATCGGGTACTAATCATACCCTGCCTACCAATGGTTATGCGCATGCTTATAGTGGAGTGAGCCTGGATAGTTTTATTCGAAAAATCACTTTCCAAACACTCAGTGCCGAAGGAATACGCAACATAGGCCCTGCCATAGAGGTGATGGCTGAGAATGAATCACTGGATGGACATAAAAATGCAGTAACCGTGCGATTAGCGGAGATAGAAAACTCAAATAAATAATCTGAATTGTCTCTAAAGATGAAAACATTACAAGAACTAACCCGACCCAATATATGGGCTTTGAAGCCCTATTCATCAGCACGCGATGAATACAAGGGGGCTACAGCATCTGTATTTCTTGATGCTAATGAGTCTCCCTACAACTCGCCTCACAATCGTTATCCTGATCCGTTGCAGCTAGATCTGAAAAAGAAAATAGCGGTAGTAAAAGTCGTGGAGCCCGAACAGATATTTCTGGGCAATGGCAGCGATGAGGCTATCGACCTGCTGTTTCGTGCTTTCTGCGAACCTCGCGAAGATAATGTGGTAGCCATTGACCCCACTTATGGTATGTATCAGGTATGTGCAGATGTAAATGATGTGGAATACCGCAAAGTGTTACTCGATGAAAACTTCCAGTTCACAGCTGAAAGTCTTCTGAAAGCTACGGATAAGCACACAAAACTGATTTTTCTGTGCTCGCCCAATAATCCTACTGGTAACGATTTGTCTGGCGATGAGATATTGAAAGTGCTCGATGCATTCGATGGCTTGGTAATTGTTGACGAAGCATATAATGATTTCTCGGATTTATCCTCCTATACAGCCAAACTGAAGGATTATCCCAACTTAGTGGTGTTGCAAACCTTTTCCAAGGCATGGGCCTCTGCGGCTATCCGCTTGGGTATGGCCTTTGCGTCGGAAGACATTATCCATATTTTGAATAAAATCAAATACCCTTACAATATCAATCTTCTGACACAGCAACATGCGATGGAAATGCTACATCGTCATCACGAAATAGATCGATGGGTACAGACATTAATAGAGGAGCGGACAAGGTTTGAGAAGGAATTATTGGAGTTGCCGTGTGTGGAACATATATATCCTTCGGATGCAAACTTTTTTTTAGCACGTGTCACTGACGCTGTGAAGATTTATAATTATCTGGTGACCGAAGGTATCATTGTGAGAAACCGACACACCGTCTCGCTTTGCTGCAATTGTCTACGCATCACAGTAGGAATGCGTAGTGAAAACAATAATCTGATCAGTGCGCTGCGCAAATATGCAGATAAGGAGGCGCAGGCATGAAAAAGGTGCTTTTTATAGACCGTGATGGTACATTGGTGCTAGAACCACCTGTCGATTATCAACTTGATGCATTCGAGAAATTGGTTTTTTATCCCAAGATGATGCGCAATTTGGCTTTTATCTGCGATAAACTCGATTTTGAATTGGCTATGGTCACCAATCAAGACGGATTGGGTACAAATGCTTTTCCAGAAGATACCTTCTGGCCTGTACACAATCTGGTGATGCAAACGCTTAAGGGAGAAGGGATTGAGTTTGATGAGGTCTTTATAGATCCAAGTTTTCCGGAAGATAATAGTCCTAATCGTAAACCACGCACAGGAATGTTGGGTAAATACTTGAATAATCCAGCATATGACTTGGCTGGTAGTTTCGTGTTAGGTGATAGAGCTACTGATGTCGAATTGGCTAAGAACTTGGGATGCAAAGCTATCTTACTGCAGCCCGATATGTCTATTTTGAAAGATAATGGACTAGAAGATGTTTGTATATTGGCCACGACGGATTGGGATCGCATTGCGGACTTCCTGTTTGCTGGTGAACGCAAAGCAGCAGTGCAACGCACTACCAAAGAGACAGATATATATGTAGCTGTGGACTTGGATGGGAGTGGACGCTGTGATATATCGACTGGGCTAGGCTTCTTTGACCACATGCTGGAACAGATTGGCAAACATTCGGGTATCGATCTGACTATCCGTGTGAAAGGTGATCTTGAAGTGGACGAACATCATACGATAGAAGATACAGCTATTGCTCTTGGTGAATGCTTACTACAAGCTCTTGGCAACAAGCGAGGCATCGAACGCTATGGATTCGCATTGCCTATGGATGACTGTATGTGTCAGGTATGCCTCGATTTTGGCGGACGCCCTTGGCTGGTGTGGGATGCGGAGTTTCATCGGGAGAAAGTAGGAGATATGCCTACGGAGATGTTCTTACACTTCTTCAAATCGCTGAGTGATGCCGCTAAGATGAATCTCAATATCAAAGCCGAAGGTCAAAATGAGCATCACAAGATCGAAGGCATTTTCAAAGCATTGGCCCGTGCCATCAAAATGGCAATCAAACGTGATATTTATCACTATGAACTTCCTTCTAGTAAAGGTGTCTTATAAAAAAGAATCAGCCTGTGAGTTTATGCTAACCACAGGCTGATTCTTTTAAACGATTATATGATTAATCTTATAGCTTCTCGATCTCTTCGAGCCATGCGGCCGAAGATGCATCACTTGGCATGCGCCAATCGCCACGGGGGCTGATGGATATAGTACCCACCTTAGGTCCGTCAGGCAAGCAGGAGCGTTTGAATTGCTGATTGAAGAAACGGCGGAAGAAGATATAGAGCCATTTCTTGATGATATCGCCCGAATAGACATTCTTGAAAGCATGTGTGGCGAGCATAAATATCTTTGCAGGACGGAATCCAAAACGTAGAAAATAGTATAAGAAAAAGTCATGAAGCTCATAAGGTCCTACGAGGTCTTCTGTCTTTTGCTTAATATTGCCATTTTCGTCGGCAGGTATCAACTCTGGGCTGATGGGTGTATCTACGATATCGAGTAGTGTGGTACGCGATTCTTCGTCCACATCATTTTCGGCTACCCATTTCACGAGATGTTTTACTAGTGTCTTGGGGATGCTAGTATTAACGGCATACATAGACATGTGATCTCCGTTATAAGTTGCCCATCCCAATGCGAGCTCGGACAGATCTCCCGTTCCAATCACCAAACCACTAGTCTGATTGGCTACATCCATCAAAATCTGAGTGCGTTCGCGTGCTTGCGAGTTTTCATAAGTCACGTCATGGATGGATGGATCATGTCCGATGTCTTCGAAATGTTGTTCGCATGCAGCTTTAATATTGATCTCGCGAATTGTGATCCCTAGTGAACGCATTAAACTCATGGCATTGTTATAAGTTCGCCCCGTTGTTCCAAACCCAGGCATTGTGATACCTATAATGCCTTGGCGTGGAAGTTTTAGTTTATCAAAGGTGTGCACACACACCAATAGGGCTAGGGTAGAATCCAAACCACCCGAAATACCTATCACAGCACTCTGTGCATGTGTATGAACCAATCGTTGAGCCAAACCTGAGACTTGTATGGAGAAAATTTCTTCGCAACGTTGGTCTAGAGCATTTCCTTGAGGCACGAAAGGATGCATGGCGAAAGTGCGAGATAGGGAAAAATCATGATGTACAAATTGGTTCAATTTGATTCGTACAGCCCTAGAAAGATGCTTTATGCTACCCTTGTTGGCTGCGAAAGTGGTGTTCGTGCGACGTTCTGCTCTGAGTCGTTCTATGTCTATCTCACTGATAATGATTTGTTCTTCAAAGTCGAAACGCTCATTTTGTGCCAATAGGCTGCCATTTTCGTAGATCAATGCATTTCCGGCAAATACCAAATCGGTAGTGGACTCGCCAAAACCACAAGATGAATATATATAGCCAGCCATGCAACGGGCTGACTGTTGGCTGAGTAGTGAAAGAAGATAGTGATGCTTGCCTATGCACTCATTTGTAGCCGAAAGATTAACAATGATTTCAGCACCCTGAAGAGCGAGGTATGAACTGGGTGGAATGGGTGCCCAAACATCTTCGCAAATCTCAATGCCAAAAGTAGTATCAGGTGTTTCGAAAAGCAGGTTGGTGCCTAATGGAATATTATATCCGCATAGATGAACAGAATCATCGAGTATATCTGAAGCAGGCATAAACCAACGTTGTTCGTAGAACTCTTTATAATTAGGCAGATAAGTTTTAGGTACAACACCCACTATTGAGCCTTTTTGTAGTACAACTGCAGCATTGATCAATGAATCATTAACAATTACAGGCATGCCTACAATAGCAATAATATCTAATGATGATGTACGGTGTAACAAGTTCAGCAGCTCCTTTTCAGCATCTTCTAATAAAAGTTGTTGCCCAAAAAGATCGGCACAAGTATAAGCTGTAATTGACATTTCCGGGAAAGCGATAATCTTCACACCTCTTTCTGCAGCTTGTTTTATTTGCTCTTCAATCTGCAATACATTGTATTTACAGTCAGAAATCTTCAACCTTGGTATGGCTGCAGCTACTTTAATAAACCCATATTCCATCCTCTTCTATAGATTAAATTAATATTTAAAACAAAATTAGTGATTAGTTTCGATAGTTGTCATTTTTAGGGGTGCAAAACAGCTTTAATATATTGCTTATGGAAAAAAAGCAGCTTAAATTGGAAAAATGTTCATCTTTTCTTTGGTAGTTATTGAAGAAGCTTTATATTTGCAACGGAAACAAAGTTGTAATGATTACAAAGTTGAAAGGAGTAAGCAAATGAAAGCATACGATATTTTATTAGCACATCAAGTAAAACCTTCTTTGCAGCGTATTGCCATAATGGAATACATGATGGAGCACCGCACGCATCCGTCTGCAGAAGAAGTATATGCTGATTTATCAGAATCAATGCCCACCCTTTCAAAAACGACAGTTTACAACACACTGCGTTTATTTGCCGAGAACGGTGCGGTATTGATGCTTACCATTGATGATAAGAATGTGAACTTTGATGCGGATACATCACAGCATGCACATTTTCTATGCAAGAAATGTGGTAAGATTTACGATTTTCACTCTCAAGTAGGCTTGCGAAAGCTAAAAGATTTACGTGCAGAAGGGCACGATGTAGAAGAGGTTCATGCCTACTATAAAGGTATTTGCAAAAATTGTTTAAATAAAGATATTGACTAATTAATTAAATTCTAGAAGAAAAATGAAAAAGTTTAGATGTACAGTTTGTGGCTATGTTCACGAAGGCGATGCTGCTCCCGAAAAATGTCCATTATGTAAAGCTCCTGCAACAAAGTTTGTAGAAGTTGTAGAGACTGAAGGTGGTCCTTTGGCATTCTGCGATGAGCACGTAATTGGTGTAGCAAAAGGTTGTGACGAAGAAATGATCAAAGACTTGAACAATCACTTCATGGGTGAATGTACTGAAGTTGGTATGTATTTGGCTATGAGCCGTCAGGCTGATCGCGAAGGCTATCCTGAAGTAGCAGAAGCATTCAAGCGTTATGCGTGGGAAGAAGCTGAGCACGCAGCTAAATTCGCAGAATTATTGGGTGACTGTGTATGGGATACTAAAACAAACCTTGAAAAACGTATGAATGCAGAAGCGGGTGCTTGCGAAGACAAAAAACGTATCGCTACTCGTGCAAAAGCGTTGAATCTTGATGCAATTCATGATACAGTGCATGAAATGTGTAAAGACGAAGCTCGTCATGGTAAAGGTTTTGAAGGCTTATTCAACCGTTATTTCGGTAACAAATAAGGTTAATAGTTATATTATTGTAAAAGAAGTCATCTCTTATAGGGGTGACTTTTTTTATTATGTATAATGTCGAAAAAGATTATCCGTTTTTAATGTAAATTTACTTAGTTTATAGTGAAATTAAACAAATATCTGATATTCATTGTTATAAAAAGAGTTATCACCCCTTGTTAAACAAAATTCTATATATCGGAAAATATGCGGATTCCTGTTTGTATAGGCATTGTAGTTCGTTTTTTTATTATATTGTTTTTATCTATCGCCTTAGCTTCTGTGCATTCTTGTGATAAGAGTGTAATTCTAATAAATGCAGGAGTCAATGAATCGATAGATACGGATGATGATGTGTCTTCAAAGGATAAAGTGAAGCTTTCTTTCCTTGCCGATATATATTCATCGTTTACACGTGCAACTACTCGAACTGATATGAGCCCTATTGATACTGAACGACTTGTTACAATTTATGCTTATACAGTAGGTGCTGATTCTTATTTGGAAACAAGTGTAGACTATCAATCTGAGGATACTGGAGAATTATCGCCTGTCACGAATTCCATGATGCTCTATCCAAATACATATAGTTTGTATGCTGTAGGAGTCAATGATGTAAATACGGCTGTACCTATTTTTAATACGGGTGTGGCAACTAATATTCAAAATGGCTTAGACTATATATGGTGTGGAAAATGGAATGTTGATGTAACTGAGGGTAATGATACGATTACAATTGACTTTCAACATTGTTGTACACAAATTCAGGTGAATTTAGTCGTTGAAAGTGGTATCACAGTTAATTCAGTGACTTCTGTATCCCTTACTCCTCCTGATTTGACTGATATTAGTTGGGATATGTTTAATCAAGGTGCAATCGGGCCATCTGATTCTATTAATGTGAATACGGATGACATGATTGGGATGGGGTTCAAAAAAACAGCATTCGGCTTTAGAGCGGCTTATATCATGGTACCTATTAAAGTGAATGAAACGACTGATATGAACTGTACATTTGTTCTAGAAATTGATAGTGAAGGTTCTAATCGTACATTTAATTTAAATCTTCCAGTTTATGAGAATGATATGAAGGCTGGATATTCTTACCTCTATAATTTGACGTTGGATAAAGATACAGTATTGTTTAGCGGTGTGGATGTTACCGATTGGAATGTGATTGATGTGAATGGAAGTCCGATAATTCCAGATCAAGTAGATTAAAGAATGAAAAAACTGTTGCTTATATATTGCCTGTTGATCGCCTTACTGCTTGGATGTACGCGAAATGAATTTATCGTCATTGATAAACGCTACGAAAATATGCATGTAAATGATGATACAAGTATTATCAAGAATGAATATCTGGTGAATTTTACATCGCAAGTTTATAATAGTTTTGTATCAACAGGAAATATTCTTTCAGAAGTCGCTCCATTTGCTAAAGGCAACAAGGCACAGATATTTGTATGTGTATATGATGGTCCTTTTCTGATATGGCCTTATTATCAGGCTTTGACAGCTGGTACTCTCACTCCGGTCGAAGACCCTGTAATCGTAGTTGATGGTCTATATGATTTTTATTTTACCTCCGTTAATTCGCCTGATGATCCTCCTATTATGCGCAATAGTATAGTTTCTCCTGTTGCCAATGGTTTAGATTATCTCTGGTATTTCAAACACTTGAACATACAAGTCAATAATTCTAATGTACCAATTCTCTTTACACATAGCACTGCTCAGATAGTGATAAATGTTGTAAATGAAGGTTCTTCAGAAGTTGTGGATTGGATAAACTTTACTATGATACAAGTGCCTGATACAATAGGAATGGAGTGGGGACTCTATGATGGGGTTATTTCAAAACTGGATTCTACAACCAATACACGTATACCTGCACAAAGTTTACTTCCAGATCAGCAAGTAATGAATTCGTCAGGTCTTATTTCTACATTGTGTGTACTTCCTCTTCAATATGAAGGATCCTTGGATGCTTATCTAAGCATGAAAATGCATGATGTTACTTCGAGTGATAGTATAACTGGGTTTGATATATCTTTAGAGATTCCCAATGATGAGTTGGTGGCAGGCAATTCATATCATTATACTGTCAACTTTACCAAAGATACAGTCTATGTGGATGATGTAGAGATAGAATCATGGATTGTGGTTGATTTGGAAGGAACACCATTATATCCATCAATAAAAGAAGAGGATTAGCTTATGAAACAAAGCTATTTATATATTATTTTATTTAGTATCTTTGCATGTATTCAATTATTTATTGTAGGTTGTAGCAAAGATACTGTGTATGTGGTGATAGAAGATGATATCATTAATGATACACTATATTATCCTGACAATGAGACGTTGACGTGTTTCAAATCTATAACATGTAGCATCGCTAACCCTAAAATCTATTCTTTCCAAAATCAATATGTGGAAACATCTACCACATATCTTCCTTTATCCAAGAATATCTTCGTTAATCTATTTATTTACTCAAAAGATAATACTCCCGAAAATTCGAAGTGGAACTATTTTAGTGTTTATTTTTCGTTGAAGAAAGCTGTGTTATACCCTATTTATAACTATATCCAACTAAGGGATGGTGATTATACATTTTACGCACTTTCGACCGATGTCATGTATAATAATACTATTCCCGATATTCAACCGACATCTGGTCTTTCTACTTACTTATATAATGGTGAAACTTATTATTGGTGGAAAAGCGAGATGCAGACTCTATCTTATCAGGATACTTCAAACATTGAGATTAAATTAAAACCACTCAATTCTATTTTATATTTTAAAGTGGATAATAAAGATGGAGATACTATGATTAAATCTATGGTTCTTACTGTTCCAAATCCAGATGAATCCATACTTTCATTAAGCACAGGAAAGATTTCACCAGTATCTGCTAAGGATGTTTCTATGGATATTGCCCTTAAGAACGATGAGGCTAAAGTCTCTATCTTGCCCTTGATCACGTATGAACCTCTGCAAATGAAACTTGTTATTGAACGAGACGGAAAGGTATATGAATATACAAAAAATGTGCGCCAACCTAAGGGTAATCTGTTTCAAGGAGGATACCAATACAACTATATCATCGATTTAGCTGCTGATACTATAAAAGCTTTATAAAGAAAGATAAAAATAAAAGCTATGTCAAGGATTAAGAATAAACAAACAGCACTGTTAAGTATTTTGCCACTATTAGTAGGGATATTGGTAACGATACTTTATGGATGCGTAGATAATAAATATATAGTAGATGATCAACGTGCTACTAACCTCTCCAATACAAAATATATTGTTTATTTTTTACCACGTATTGAGAGCAATATTAGCACACGCACTTTGACGCCTTTCCCTCAGTATTGCAAGGCGCAGATTTTTGCGTTCTCATCGGATGGTAATCAACAATCTATTATCTCTCCTGTCTATCGATCACAAGAAGCAGGAACTTTATCGCCTACTAATACTCCTATGACATTGATAGATGGTGAATATGATTTTTATGCTATATCTGTTAAAGAAGATTCTCTTCCCCCATCTTTTAAGGATAATGTAGCATCTGATTTATATAATAATAAAGATTATCTTTGGTGTGTAGTCAGCAATCAAACTATAGATCAAAATGCTATTACAATACCAATAACATTTAATCATGTAGCTACGCAAATCATTGTAAACATCATTAATAAGGATTCTATAAATCCCGCTTCCCAAATTGTATATGCCACATATTCTCCTCCTGTCATTTCTGATAGCGTAACATGGAGTTTATTGACTGGTGTGATAGTACCAGCTACTTCAGTTTCCTCTATTCAAGATAGTATGTCAATCGACAGCTTTACTACATCATGTGTGATGATACCTTTGTCGGCAAAGGCAGATAGCTTATCTTATCAATCATATATACAACAAGAAAATGGGGAGTATCAATTGTGTCAGGTCAATATTCCGGTCCCAGAGGATGGATATGAAGCTGGACATTCTTATGAATATGATATGATTTTTGATGCAGATTCTCTTATGCTAGGATATGTACGTGTTGCTGCATGGAATGAGGTGACTGTTTCTACGGATGTTGAAGCGGATTAATAAAAAGAAAGATTATGAGAAGATATACTTATCTATTGCTATTTGGATTTATAGTTTTGTGTATTGCATGCGCATGTGCAGGTGATACTTATCGAGTAGTTATTGAAGATATTCCTATCAAGGAGAGGCCACAAAAAGATACGACGAATATGGTAGATTTCATTTTTACTGTAGGAGTACAGCCACACAATTCAAGTGAAATAAATAATACTCGGTATTTACAAAATGGAATAGTAAACTTACCAGTTGGGCGATATGTAACTTTATACATTTATCAAGGCGATTATACGCCAGAAACAGGTGATCAATATCGACAAGACAAATATGTGGTGAAAACAGCTGGCTATCTTACACCTCTGTATCAAGGTGTAAGCTTACAAAAAGGTACATATAATATTTATGCAGTGTCTGAGTTTAATAATACAAGTGATAAAACACCCAATTTTGATGTGAACCAAAATGGTCTGGCTACAACATTATACAATGAATTGGATTATTTATGGTGGTCAAAGACTGGAGTTGAGGTAACAGGTGAAACTCCTCAAACAGTTCCGATTCTTTTTGAACATGTAGCTACTAAAGTAGTTATCACCTGTACTGGTGCTACTGGATATACACTAACCACACTCACGCAATTGACATTGGGAGAACCTGATACTGCAGACTGTAATTATCAATTGGCTACAGGACACATTAATGCTTCGACTAAATTTCAATCACAACCCGAAGAAGCTACACTCGATGGTTTTGTGGCTTCATTGAACTTTGTTCCTTTTGATGCATCTAACTTTAGTCAGATTACTGGGCAAGCTGATGTCATTTTAGAGGGATATAGTGGTGGATGGGTGAGTTTCTCTTTACCACTTCCTGATGGAAAAGAGTTTAGCGCAGGCTATGAATATCTATATACTTTAGAATTCGCACCATCAAGCAGCCGATCACAATGTCTGGAGGCTGTTGCCTATTTAAATGGTGTTAGTATCATACAATGATATTCTTTTGAGAAAAGAAATTATTGATTTATTTCTGGAATGAGTTTAATATAAGTGATTTCAGCGTCAGTACCTATGCGTATAGGAAATGATACTGCACCAGCTCCTGCCGATACATATATCTTCATGTCACCGAATTGGTACATGCCATAATTGTATTTATGAGTCCGTTTAGCTATCAGATTAAATGGAAATATCTGACCATTATGCGTATGTCCTGCTAAAAGTAAATCAGCATGTTTAGCTTCCATATATTCTACTCCTTCAGGCCGATGATGCAGGACGATTGTAGGTTTTTCTTTATCAATATCTAATTTGTGTAGTACGGCATCTACAGTTTCTGCTCCAGGTAAAGTATGTCGTTTAGAAGCCAAACTATCAGCAGGCATATTATCTAAACCTATAATCTGCAACTCACCCAAATTTGCTACCTGGTTACGAAGTACAATGACATTCGTTTTTTCTAATTCCCTTAAAACTTCATCTACTCCGGCATGTTCATCATGATTTCCCAAGACAAAGTAATGAGGCATAGAGAGTTTATTGAATGGTTCAAGCACGTTAGATTTATCGTTGAAATGAACGCGAGCTTCGAATAAATCTCCTGTATTGAATACCACATCAGGATTCAGTTCAATAATCTTCTCTACCATACTTTCTAATTGTCGTTTTCCATAGAAATTGCCTAAATGAATATCGGTAATCAATGCAGCGGTGACTTCATGTGTCAATCCCTTTATGGGAATAGTTACATCTTTTATTTGTACATCTAATGCATGCACCATTCCATATGCTACAAAAGCTATCGTGATGAGGAAGGTTAACATAGCGCGTGCCCAAGTTCGAAGACTAAGTGCTAAGTTAAGTAAAGTAACAAACAGAGATGCTAAGATGGAACTACCCATACATACCAATGAGAAAAAACTGGCATTGTATAAGAAACTACCAAATTTGCTCGGTGTAAGAAATAGTAGGGTAGATCCAAGTACGGTCAACGTGGTAAAGAGGATTAAAATGATCAAAGTCCACTTGAAACTAAGGCGTTCGAATACTTTAGTGATACGCCCAGCTAAGTAAATGATCCCACCAGATAAAAGAATTATTGAGAGTATAAGTAATAATGTTCTCATAAGGTATATTGCTTTTCGGAATAGATTAATATAACCTTTTTGGTCGAGGTTTTGTTCTTTGTGGTCGATAGACTAATGCTTTTACCGATAGGAAAGATATCCTTTAACCTATATTGAGGATAATATTATTAGGACATCTTG
>CAMTPC010000008.1 GCA_947074295.1 uncultured Bacteroides sp. | reverse complement strand
GTTTTAATAGCTAGCTGTCAATTATTAGAGCGTTCATAATTCTATAAACAGGATTATGAACGCTCTAAAATTATAAGATATAAAGTGCTAAAACAGTTTAATAGGCTTCTGCATGAACATCACGAACAGCACGACCACTAGGATCATTCTGACCTTGAAAAGAAGCGTCCCATGCCAGAGCCTCTGCGGTAGAACAAGCTACGCTTGGTACACTTGGTACGCTACGGGCTGCACTCTCGCTAGGAAAGAATTCTTCGAAAATTGTACGATAATAATATTCCTCTTTATTCATAGGCGTATTAATAGGGAAACGCTCGGCAGCATTAGCCATTTGTTCGTCGCTTACCGCGGCTGAGGTTACTTCTTTCAGTGTATCGATCCAATTATATCCAACACCGTCACTGAACTGTTCTTTTTGACGCCATGCTACACTTTCGGGTAGCATATCGGCGAAAGCATCGCGTACGATCTTCTTTTCTATAGTCTTTCCTGGAGCCATTTTTGCAGCAGGATTAGTACGCATAGCGACATCCATGAATTCTTTGTCTAAAAATGGTACACGTCCTTCTACTCCCCAAGCTGAGAGACTTTTGTTGGCACGCAAGCAATCATATAGATAAAGTTTATTAATTTTGCGTATGGTTTCCTCATGGAAGGCTTGGGCGTTGGGAGCTTTATGGAAATATAGGTATCCACCGAATATCTCATCAGCGCCTTCACCACTCAAAACCATCTTGATACCCATCGATTTGATGACACGAGCTAACAGATACATTGGAGTAGAAGCCCGAACAGTTGTTACGTCATATGTTTCGATGAAATAGATTACATCGCGGATGGCATCTAATCCTTCTTGAACCGTATAATGAATTTCGTGATGTACTGTTCCGATATGTTCAGCTACTTCACGTGCTTTCTCCAAATCGGGGGCACCTTTCAAACCTACGGCAAAAGAGTGCAACTGTGGCCACCAAGCTTCGCTCTTCCCATCAGTTTCAATGCGCATAGATGCATATTTTTTGGCAACAGCCGAAATAACTGACGAATCCAAACCGCCGCTCAATAATACGCCATAAGGCACATCACTCATCAATTGGCGTTGTACAGCATCCTCTAGAGCATCATGAATTGCTTCAACACTACTTTCGTTATCTTTCACCGCTTCATATTCCATCCAGTCGCGTTTGTACCAACGCTTCATTTTTCCTTCTTTGCTATAAAAGTAATGACCCGGAAGGAAGGGTTCGTATCTCTCACAGAAACCTTCAAGTGCTTTAAGTTCACTTGCGAAATAGACTTTTCCATCGGTATCATAACCAATATAAAGTGGAATTACCCCAATTGGATCACGTGCAATTAAGAATTCATCCTTATCCTCATCATAAAGAGCAAATGCAAAGATGCCACTAAGTTCTTCCAGGAAGTCAATCCCTTTATCCTTATATAGAGCCAAGATTACCTCGCAATCACTGCCTGTTTGAAACTCGTATGAATCCGCATAACGATTGCGAATGTCGCGATGATTATAAATCTCGCCATTGACTGCCAAAATTTGTTCCCGATCGGGAGAGTAGAGGGGTTGACCTCCACTTTTTGGATCAACTATAGATAGTCTCTCGTGTGCAAGGATAGCACTGCCACCACAGTATATGCCGCTCCAGTCCGGACCACGGTGACGAATTTTTTGTGCCATACGCAATGCTTTTTTACGTAGTTCTGGCGTCTGCGATTTTATATTGAAAATGCCTACAATTCCACACATAATAGAGATAATTTAAGAGTTAAAAAAATGGGGTGTATTAGTGATAGTTATTCCGATAGCCTTTCTAAAAGAAAAGGCTATCGGAAATCATTTACTATTTATAAATAGATTTGATTTACATATGATTCAAAAAAGTGTCGATTTGTGCTGCTATCTTACGTGCATCTGCCATAGCTTTTACTACTAGACTTGCACCCATAGCTGCATCACCAGCGATAAAAACATTATCTGCATATTTAGGATGTTCAGTCTTAAGGAATCCCATAGCCAACATCACCATATCCGCCTCAATCACTTCTTTCTTACCTGTAGGTTTCATCGTCATACGGCCACCGTTTTCTCCCGGTATCCATTCTACTTCTTCTACCTCCACGCCTGTCACCTTGCCGTTTTTACCAATGAACTTATTTGAAGCCAAAGACCAACGACGTGTACAGCCTTCTTCGTGGCTCGAAGTCGTCTTCAGAACGATTGGCCATTGTGGCCATGGTGTAGCAGGGTTATGGCCCACGGGAGGTTGAGGCATGATTTCGATTTGTGTCACTTGTGTTGCTCCATGACGAACGCTCGTACCTATACAGTCTGAACCTGTATCCCCACCGCCAATAACCAATACTTTTTTGCCTTTCGCATTAACTAGTTGATCTTTTGGTATGCTGATTCCATCTAAAATACGATTTTGTTGCGCTAGCATCTCAAGTGCCAAGTGAATGCCTTTCAGCTCCCTTCCAGGGATAGGAAGATCGCGGGCAGTTTCGGCTCCAGTGCAAAGGGCATAGGCGTCAAATCCTTCAGGTAGTTTGTTCAGATCGATATTTGTCTCCATCTTGAATTCAATACCTTCTTCCTTCAATAACTTCATTCTTCTGTCAATGATATTCTTGTTAAGTTTGAAGTTAGGGATACCATAACGAAGTAACCCACCTGGCGCTTCAGCTTTATCAAAAAGAGTCACTGTGTAACCCATTTGGTTTAGCTGATTAGCTACTACCAAACCAGCAGGACCTGCACCGATAACAGCTACTTTTTTTCCGTTGCGTTCGGGTGTATGTGGTGTTATGTAGCCTTCTCTGAAAGCAGCTTCCACGATAGCCGCCTCATTTTCGCGGATTGTGACAGGCTCTTCCGATGAAAGTTTCAGTACACAGCTTTTTTCACAAAGGGCAGGGCAGATGCGACCTGTGAATTCAGGAAAGTCACAAGTTTCTGATAATACTTCATATGCCTCTTTCCATTTACCTTTGTATAGATAATCTTGCCATTCAGGTTGTTTGTTGCCCAATGGGCATGCCCAATGACAGAAAGGTACACCACAATCCATACAGCGCGATGCTTGCAATCTACGATCGTTGGTATTCAATGTTTGTTCCACTTCACCATAATCGGTGATGCGTTCGTGTACGGGGCGATAACCGGCCTCCTTGCGGTGTATATTTAGAAATGCTTTTGGATCTCCCATTTTGTTTTAGTCTTTTATTGGTTAGTAATCGCGTTGCATATCAGCAATCTTCTGCTGCAACTTCTTCATTTGTTCTTCCTGCAATACCTTCTTATATTCGATAGGTACTATTTGGATAAACTGATCTACATAACGATTCCAATCGTCGAGCATCGTGCGTGCAAGCTTCGAACCTGTGTAGAGATAGTGTTGGCGAATCAATTCATGTAACTCTTTACGATAGCTAGCTTCTTCGATGAGAGAAAGCTCTACCATTTCCATATTACAGAAGTAGTCGAAGTTACCATTCTTGTTCCAGACATACGCTACACCACCACTCATACCTGCGGCAAAGTTACGTCCTGTTTCACCCAATACTACTACACGACCACCCGTCATATATTCGCAACAGTGATCACCTACACCTTCTACTACTACCACGGCTCCCGAGTTGCGAACAGCAAAACGTTCGCCTACGCGGCCATTGATATATACCTCGCCGCTTGTTGCGCCATAAAGTATAGTATTACCTGCGATGATATTATTTTCAGCATCAAAGTTGCTTCTTACAGGAGGCATCACAGCGATGCGACCACCACTAAGACCTTTGCCTAAGTAGTCATTGGCTTCACCTTCCAACTTAAAGTTAACCCCTGGGGTAAGGAATGCACCGAAAGACTGTCCGGCCGATCCCTTGAACTTAATATTAATCGTATGTTCAGGAAGCCCTTTTTCCCCATATTTGGAAGCAATTGCACCTGATAACATTGCGCCTACCGCACGATCAGTATTTGCGATTGTATATTCTAAAGACACCTCTTTTTGTGAGTCAATAGCTTCTTGAGCTGCGTGCAGCATCGCTACATCTTTTACAGTCGAAATGCCATGATCCTGTATTGTCACATTGCGTATAGCAGCATTGTTGTCCACGCGGGCCAATACTTTGCTAAAATCGATAAGCTGGTGTTTTGCGCAGTTGTCATCTTCCTTGCGAACGATCAAATCGGTGCGGCCGATAATGTCATCCAAGCGTTCTACGCCAATTTCTGCCAAATACTCGCGTACCTCTTCTGCCAAGAAACGGAAGAAGTTTACTAGATACTCGCTACGACCTAAGAAACGTTTACGCAATTCGGCATTTTGAGTAGCTACACCCACGGGACAAGTATTCATATGGCACTTACGCATCATCACACAACCTAAGACTATGAGAGCAGATGTTGCGAAACCATATTCTTCAGCACCTAGCATTGCCATCAGTACGATGTCACGACCTGTTTTCAATTGACCATCTACTTGCAACATCACTTGACCGCGAAGACCGTTCAATACCAATGTTTGCTGAGTTTCGCTCAAGCCTAGTTCAGGCGAAATACCCGCATAGCGTATTGAAGAAGCAGGTGAAGCACCAGTACCACCTTCGGCACCAGAGATCACGATCAAATCCGCTTTCGCTTTTGCGACACCAGCCGCGATGGTGCCTACACCACTTTCAGCAACTAGCTTTACGCTAATCTTAGCTTTCGGATTTACATTCTTCAAATCGAAAATCAGCTGAGCTAAGTCCTCTATTGAATAGATATCATGATGAGGAGGAGGAGAGATCAACGAAATGCCAGGAATAGAATGGCGTGTTTTCGCGATGATCTTATCTACCTTATAACCAGGCAGCTGACCACCCTCGCCAGGTTTAGCACCCTGTGCTACTTTGATCTGGATCTCATCAGCATTAACCAAATATTCAGCTGTTACACCAAAGCGGCCCGATGCTACTTGCTTGATAGCGCTACGTAGTGAAGTTCCATCTGGACGGGGAGTAAAGCGTACTGCATCTTCACCACCTTCACCTGTATTGCTTCGACCATGAATAGTATTCATCGCGATAGCCATAGCTTCGTGAGCTTCTTTGCTGATAGAGCCATAACTCATAGCACCCGTTACAAAGCGACGCATGATGTTTTCTACCGGTTCTACTTTATCGATGCAGATGGGGTTGCGTTTGAAGCCTAAGAAATCGCGAAGGAAAATAGGCGCTTTCTTATCATCCACCAGTGACGAATATTCTTTGAATTTTTTATAGCTACCAAGGCGAGTTGCCAACTGCAGGTTGCTGATAGTTTCAGGATTCCATGCATGCTCTTCACCATTTTTGCGGAAGTGATAGATACCTTTGTTTACCAATTTTTGTTTTTCAGCCTCAGTTTTGAAGCCGTCAGCATGCATGGCAATAGCGTCATTCGCCACTTCGTCAAGACGAATACCTGCAATCTTAGAGTTCAGGCCACCGAAGTAAGCATTGCTCAATTCTTCGCTCAAGCCCACTGCTTCGAAAATCTTGGCACCACGATAAGAGCGGATAGTACTGATGCCCATCTTACTCATGATCTTAAACAAACCTTTGCAAATAGCCTTGATATAATTCTTTTCAGCAGTCGCATAGTCCAGCTGAATCTCTTTTTCAGCAATCAGTTTATCCAAGATAGCGAAAGCCATATACGGATTTAATGCACTGGCTCCAAAACCAAGTAGCAATGCAGCGTGCATCACTTCGCGAATCTCGCCACTCTCTACGATTAAAGCCGTTTGTACACGCTTACCTACCGAAATCAAATGATGGTGCACAGCGCTCACAGCCAATAATGATGGAATAGCAGCATGTTTGACATCCACATTGCGGTCAGTCAATACGATATAGTTTACACCCTCAGACACCGAGTCTTCTGCTTTTTTGCATAGCTCAGCAAGCGCCTCTTGTAAGCCCGCTTTACCTTTTTCTGCTTCAAACACCATTGGTAGTTTGATTGTGTTGAATCCTTTATAACGGATGTTGCAAAGGATGTCAAGCTGCGCATTGTTCAGAATAGGGTGATTCAGACGTACCATTTTGCAATGGCTTTCGTCTGGTGTTAATATGTTTTTGCCTACAGCACCTATAAATTCGCTAAGCGACATAACCAATTCCTCGCGTATTGGATCGATTGGAGGATTTGTTACTTGTGCAAATTGTTGGCGGAAGTAGTTATATAATAGTTGTGGTTTATCCGATAAGATTGCCAAAGGTGTGTCATTACCCATAGAGTGTACCGGTTCTGCACCAGTCTCTGCCATTGGAGCGATGACTTTTTCCACATCTTCTTTCGAATAGCCGAAAGTATGTAACATCTTATTGTAGTCGGGTAGGCTTTGTGTCACCTTGCGACCACTTTTCAGTTCATCTAGGTCAATACGGTTAGTTGCCAACCATGTGCGGTAAGGATGTGCATCGGCTAATTGTTTTTTCAATTCGCCATCATAATATATTTCGCCTTTTTCAGTATCTACCAAAAGAATCTTGCCCGGCTGTAGACGACCTTTTTCTTTGATATCTCCAGGTTCGAAATCCATTACGCCCACTTCACTAGCTACTACCATCATGTCGTTTTTAGTGATGAGGTAGCGTGCTGGACGAAGACCATTGCGATCAAGCATACCACCCGCAAATCGACCGTCGCTAAACAGCAATGCAGCAGGACCATCCCATGGTTCCATCAGGATAGAGTGATATTCATAGAATGCTTTCAAATCTTCGCTGATAGGATTCTTCTCATTGAAAGATTCGGGTACTAGCATGGCCATGGCGTGTGGCAGACTCAAACCTGACATGGTAAGGTATTCCAATACATTATCAAGAGATGCACTGTCGCTCATGCCTGGTTGTACGATAGGGCGAAGGTCTTTGATGTTACCCAAAATAGGATTAGAAAGCACACTTTCACGAGCTTCCATCCAGCCTCGGTTGCCACGTACGGTATTGATCTCACCGTTGTGTGCCAAGAGACGGAAAGGTTGTGCAAGCCCCCATGTAGGGAAAGTATTGGTACTAAAACGTGAGTGAACCAGCGCCAAACCACTTGTGAAATAACTGTTAGTCAAATCAGGAAAGTAGTTGCGTAGTTGCATTGACGAAAGCATACCTTTATATACAATGCTTTTGGTAGAGAGTGATACGATATAAAAATCATTTCTGGCAGGGATAGCCGAATTTCTCACTCTATTCTCGATCCTTTTACGAATCAAGTAAAGTTTGATGTTTGCAGTCTCCGAATCGGTGAAACCAGTGATGAAGATTTGCTTCGTGTCTGGCTCAGTAGCCAACGCTGACTCTCCAAGGATCTCAGGACAAGTAGGCACATTGCGCAAATGCATCAATGTCAGACCTTCCTTCTCGATTTCTTCAATAACGATGCTCAAGATATCAGCCTGGTCTTTTGTGTTTTTGGGAAGAAATAAAAGTCCTGTACCATATTTACCTTTTTCGGGTACTGGGATACCTTGCAACAAAATGAACTCATGAGGAATCTGAAGCATGATACCCGCTCCATCCCCTGTCTTATTGTCGGCTCCCTCGGCGCCGCGATGACGCATGTTCTCGAGGACTTTTAATGCAGCTTCAACAATGTCGTGCGATTTGCTTCCCTGGATATTAACAATCATACCTACACCGCAAGCGTCGTGCTCATTTGCGGCATCATACAGCCCGAAGTGCTGCGGCTGTCGCAGGTACGACAGCTCCTTTTGTTTGTTGTTAAAAAGTTCTCTTTTTTTCATTCTGTTTAGCTTTATAATCTTATAATACCTATTTGTTCTATCAATATGAGTTGCAAAAATATAAATTTAATTTCATTATGATACATTTAGGCTTTGTTTTTAACTATTTATCCGAATATTAATATACATTAACGTATCAATAAGTATAAAAATGTGTTGCGAAAGTAATAAAAAGTAAGGTAAAAACATTATAAAATGATAAATAGAAACGTGTTGTCGATTTATTTTTTGTCCATCGACTCTGTATTATTCAATAAATAACAAAAATATATATTGGTTAACACAAGGGCAAGAGGGTGTTGTTTGTTTCATTCTTCGATCTTAAGAATGAGGAGGTGTAAATTATATGAAAATTTATAGCGTCTTGATATTCAGTGAATTGAGAAGTATTTGTTTTTGTTTTATTAAGATATATTTATCAATATGTTGACGAGCTTTTATTGCGATGCTGGGTAAGGTTGCTTTGTACGCTGTTTAGCCTTGCATAGCGAGTGGAGTAGCCTTGATTGTGTTTGCGTTTGCTAATGCATTGATAATTAATGATGTAAAGCGATAATAGGAGGGCGTGTATAATTAGTGTATATTCATGGGATTTTTTTTCTGGTCAGTTCTTCTTTATAAAGATTTGTATTTATAAGTGTCATTTCTTGCCTCGTGTGAGTCATACAAAAGCAATATTTATATATCTTTGCACCGAAAAACGTCAAAATTAAATAATTATGTGTGGTATTGTTGGTTATATTGGAAAAAAAGATGCTTATCCCATATTAATAAAGGGCTTGAAGCGCCTCGAATATAGAGGCTATGACAGTGCGGGTGTGGCACTGATAAACACAGACAATCAATTGAACGTCTATAAGGCTAAAGGTAAAGTGAGTGAGTTGGAAGGTTTTGCCGAACAAAAAGACACGACTGGAACAATCGGTATTGCTCATACAAGATGGGCAACACATGGCGAACCTTGTTCGGCCAATGCGCATCCTCACTACTCATCGACAGAAACATTGGCATTGATTCACAATGGTATCATTGAAAACTATGCCACTCTGAAGGAAAAGCTTCAGGAAAAAGGATATAAATTCAAAAGTAGCACTGATACTGAAGTACTGGTGCAGCTAATAGAATATATTAAGGTAACAAATAAGTTGGACCTGCTCGCAGCGGTTCAATTGGCGCTTCGCGAAGTGATTGGCGCATACGCCATCGCTGTTCTTGAGAAAGGACATCCAGAACAGATAATCGCGGCTCGCAAAAGTAGCCCATTAGTAGTGGGAATCGGCGAAGACGAATTCTTTTTGGCGTCAGATGCGACTCCAATCGTAGAGTATACTGATAAAGTAGTGTATTTGCAAGACGAAGAAATTGCCGTTATTAATAAAGGAAAAGAATTAAAGGTAGTCAACCTACACAATATAGAGGTAACACCAGAAGTAAAAACTGTGACCTTGAACTTGGGACAGCTCGAAAAAGGTGGTTATCCTCACTTTATGTTAAAGGAAATTTTTGAGCAGCCCGATTGTATCAATGACTGTATGCGTGGCCGTGTCAATGTGGAGGGTACCAACGTTGTGCTTTCAGCAGTCATCGATCACAAAGAAAGATTACTCAAGGCAAAACGATTCATTTTTGTGGCTTGTGGTACATCTTGGCATGCGGCTCTTATCGGCAAGCAGTTGATTGAGAGTTTCTGCCGCATTCCTGTTGAAGTGGAGTATGCGTCTGAATTCCGCTACCGCGATCCGGTGATTGATAAAGACGATGTGGTGATAGCTATTTCGCAGAGTGGAGAAACAGCCGACACATTAGCGGCGGTGGAACTGGCAAAAAGCAGAGGCGCATTCATATATGGTATATGTAATGCTATTGGTTCGTCAATACCTCGCACTACAGATACTGGCTCTTACATTCACGTAGGACCTGAAATTGGAGTAGCGTCTACTAAAGCCTTCACCGGACAGGTGACTGTGTTGACCATGTTGGCATTGACGCTGGCCAAAGAGAAGAATACGATCAGCGAAGAAAACTATTTGAAGATTGTTCAGGAGTTGAATCATATTCCTGAAAAAATGAAAAAAGTTTTGAAACTGAATGATAAAATCGCAGAATTATCTAAAATATTCACGTATGCGCACAATTTTATCTATCTTGGTCGTGGATATTCGTATCCCGTAGCTCTAGAGGGCGCTTTGAAGCTAAAAGAAATCTCGTACATCCACGCTGAAGGGTATCCAGCAGCCGAAATGAAGCATGGACCTATCGCATTGATTGACGCAGAAATGCCTGTGGTGGTGATTGCGACTCACAATGGCTTGTACGAAAAAGTTTTAAGTAATATTCAGGAAATCAAAGCACGCAAAGGTAGAGTGATTGCCGTGGTAAATGAGGGCGATACTGTAATCAGTAAAATTGCCGACTACTGTATCGAATTGCCCGAGACCTTGGAGTGTCTTGATCCGTTAATTACTACCGTTCCACTGCAGATATTGGCCTATCACGTGGCCGTGTGCAAAGGAATGGATGTCGATCAGCCACGAAATTTGGCTAAGTCGGTAACCGTAGAATAACTTGGATTTTGCAGATTTCACTTTGAATTTTTTCGTTGTGGGATCTGCAAAATTTGAATAGAATAAACTTTTATATATTTAATGGAACAATTGAAGCATGAATGCGGGGTTGCGATGATTCGCTTGCTTAAACCGCTGGATTACTACGAAAAAAAGTATGGCACATGGATGTATGGCTTAAACAAGCTATATCTGCTGATGGAAAAACAGCACAATCGCGGACAAGAAGGAGCGGGATTGGCCTGTGTGAAACTTGAAGCAAACCCTGGCGAGGAGTATATGTTTCGCGAAAGAGCATTAGGGTCGGATGCGATTACTGAGATTTTTGAAGCTGTGCAAAACAACTTCAAAGGACTCACCAAAGAGCAGATGCATGATGCTGAATACGCCAAAAAGGTTTTGCCTTTTGCCGGTGAAGTCTATATGGGGCATTTGCGCTATTCGACTACTGGCCGTACTGGAATCTCGTTCGTACACCCGTTTCTAAGAAGAAATAACTGGCGTGCCAAAAATCTGGCTCTATGTGGCAACTTCAATATGACAAATGTAGATGAAACATTTGCACGTATCACTGCCATCGGACAACATCCACGCAAATATGCCGATACCTACATTATGCTCGAACAAGTGGGACACAGATTGGACCGCGAAGTAGAGCGACTTTTCAACCTAGCTGAGGCTGATGGACTCACAGGAATGGACATCACGCATTATATCGAAGATCATATCGATTTGGCCAATGTGATGAGAAGCTCCAGTAAAGAATGGGATGGTGGTTATGTGATTTGTGGTCTTACCGGTAGTGGAGAGTCATTTGCCATTCGCGATCCGTGGGGTATTCGCCCAGCCTTCTGGTATCAAGACGATGAGATTGCCGTATTGGCTTCTGAGCGTCCGGTAATACAAACTGCTTTCAATGTTTCGGCAGATAATATCAAGGAACTACAGCCCGGACAGGCGCTCTTCATCAATAAGCAGGGAAAAGTCAGAACATCACAAGTCAACAAGGCACGCGAAAAGAAAGCATGCTCTTTCGAGCGGATCTACTTCTCTCGCGGCAGTGATATGGATATATATAAGGAGCGTAAATTGCTGGGCGAAAAATTGATCCCACGTATCCTTAAATCCATCAACAACGACTTGGATAATACTGTATTCTCTTTTATCCCCAACACAGCCGAAGTCGCTTTTTACGGCATGTTGGAAGGACTTGACAACTACCTCAACGAAACTAAAATAAAAGATATCGCCGCTTTAGGACACAATCCTAATATGGAAGAACTTAATAAAATTCTGGCCAAGCGTATCCGTAGTGAGAAAGTAGCGATAAAAGATATCAAGCTTCGCACCTTCATAGCCGAAGGAAACAGTCGCAATGATTTGGCAGCACACGTTTATGACGTCACTTATGGAAGCATTGTCCCACATGTAGACAATCTGGTGGTGATAGATGATAGCATCGTGCGTGGTACTACACTCCGTCAAAGCATCATCAGCATATTGGACCGTCTCAATCCTAAAAAGATTGTGATAGTAAGTTCTTCGCCTCAAGTGCGATACCCCGATTACTATGGTATAGACATGGCACGCATGAGTGAGTTTATCGCTTTCAAGGCTGCTATCGAATTGTTGAAGGAGCGTGATATGAAAGACATCATTGCTTCTGCTTATCGCAAATCAAAAGAACAAGTGGGTTTGCCAAAAGAACAAATGGTGAACTATGTCAAAGAAATATATGCTCCATTTACCGATGAGGAAATATCGGACAAGATGGTTGAGCTGCTGACTCCAAAAGGGATTAACGCTACGGTAGAGATCGTCTACCAGCCCTTAAGTGGTTTGCATGAGTCGTGCCCCAATCATAAAGGCGACTGGTATTTCAGCGGCGACTACCCGACACCGGGTGGGGTAAAGCTTTTGAATGAAGCGTTTATCAATTATATTGAGCAAGTTTATCAGTTTTAAATTTATTCTATATTATGTGTCAATATGCTTATATATCCTTTGTACTGACAACTATTAAGTAGTCATTTGGATATATTGGCATATTGGCACATTAGCATATTAATATATATCGATGAGAAATGTAACTTTAATCCTTGACGACGGGAGCCGTTTCCATGGCAAGTCGTTTGGCTACGAAAAGCCGGTGGCTGGTGAGGTTGTGTTTAATACAGCTATGACCGGTTATCCTGAGAGTTTGACTGACCCTTCGTATGCCGGACAGTTGATGACACTTACTTACCCATTGATTGGTAATTATGGTGTGCCTCCTTTTACTTTCGATTCAAATGGATTGCCAGTGTTTATGGAAAGTGACAAGATTCACGCAGATGCAATCATTGTCAGCGATTACTCAGAGGAGTATAGCCATTGGAATGCAGTGGAAAGCTTGGCCGAGTGGTTGAAGCGCGAGAAAGTGCCTGGTATCACTGGCATCGATACACGCGAGCTGACTAAAGTGTTGCGTGAGCATGGTGTGATGATGGGAAAGATCGTTTTCGATGATGAACCCGAAAATGTGCCTGAAGCAGTATATGCAGGTATCAATTATGTGGACCAAGTAAGTTGCAAGGAGGTCATCCGATATAATGAAGGAAAAGACAAGAAGAAAGTGGTGTTGGTGGATTGTGGTGTAAAGTCAAACATCATCCGCTGTCTGTTAAAGCGTGATGTAGAGGTGATTCGTGTGCCATGGAACTACGACTTCAATCAGCTAGAATTTGATGGATTGTTTATCTCGAATGGTCCTGGTGACCCTGACACTTGTGATGCCGCCGTCCAAAATATACGCAAAGCAATGGAAAATCCCCAGTTGCCAATCTTTGGTATCTGTATGGGTAACCAATTGCTATCTAAAGCAGGTGGTGCTAAAATCTACAAACTGAAATATGGTCACCGCAGTCACAATCAGCCCGTGCGTATGGTAGGTACAAATCGCTGTTTTGTGACTTCACAAAATCATGGTTATGCTGTGGATAATAATACACTTGGCGATGGTTGGGAACCACTTTTCATCAATATGAATGATGGTTCTAATGAGGGTATCAAGCATAAGGACAATCCTTGGTTCTCAGCGCAGTTTCATCCAGAAGCGGCTAGTGGGCCAACAGATACTGAGTTTTTGTTTGATGATTTTGTAAATCTGCTAAAATAACCGACGATAATGAAAGAACAAAATATAAAGAAAGTATTGCTCCTTGGTTCGGGCGCTCTGAAAATTGGTGAAGCCGGCGAGTTCGACTACTCTGGTTCGCAGGCTCTAAAAGCCTTGAAGGAAGAAGGTATTGAGACTATCCTTATCAATCCTAATATCGCTACTGTACAAACCAGTGAAGGTGTAGCTGATCAGATTTACTTCTTGCCAGTGACTCCTTATTTTGTGGAGAAAGTTATTCAAAAAGAGAAACCTGATGGCATCATGTTGGCTTTTGGTGGACAGACTGCATTGAACTGTGGTGTGGAACTCTACAAAGCAAACATCCTTGAGAAATACAATGTGAAAGTACTGGGTACGCCAGTACAAGCTATCATAGACACAGAAGACCGCGAGCTTTTCGTTGAGAAACTCAATGAGATTGATGTGAAGACCATTAAGAGCGAAGCTGTAGAAAATGCAGCTGACGCTCGTCGCGCTGCTGCAAACTTGGGTTATCCTGTCATTGTCCGTGCTGCCTATGCCTTGGGTGGTCTAGGATCAGGCTTCTGCGACAACGAAGAAGAACTGAATGTGTTGGTCGAAAAGGCTTTCTCTTTCTCACCACAGGTATTGGTAGAAAAATCATTGCGTGGCTGGAAAGAAGTGGAGTACGAAGTGGTGCGTGACCGTTTTGACAACTGTATCACGGTTTGTAACATGGAAAATTTCGACCCACTGGGTATCCATACAGGTGAGTCCATCGTTATTGCTCCATCACAAACACTGACCAACAGCGAATACCATAAACTTCGCGAATTGGCTATCCGCATCATTCGCCATATTGGTATCGTGGGCGAGTGTAATGTGCAGTATGCTTTCGATCCAGAGTCAGAAGACTATCGCGTTATTGAAGTAAATGCTCGTCTCAGCCGTTCATCAGCGCTTGCTTCTAAAGCAACTGGTTATCCTTTGGCTTTTGTAGCAGCTAAGCTAGGTCTAGGCTATGGACTTTTCGATCTGAAAAATTCGGTTACAAAGACTACAAGTGCTTTTTTCGAACCAGCGCTTGACTATGTGGTATGTAAGATTCCACGTTGGGACTTGGGTAAATTCCATGGTGTAGACAAGGAGTTGGGTTCATCTATGAAATCAGTAGGTGAGGTAATGGCTATCGGTCGTACATTCGAAGAAGCCATCCAGAAAGGTCTTCGTATGATCGGTCAAGGTATGCATGGCTTTGTGGAAAACAAAGAGTTGGTGATTGCCGATATCGACAAAGCCCTGCGTGAACCAACTGACAAACGTATTTTCGTCATCTCGAAGGCGATGCGTGCAGGCTATACTATCGATCAGATTCATGATTTGACAAAGATCGATAAATGGTTCTTACAGAAGCTAGATAATATCATGAAGACTTCGGAAGAGCTAAATAACTGGGGCAATAATCATAAACAATTGGCAGACTTGCCGGTCGAGCTATTGCGTAAAGCTAAAGTACAAGGTTTCTCTGATTTCCAAGTAGCTCGTGCTATCCATTTTGATGGCGAGATGGAAGATGGTATCTTGGCTATTCGCAACTATCGTAAGCATGTGGGAGTAGTACCAGTGGTGAAGCAAATCGATACACTTGCTGCTGAATATCCTGCACAGACCAATTATCTGTATCTGACTTATAGCGGTATAGCTAATGATGTTCATTACACTGGCGATCATAAGTCAATCGTGGTATTGGGCTCGGGTGCTTATCGCATTGGTTCTTCAGTCGAATTTGACTGGTGTGGTGTACAAGCTCTAGAGACTATTCGCAAAGAAGGCTATCGCAGTGTGATGATCAACTACAATCCAGAGACTGTATCTACGGATTATGACATGTGTGATCGTCTATACTTTGATGAGTTGACATTCGAACGTGTGATGGATATCATCGAACTAGAGAACCCTCATGGTGTGATCGTATCAACCGGAGGTCAGATTCCTAACAACCTAGCTCTTCGCCTGGATGCACAGCATGTAAATATTCTAGGTACTTCTGCCAAGAGTATTGACAATGCTGAAGACCGTGAGAAATTCTCGGCTATGCTCGACCGCATTGGTGTAGATCAACCACGTTGGAGAGAATTGACATCAATGGATGATATCAATGAGTTTGTAGATGAAGTTGGTTTCCCTGTATTGGTTCGCCCATCTTACGTGTTGAGCGGTGCTGCTATGAATGTATGTTCGAACAGCGAAGAGCTGGAACGTTTCTTGAAGTTGGCTGCTAATATCTCGAAGAAACATCCTGTGGTAGTAAGCCAATTTATAGAACATGCCAAGGAAGTAGAAATGGATGCAGTGGCCCAAAATGGTGAGATCATTGCCTATGCAATCAGTGAACATATTGAGTTTGCAGGTGTGCACTCGGGTGATGCTACGATCCAATTCCCTCCGCAAAAGCTATATGTTGAGACTGTTCGTCGCATCAAGCGCATTAGTAAGGAGATTGCTAAAGCTTTGAACATTTCTGGTCCTTTCAACATTCAATATTTGGCGAAAGACAATGATATCAAAGTAATCGAATGTAATCTACGTGCTAGCCGCTCTTTCCCATTTGTAAGCAAAGTGCTGAAGATCAACTTTATCGAACTTGCTACAAAGGTAATGCTTGGTTTGCCGGTAGAGAAACCATCAAAGAATCTCTTTGAATTGGATTACGTGGGTATCAAAGCGTCACAATTCTCGTTCAACCGTCTGCAAAAGGCTGACCCTGTGTTGGGCGTTGACATGGCTTCTACTGGTGAGGTAGGTTGTATCGGTTCTGATACTTCGTGTGCCGTATTGAAAGCAATGCTTTCTGTGGGCTATCGTATACCCGAAAAGAATATACTTCTTTCTACAGGTACCATGAAGCAAAAGGCAGATATGATGGATGCTGCTCGTATGTTAGTAAACAAAGGCTATAAGCTATTTGCTACAGGTGGCACACATCGCGCATTGCTGGAAAATGGTATTGAAAATACATTGGTTTACTGGCCAAGCGATGAAGGTAAATATCCTCAAGCATTAGATATGCTCCATAATAAAGAGATAGATATGGTGGTGAATATACCAAAAAATCTTACTGCTGGCGAGTTGAGCAACGGTTACAAGATACGTCGTGCCGCTATCGACCTCAATATTCCATTAATAACCAACGCTCGTTTGGCGAGCGCTTTCATTAACTCATTCTGCACGATGAGCATTGATGATATCGCTATCAAAAGTTGGGAAGAATATAAGTAAGACATCTAGCTACTTGTCTTAAACTAAAAAACCATGTCGGTATAACTCTATCGACATGGTTTTTATTTTTTATAAATAAATGAAGCTCGACCTTTATAGCAAGATTAAAGCGCTACTACTTCTTTATCACTTTTGCGATCTTGTCCACTACTAGGGCTATGGCGCCATCGCCAGTGACATTGCATGCTGTGCCGAAGCTATCCATTGCTATATATAATGCAATCATAAGAGCCTGTGCGGATTCGTCGAAACCTAATATGGAACTGAGTACTCCAAGCGAGGCCATGATGGCTCCGCCAGGCACACCAGGAGCAGCCACCATTGTGATACCAAGCATGAATATGAAACCTGCAAATTGTGCAAAATCAAAACTGATCCCCTGCATTATCATAAGTGCTAAAGCGCAAGCCACGATCTTCATAGTACTCCCCGAAAGGTGTATGGTTGCGCAGAGTGGAACAACAAATCCAGCGATATCTTCAGAAACACCATTTTTTTCTGTTTGCTCTAAAGTAACAGGAATAGTAGCGGCAGATGACTGTGTGCCTAAGGCCGTGAAATAGGCAGGTAGCATGCGGTAGAGCAAAACAAACGGGTTGCGCCGCACTATAGAGCCAGCAATGGCATATTGAAAGATCAATAGGAAGATATGCAAAATAAAGATTACGCCGATGATTTTGGCAAATACCAATAAAACTGAGAATACTTGTCCGGTGCAGGTCATGTTCAAGAATATGCCGAAGATATAAATGGGTAATAATGGTATGATGACACTATCAATCAGTTTAATGATGATTTGCTGGAATTCTTGTGCACAGTTCTTTAATGCGCGCCCTTGTAATTTGGCAATACCTAGTCCGACTACGAATGACATGATCAGTGCTGTCATTACATTCATTAAAGGTGGAATCTTTATCGTGAAAAATGGCAATAACTCTGGTACGTCAGTTATTTGACTGACAGAACTTTCAGGAGTTATGAGATGTGGAAATAGGGTAGCACCTGTGAAATAGGCCAGAAAGCCCGAAAACAATGTAGCTCCGTATGCAATAATAGCTGTGATGAGCAACATGCGACCTGCATTCTTGCCTATATCGGCAATTGCTACTGTAACAAGTCCCACAATAATTAATGGGATACAGAAGCTTAGAAATTCACTAAAGATAGAGTTGAATGTAATGAAAAGGCGTACTAATCCTTCGGGGAAAAGAAAACCAAAGGCAATGCCCAATAGGATAGCGATAATGATTCGTGCAAGTAGTCCGACTCGTATTTTTTTCATGGTTCTAAATATTTATCATGTTCACAAAAATAAGCACATATTTTTAAATGTTTTGTCTTTTTGTGTAGATAAAGTGTCTTTTCTTCGACAGATTAGTTTGTAAATGCTTTTAAGATTGACATTGAGATTGTCTAAGTGATTCTTTAATGCCTATTTGATAGATGATAATGATTGTTTACTTCTATAAATAGAAGCATTATAACACGAATTCTATTATATGTGTGGAAAAATGTATTGTAAATGTTTGCGTGTAAGAAACAAAACTATACATTTGCATAAAAATAAGATATATATGCAACTGTACATCAATAACGAAACGTCGACACTTAAATCAGTAGTATTGGGACAGCCTGGATCATTAGGGCGGGTACCCACTTTGGAAGAGACATATGATGCCAAATCATACGAAACAGTTTCTCTAGGTATATATCCGCGCGAAGAGGATGTATATAAGGAAATGAATATGTTCGAGCGTGTCTTGTCTAGATATAACGTGCAGATTTTCCGTCCTTGGACTTTGGATAATTGTAATCAGATCTTTGCACGTGATGTAGGTTTTGTCATTAATGATAAAGTTATTGTTTCTAATATCATTCCCGATAGAGAGGATGAAAAGGAAGCATACGAGACCGTTTATAATCAGATCGCTTATAATAAGATTTATAATCTGCCAGAGAAAGCACATGTAGAAGGTGGTGATATTGTATTGTATGACGATCTGGTGTTTGTCGGCATGTATTCACGGCCTGATTATTCACAGATGAAAACTGCCCGTACCAATAGTTATGCTTTTGATTTTCTGAAAGAGGTATGTCCTGAGAAAACATTTATTCCCCTCGAATTGAAAAAAAGTAATGTTGACCCTTGGAATGGTGTGCTACATCTAGACTGTACTTTTATGCCAGTAAGCAAGGGGAAAGCTATCATATATAAGGAGGGCTTTTTGGATGAGAAATCATATGAGACTGTTGTAGACGTGTTTGGAAAAGCCAATTTATTTCATATCACCCAAGAAGAAATGTATCATATGAATACCAATGTGTTTTCTATATCCCCTCAAGTGGTAGTGAGCGAACAGCGATTTGATCGCCTCAACCGCTATCTAGAAGAGGAGTGGTCAATGGTTGTAGAACGTGTTCCCTATCATGAAATATCTAAAATGGGTGGGCTTTTACGTTGCTCAACTTTCCCGTTGATACGTGCTAACGATTAACACTTGCATTACTATGACATCACATATATTAATGATTGAGCCAGTTGCTTTTGGATTCAATGAAGAAACTGCTGCTAACAATTACTTCCAAAAGAAGGATGGTCAATCTTTATCGACTATTCAAAAAAAAGCGCATCGAGAATTTACGGATATGGTTGCAAAATTACGCGCGATAGGTGTTAATATTGTAACTGTTGTAGATACGGCACAGCCTCATACACCTGATTCTATTTTTCCCAATAATTGGGTGAGCTTTCATAGCGATGGCCGTGTAGCTCTTTATCCTATGTTTGCGCCTAACAGACGGCTAGAGCGACGTATGGATATCTTAGCAGATCTTACGAAGGTAGGTTTTGAAATTAATCAAATGGTTGATTATTCAAACAAAGAGACTGAGGGATATTATTTGGAAGGTACAGGAAGTATGATTCTAGATCGAAACGCTGGCATTGCTTATGCAGCTCTATCCGAACGTACTGATGAAGGTTTATTCTTGGAGTTTTGCGCAGATTTCGGTTATACGCCTTGTGTTTTTCATGCTTACCAAAGTGTTGATGAGAAGCGATTACCTATTTATCATACCAATGTGATGATGTGTGTAGCTGATAAATATGCTTTAGTGTGTTTTGATGCTATAGATGATGAAAAAGAAAAAATGATGGTCATGGCTACACTGCTTAATTCAGGAAAAGAATTGATCGTGGCATTGACGCAAGAGCAAATACATCACTTTGCTGGTAATATGCTCCAAGTAGAATCAGCAGATAATATTCCGTACTTGATTCTTTCGCAGTCGGCTTATGATGCTCTGAGCAACCAACAACGACAGCAATTATCTGCATATAATATGTTGGTACCTATAGATATATCAACAATTGAACAGTATGGAGGTGGAAGTGCCCGCTGTATGATGGCCGAAATATATAACCCTATTAATCAAAAATAAGAATATGGAAAAAGAACTGAATGCAAAACAACTTATAGAGTTGGAAGAGCGCTATGGTGCGCATAATTATCATCCGCTTCCTGTGGTGCTCCAACGAGGTGAAGGTGTACATGTTTGGGATGTAAATGATAAACAATATTTTGATTTTCTTTCTGCCTATTCAGCTGTCAACCAAGGGCACTGTCATCCACGTATCGTCGAGGCCATGACAGCTCAAACACGATTGCTTACATTGACATCGAGGGCTTTCCATAATGACAAGTTAGGCCGCTATGAAGAATATGCGACTCGATACTTCGGTTATGATAAACTCTTGCCAATGAATACGGGCGCCGAAGCAGTGGAAACAGCATTGAAGCTTTGTCGTAAATGGGCCTACGAAAAAAAAGGTATTGAAAGTGGAAAAGCAAAGATTGTAACTTGTGAAGGGAATTTTCATGGTCGTACAATCAGTATTGTGTCTTTCTCGATAGATCCTGATGCATTCGATGGTTATGGGCCTTATACTCCCGGTTTTGTGACAATACCCTATAACAATGTAGAGGCTTTAAAAGCACTGCTCGAGAGCGATCCTGATATTGCCGGTTTCTTAGTAGAGCCTATTCAGGGAGAAGCGGGTGTCTTTGTACCCGATGAGGGGTACTTGAAGGCTTGTTATGACCTTTGTAAACAGCATAATGTGTTGTTTATTGCTGATGAGGTTCAAACGGGCATTGCACGTACAGGGCGACTTCTGGCTTGTGATTATGAGGGTGTGCACCCGGATATATTGATTTTGGGGAAAGCACTTTCGGGAGGGGCTTATCCTGTATCAGCAGTCTTGTCAGATGATGCTATCATGGAGGTGATTCGTCCAGGTCAGCATGGCTCTACTTTTGGCGGTAATCCCATAGCAGCTTGTGTAGCCATAGTTGCGCTTGATGTTGTCAAAGATGAGCATTTGGCTGAGAATGCTTTCCGCCTTGGTCAAATATTCCGCGATGCGATGAATAGGCTTTGCGAGGTATCAACAGTGGCTTCCTATGTGCGAGGTAGAGGTTTGCTCAATGCTTTGGTTATCAATAACGATAAACATAAAGACCTGGCTTGGGATATCTGCTTGCGTCTAGCCGAGAATGGACTTTTGGCAAAGCCAACGCATACGAATATCATTAGATTCGCTCCTCCATTGGTAATCACTGAGGAGCAATTGCGTCAGTGTATCGATATAATAGTGAAAACTGTTAGAGAATTTGAATAAAAATACAAAACCGCTTTTCTTTTGGAGGAAAGCGGTTTTTTTGTTAGATATGATGTATTATAGGTTCTTAGTGTCTGTCTATATAAAGCTATTTATAAAGATGAATACTGATTAATTGTTAAAGCATCAAAAACTTGTAAAAGTTGTTTAATAAGCGCGTTTCAAGCCTATTTTTAAATATTTTTAGTTGTAATGGTTAATTATATCATGTATATTTGACACCAGATATGGCACAAGTTTTGTGGTTATGTCTAAAAAGATTTAGTAAATATAAACAATAAATAGTTCTTGATTTATGGCTGATACAATTGACATTCGCGAATTGAACGAACGTATTGAGAAACAAAGTGCATTTGTTACCAATCTGATGACTGGTATGGACCAAATTATAGTTGGTCAGAAACATTTGGTTGAATCATTGCTTATTGGATTACTTTCGGACGGACATGTATTACTGGAAGGTGTGCCTGGTCTAGCCAAAACATTGGCAATAAAAACACTAGCTTCGCTTATTGACGCTAAATATAGCCGTATTCAGTTTACTCCAGACTTGTTGCCTGCCGACGTGTTAGGTACAATGATTTATAGCCAAAAGGATGAAACATTCCAAATTAAGAAAGGTCCTGTTTTTGCTAACTTTGTGCTTGCTGATGAAATTAACCGTGCTCCCGCTAAAGTACAAAGTGCTTTGCTAGAAGCGATGCAGGAACGTCAAGTGACAATTGGCAAAGAGACATTCCTCTTACCAGAACCATTCTTGGTATTGGCAACACAGAATCCAATCGAACAAGAAGGTACGTACCCACTTCCAGAAGCGCAAGTTGACCGTTTCATGCTGAAGGTAGTGATCCAATATCCAAAACCAGAAGAAGAAAAATTGATTATTCGTCAGAATATAAGTGGCGCGAAGTTTGATGTGAAACCAATTCTGAAAGCTGAAGAAATCCTTGAAGCTCGTAAAGTGGTTCGTCAAGTATATCTTGATGAAAAGATTGAACGCTATATTGTAGATATAGTCTTTGCGACGCGTTTCCCTGAAAAATATGATTTGAAGGAACTAAAGGATATGATTGAGTTTGGTGGCTCACCACGTGCGTCTATCAATCTAGCATTGGCAGCGCGTACATATGCGTTTATCAAACGACGTGGATATGTAGTACCTGAAGATGTTCGCGCTGTAGCTCATGATGTACTTCGTCACCGTATCGGCTTGAGCTATGAGGCCGAAGCAAGTAATATGACCTCTGATGAGATTATCAGCAAGATTTTGAATAAAGTTGAGGTGCCCTAATCTAAAGTAACTTTAACTCTATTTCATCTTAAGTATCATAGGTCGTTATCTTATGATACTTAAACTCTTTAAATCATGCTTAACATCTACAAATGGAAACAAGTGAAATATTAAAGAAAGTGCGTCAGATCGAAATAAAGACGCGCGGACTATCCAATAATATATTTGCAGGCCAGTACCATTCTGCCTTCAAAGGGCGAGGAATGGCATTCTCTGAGGTTCGAGAATATCAGTTTGGAGATGATATACGTGACATCGACTGGAACGTGACGGCGCGTTTTAATAAGCCTTACATTAAGGTTTTCGAAGAAGAACGCGAGCTGACTATGATGCTTTTAGTCGATGTATCAGGAAGTTTGGAGTTTGGTACTGTCAAACAACTCAAACGTGATATGCTAACTGAAATAGCTGCTACGCTTGCATTCTCGGCTATGCAAAATAATGATAAGATTGGTGTGATCTTTTTCTCTGATCGAATAGAGAAGTTTATTCCACCAAAGAAAGGCAGAAAACATATCTTATGTATCATTCGTGAGTTGATAGATTTTAGACCCCAAAGCCGTTTGACCAATATACGAATGGCATTGGAGTATTTGACCAACGTAATGAAAAGAAGATGTACTGCTTTTGTTATATCTGACTTTATTGACAATGATAATTTTCGTAATGCAATGACTATCGCCAATCGTAAACATGACTTGGTTGCAATACAGGTTTATGATAGACGTGTAGCTGAATTACCATCAGTGGGCCTGATGAAAGTTCGTGATGCTGAGTCGGGTGTGGAGCAATGGATTGACACCTCTTCTACTGCTGTGCGGAATGCTCATTATAGTTGGTGGATGAACAAACAAGAGGCACTGAGTGATGCCTTTAAGAAAAGTAATGTGGACTCAGTGTCTGTACGTACAGATCAAGACTATGTTAAGGCTTTGTTGAACCTGTTTGCAAAACGTAATTGATGTGCTTTGTAATATGAAAAAAATATTCATTCTACTCTTATTTACTTTTTCCTTGCTAAGTCGCAGTCATGCGCAGTCAGTCACAGTGGATGCAACCATCGATTCGCTGCAAATCATGATCGGAGAGCAAACTGCTATTAATCTTCAGGTTTCTGCAGATACTAATCAACGAATCTTTTTCCCTGTTTACAAAGATACTTTGATTCGTGGTGTAGAAATTATAGATGTAGCCAAACCAGATACGCAATATCTTAATGATCGTAAGCGTATGGTTGTGACACAATCTTATATAGTGACGTCATTCGACTCCGCTTTATATTATTTGCCACCAATGACGGTTGAAGTTGATAATCAGTCTTATGCATCTAATCCTTTGGCGTTGAAGGTTTATTCTTATTCTATACCTTTAGATTCTCTGCATCCTGACTATTTCTTCGGCCAGAAAGAGAACATGAAGCCAATTTTCGTATGGAATGATTGGATATGGATGATGATTTGCGCCTTTTTAGTAGTGCCTATCGTAATCTTATTAATTTATTTGCTTAAGCGATTGCAAGATAATAAACCTATTATTCGTAAAGTGAAGGTAGAACCCAAACTCCCTCCACATCAGGCGGCAATGTCTGAAATTGAACGTATTAAAGGGGAAAAGATTTGGAAATCAGGGGATCAAAAGGAGTATTATACACAGTTGACTGATGTCATACGAACATATATACGAGATCGTTTTGACTTCAATGCTTTGGAAATGACATCTTCTGAAATTCTCGATAGATTACAGCAAGAAACGGATAAGGAGGCTTTAAAAGATTTGAAAGAATTGCTTTTGACGGCCGATTTAGTGAAATTCGCTAAACACAATCCGATGATGAATGAAAATGATGCGAATCTAGTGAACGCTATAGACTTTATCGATGATACAAAAAAGGAAGAAATCGAAGAACAGGCTCCTAAAGAAATAACAATTGTTGAAAAACGACCTTTAGCAGTGAAGGTTTCACTGATTGTAGGTGTTGTTGCCGTGTCGGCCGTTTTGGTATTTTCTGTGATTTACGTCTGTGTTCAACTTTATCATTTATTCGCTTAACAAACAAACTTAAAATCGATTAGAATGGTATTTGCCAATTTTGCATATTTATTTCTACTGCTATTATTGATACCTTATATTATATGGTATATATTAAAATGGCGAAATAGTCAAGCTACGCTTCAAGTGTCTGATGCTAGTATATACGCTAATGCACCCAAGAGTTATAAAAATTACTTGCTGCATTTGCCATTTATATTGCGCATTATAGCATTGGTGCTCTTGATTATAGTTTTGGCACGTCCGCAGTCAACAGACCGCTGGCAGAATAGTGAGATAGAAGGTATTGATATAATGCTTGCGGTGGACGTCTCGACGAGTATGCTTGCCGAAGATCTAAAACCAAATCGTTTGGAAGCTGCAAAGGATGTTGCGGCATCTTTCATCAATGGCCGTCCCAACGATAATATTGGTATCACTTTATTTGCAGGCGAAAGTTTTACACAGTGTCCGCTGACAGTGGATCATAGCGTATTGCTCAATTTGGTTAATAATATTGCTACTGGTACTATTCAAGATGGTACTGCGGTGGGTATGGGTATAGCCAATGCGGTGACACGCCTAAAGGATAGTAAAGCTAAGTCTAAAGTAATCATTCTACTGACTGATGGTACTAATAATATGGGCGATATATCACCGCTTACAGCTGCTGAAATTGCTAAAAGTTTTGGTATTCGTGTCTATACAATCGGGGTGGGTACAAATGGTACTGCTCCTTATCCTTATCCTGTTGGTAATACGATACAATATATCAATGTACCAGTAGAGATTGATGAGAATACATTGACGCAGATCGCTAAGACTACTGATGGTAATTACTATCGTGCCACAAGCAACTCTAAATTGAAAGAGGTGTATGAGCAGATAGACAAGTTGGAGAGAACAAAGTTGAATGTAAAAGAATACAGTAAAAGGCATGAAGAGTACAGATGGTTTGCTATCATTGCTTTGTTATGCCTGTTGTTAGAAGTGTTGCTTCGTAATACGGTATTGAAAAAATTACCTTAAAACTTGAATGACTTATGTTTCGATTTGAAGAACCGAACTTTTTATATTTACTCTTTCTGGTACCCATCCTGTTTTTTGGATACCTATATTCTAATTTCTTGAAGAGAAAGAGATTGCGTGAATTTGGGGATCCTGAATTGATGCAACAATTAATGCCTGATGTATCTAGGTATAGACCTGATGTAAAGTTTCTGCTTTTATTGGCTGCGGTGACTTTGTTTCCATTATTATTAGCACGACCTCAGTTCGGGGCTAAAATGGAGACCGTGAAAAGACAAGGTATAGAAGTGATGATAGCTCTTGATATCTCTAATTCAATGCTAGCTCAAGATATTCAACCTTCTCGTTTGGAACGCGCAAAACGTTTGATTTCGCGTTTGGTCGATGGTATGGAAAACGATAAGATAGGTATGGTGGTTTTCGCGGGTGATGCTTTTACTCAACTACCTATTACGAGCGATTATATATCGGCTAAAATGTTCTTGTCATCAATTCATCCATCTTTAATATCCAAACAAGGTACTGCTATTGGGGCTGCTATCAATTTGGCTGCTCGTAGTTTCACTCCTCAAGAGGGTGTGGGACGCTCTATCATCTTAATCACTGACGGCGAAAATCATGAAGGTGATGCTATGGAGGCTGCAAAAGCAGCTGCTGCTAAAGGCATTCAAGTGAATGTCTTAGGTATAGGTTTGCCCGAGGGTGGTCCTATTCCCATTGAAGGTACTAATGACTTCAGACGAGATCGTGAAGGAAATGTGGTCATTACACAACTCAATGAAGCGATGTGCCAAGAGATAGCTAAAGCGGGTAATGGCATTTATATGCGTGTGGATAATTCAAACTCTGCGCAAAGAGCTATTGAAAGCGAAATCAATAAGCTAGCAAAATCGGATATTGAGACAAAAGTGTATTCTGAATATAATGAGCAGTTCCAAGCTGTGGCATGGATTATATTCTTGCTACTATTGGTTGAATTGTTAATATTGGAACGAAAAAATCCTTTGTTCCGCAACATTCATTTATTCTCTAAAAAATGATGCTATGCAGATGAAAATAAGATATATACTATTTTTGATTTGTAGTTGTTTTGCTGTGTTTGCTTCAGCGCAAAAAGAAGAACGTGACTTTTTACGTAAAGGTAATCGTCAATATAAAGATAGCTTGTTTGTAGATGCTGAGGTGAGTTATCGCAAAGCGCTTGAAATAAATCCGATGTCAACTGAAGCGATGTTTAATATTGGTAATGCATTGACACAACAAGAAAAATATGAAGAGGCAATTGCACAATATGTTGATGCAGCTAAAATTGAAGAGAGCCGTAAACTGGATAAAGACAAGATGAAGTTGGCTCATACCTATCACAATATGGGAGTTATTTATCAAGCAGGACAAGATTATGCGAAGGCTATAGAGGCCTATAAGATGTCTCTTCGTAACAATCCGAAAGATGATGAGACCAGATATAATCTTGCTTTGGCTCAAAAGCAGCTCCAAGATCAGCAAGATCAGAATCAGGATCAGGATCAGAATGAAGATCAAAACGAGGATCAACAGAATCAGGATCAAAATGATGATCAGCAAGATCAAAACCAAGATCAACAGAATCAAGATCAACAGGATCAGCAACAAGATCAACCGGAACAACAAGAGAATAAGGAAAATGAAATGTCACGTGAGAATGCTGAACAACTCCTTAACTCTGTGATGCAGGATGAAAAAGAAACGCAAGAAAAATTGCAAAAGCAACAAGTGCTACAAGGATCGCGTTTAGAAAAAGATTGGTAAGTGCCGTATAGATATAATTTAAAAAACAGACTATAATAATTGAAATAACAATGAGAAAACTAATTTTCTTATTTATCACTCTCATATCAGTTACCGTATCAGCGTTGGCCGATGATAAGATTGCTTTTCAAGCAAGTGGGCCAGATGTTGTGGTTGAGGGAGAAAGATTTAGAATCTCTTATAAGATTAATACGCAAAAGATTAAGGATTTTCGTGCTCCTTCAATGAAGGGTTTTGAAGTCTTAATGGGACCTTCTAGAAGTTCATTCTCTAATACACAGATTGTTAACGGCTCGATGACTTCAGAAAAGGGAGTGACGTTTACGTTCGTATTGTTGGCTAGCGAACCAGGTGAGTATAGCATTCCTGGTGCGACAATTGTTGCTGATGGTGGTCAAGTTATCTCAAATGCGATGAAGATTAAGGTGTTGCCCCAAGATAACGCAAATGTAAGAAACGTTTCATCATCTTCTTCATCACAGCAGAAATCGTCAAATGATAGATCTTCATTGAACAACCAAACTATTTCTAATCAAGATGTATTTATAACTGCCACTGCTACAAAAACAAAAGTATATGAGCAGGAAGCATTTATGTTGACTTATAAAATTTTCACTCGTGAGCCACGTATGACATTGGAGAATGTGAAACTTCCTGATTTTACAGGATTCCACTCACAAGAAATAGATAGGCCTACGAATGCCACTTGGTCACAAGATCACTATAATGGTCGTAACTATTATACGACTATTTATCGTCAGTTTGTACTTTTTCCACAGCATAGTGGTAAGCTCACTATCGAACCTGCTCGTTTTGATGTGGCTATAGAAAAGGTGGTACAAAGTGCTGACCCGTTTGATGCCTTCTTCAATGGTGGAGGTAATGTTGTTGCCATCAAGAAAGCATTGAGCACACCAGCTATAAATATTGATGTTTTGGCGTTGCCATCAAATAAACCAGCCGATTTTTCGGGTGCGGTAGGCGAATTCTCACTTTCATCCACTATCAGTGCTCAGGAAGTAAAGACTAATGATGCTATTACATTGAAACTTATTATTTCGGGTACCGGAAACATGAAATTGATTTCCAATCCTGATGTAAAATTCCCTGAAAGCTTTGAGGTATATGAACCTAAGGTAGACAATCAGATGCGTTTGACTTCCGCTGGTCTAACAGGTAATAAGGTAGTAGAATACCTGGCTATTCCTCGTCATGCGGGTGATTATACTATACCGGCAGTAAGTTCTAGTTATTTCGATTTGAAAACCAAATCTTATAAGACGCTTACTACAGATGCCTATAATATACAGGTGGAGAAGGGTAGTGGAAATGCTGATCAGGTTGTAGCTAATTTTACGAATAAAGAAGATCTTAGAATATTGGGAGAAGATATTCGCTATATTAAGCTCATTGACAGCAGTTTACAAACGAGAGGTGAATTCTTCTTCGGTTCATGGATTTACTGGCTGTGTTATATCTTACCATTCTTGGCTTTCTTGATTTTCTTTATTATGCATTATAAACAGGCAGCAGAGAATGCCAATGTGGCCAAAGTACGTACAAAGAAGGCTAATAAAGTGGCTGTAAAACGTATGAAATCGGCTGGTAAATTGCTTTCAGAGAATAAGAAGGATGCTTTTTATGATGAAGTGCTCAAAGCGCTCTGGGGATATGTTAGCGATAAACTAAATATTCCTGTAGCACGTCTCTCTAAGGGTAATGTGGAAGAAAAACTGCGTAAACGTGGCGTTAATGAAGAGTTGATAAAAGAATTTATCGATGCTTTGAATGATTGCGAGTTTGCACGATATGCGCCTGGTGATGAAAACCAAGCTATGGATAAAGTTTACTCTGCTTCATTGGCTGTGATTAGTAAAATGGAGAATTCAATTAAATAATTTCAAGATAAACATGAACTGGATAAAATATATAGCTTTACTTGGTGTATTTATCTTTTCATCTGCTATCTATGCACAAAATGATAGCTTAGTGGAAGAACCTGCTGTTGTAATGCTGGCTGATACATTATATATTCCCTCATCGTCTGTAATCAGTAAACAATCAGCGGATAGTGCCTATATTAATAATGATTTTGTGGGTGCAGCAGAACTTTATGAGTTATTGTTGATGGATGGTGAATCTTCTGATGTCTATTACAACTTGGGCAACAGCTATTATAAGTCAAACGAGATAGCTCGTGCCATTTTAAATTATGAAAGAGCCTTATTGCTTGATCCTGGTAATGCCGATATTCGCTTTAACTTGGAGATGGCTCGCGCAAAGGCTATTGACAAGGTCGAGGAAACTCCAGAGATTTTCTTTGTATCTTGGACTAAATCTCTTATTAATATGCAAAGTGCTGACAATTGGGGTGTTTGTGCTATCGTCTTTTTTATAATCTTGATTGTTGCTGCTTATTTCTTTATCTTTTCTAAAAACGTAATGATAAAGAAAATTGGATTCTTTAGTGGTTTATTGTGCATTTGCATTGTTGTGCTAGCAAATGTTTTTGCAGCACAACAAAAACGTAGCTTGGTAGACCGTAGTAGTGCAATTATCATGCAACCTAGTGTCACCGTCCGTAGTACGCCAAGTGAAAGTGGAACAGGACTATTTGTTCTGCATGAAGGACGTAAAGTAGATGTAAAAGATAATTCCATGATTGGATGGAAGGAAATAAGACTAGAGGACGGAAAAGTAGGATGGGTTCCTGCTGCGGCTATTGAGGTAATATAATTCTTAAATATATATAGAATTTTCCTTCACAAATCTGCAATATAATTCTTAAATGGATTGTATTGCAGATTTTTTGTGGTTATGAAGTATGAAGAGGGGAGAACTTTTTATCATTTTTGGTAGTTATTATTTCTTTAACCTTTAACAAAGAAAACTATGCTAGACATTAAATTGAAAAGAGTATACAATGCTCCAGCTGTGGATGATGGAAAACGTATATTGGTAGATAGATTATGGCCTAGGGGGATCAAACGCGAAGCTATTGGCGATAATAATTGGGTAAAAGAATTAGCTCCTTCCAAGGAATTAAGGGAGTGGTTTCATGAAGATCCAGAAAATCGTTGGAGTGAATTCAAAGAGAAATACACGAGTGAACTTTATGCTAATCCTGCTATTATTCCTTTTATAAAGACTATCTCCAAAGAAAAGTCTGTTACATTATTATATGCTGAAAAGAATGAGGTTCATAATAATGCTATCGTGTTGAAAGAGGAAATAGAAAAGGCTCTTCTAAAACTACAAGATTAATTATATTAAGACCTTCTAAATAAAAGAAATCATAAATGAAATTTGATAATAGGTAATATGCATTTTAATCGTCCTGGAGTATTCTTTGATTAATAATTTTTATACGCCATTCTTTATTTTCTTTTTAATTAATTATACCTTTGCTGTTATTACTCCAAAATAACTAATATGTATGAAATATAAATTATTGGTTCTTGATGTTGATGGAACCCTCCTGGATAATTCTCATGAAATAACTGAGAGAACATTAGCTGCTATTTTAAAAATACAGCAAGCGGGTGTACGCGTTGTTCTTGCTTCAGGCCGTCCTACTTATGGATTGCTTTCAATTGCTAAGAAGCTCAATCTAGGGAATTATGGTGGTTTTATAATTTCTTACAATGGATGCCAGATTATTTCTGCACAGAATGGAGAGATTCTATTTGAACGTCGTATTAACCCTGAAATGCTTCCGTATCTGGAGCGAAAAGCCGAAAAATGTGGTTTCCCGATATTGACTTATCATGATGATATATTAATTACCAATACTGCCGATAATACCCATATTGAACACGAAGCATTGCTTAATAATCTTAAGATAGTTGTGGAACCAGAGTTTTCAATCGCTATGGATTTTGCGCCATGCAAATGTATGATTGTGAGTGATGATGAGGATGCAATGCGTGAGCTTGAAGATCATTGGAGTAAACGTCTGAGCGGTGCCCTTGATGTGTTTCGTTCCGAAAAATATTTCCTTGAAATTGTGCCTTGCGGAATTGATAAAGCAACTACATTAAGTGCTTTGCTTGAAATCTTGGCTGTCAAACCGGATGAAGTTGTGGCCATAGGTGATGGAGTATGTGATGTTTCTATGCTACAGACTGCTGGGTTAAGCGTGGCCATGGGAAATGCACAACATTCAGTAAAGGTGTGTGCTGATAGAGTGACCGCAACTAACGATGAGGATGGGGTAGCTGTAGCTATCGAAAATATCCTTTCTTATGAAGACCAGCAAGATGTATCACTGGTTGAGCTTAATAAAGGTACAAAGAATACATTGATGGGAAATTTGGGTATGCAATATACTTATGTATCCAACGAGCGAATAGAAGTTACTATGCCTGTTGATAATCGTACACGCCAACCCTTTGGCATACTTCATGGAGGGGCTACACTAGCTCTTGCTGAAACTGTAGCTGGATTGGGATCTGTACTTAACTGTAATGCCGATGAAGTGCCTGTAGGGGTTCAGGTTAGTGGGAATCATATATCGTCTGCACATCAAGGAGACACGGTGCGAGCAGTTGGTTCTTTGGTTCATAAAGGACGTTCATCACATGTGTGGAATGTCGATATTTTTACATCTACTACTAAGCTGGTTTCTACCGTACGTGTAGTAAATAATATAATTAGAAAAGAATGAGTTTGGCGATAGACGAATCGTTGTCTTTTGATCATTTAGTTAGCTCTGGTGTTTCGTTTGCTTTTTTTCGTTCGCCAGGTGATACTGATATACATTTCATAGCACAACCGGAAGGTATTATTTCAACCTTTCGGAATCTGGAAGAGTTGAATGGTGAAGATGGATTTGTTGTAGCTCCATTTTCTTGTGATGGTGATATTCCGATATGCTTGATCAAACCAGATAGATATAAGAAATTTCCTATACCTAACTTAGAAATTAAGCAGAAGAAGGTTGTTCCTTCCTATTCATCAAGTACCTCGAAGTATGATGAAAAGTTTGAAAGTTTTAGAAAAGAACTGGACAAAGGCAGATTTCAGAAGCTGGTGCTTTCTACGGAAAAAAGGGTTACTATAACATCTGATCTTGCTCTCGAAGAAAGTTTCTACAGAGCATGTAAGGCTTATCCCAATTCTTATGTATATTTGCTACATACGTCTCTTACGGGAGTATGGATGGGGTGTTCTCCTGAAATTTTACTATCTGGTAGGAATGGCTCATGGAAGACGGTAGCTTTGGCTGGTACACAAATGGCAAAAGATGATGATCTTCAGCCTAGCTGGGATAGAAAGAATATTGATGAACAGGATTATGTTTCATCTTATATCCGCCAACAACTAAAATCAGTGGAAATAACTGCTAGCGAAACAGGACCCTACTCGGTTAAGGCAGGACAGTTATTGCATCGCCGAACAGACTTTGAATTTGAGCTTGAGGATAAAAGCAAGTTAGGTACATTGTTATATTTACTTCATCCTACTCCTGCTGTATGCGGATTGCCCAAAGAAACTGCCTTCCGTTTTATAATGGCTCACGAAGGATATAACAGACGTTATTATTCAGGCTTTGTAGGGATGCTAAATCCCGAAGGTGATACGAACTTATATGTAAATTTACGTTGTATGACTATCGAAGAGGATGAGTTAATCCTTTTTGCTGGAGGTGGACTTCTGGCAGTCTCCTGCAAAGAAGAGGAATGGATGGAAATCGAAAAGAAGTTGAATACAATGTTGAACATCATTTAAATGCGAAAGGCTGACTATGTATAGTGATAAAAAGAATATATTGCAACTTGTAGCTTTACTTGAAGCACATGGCGTGAAGAAAGTGGTATTGTGCCCAGGTAGTCGTAACGCTCCCATTGTGCACACCATTTCCACACATCCTTCTTTTGAATGTTATGCTATAACGGATGAACGGAATGCAGGCTTTTATGCTATAGGATTGGCATTGAATGGTGGATGTAAAGTAGCTGTTTGCTGTACCTCAGGTTCGGCTGTGGCCAATTTGTATCCTGCAATAACTGAAGCTTTCTATCAGCAAGTGCCATTAATTGTAATATCGGCCGATCGACCAGCGGCATGGATAGGGCAAATGGATGGACAAACGATGCCTCAGCTTGGTATATTCAATAATATGGTGAAAAAGAGTGTAAATCTTCCAGAAGTGAATTCAGATGAAGATGAATGGTATTGCAATCGTTTAATCAATGAAGCATTACTGGAATGCACACATCGAGGCAATGGGCCTGTACATATTAATATTCCTATCTCCGAACCTTTGTTTCAATTTACAATAGCCGAGCTTCCCAAAGTTAGGACCATTGAACGTTATCAGGGTTTGAATTTGTATGATCGTGATTATCAACCATTAATAGATAAATTAAATCGGTTTCAGAAGCGGATGATGGTTGTGGGACAGATGAATCTAATCTACCTTTTCGAAAAGCGAGACATAAAATCACTGTATAAAAAGTTCGTATGGGTGAGTGAACACTTGAGTAACCGAACTATACCAGGTCAGCCCATTAAAAATTTTGATGTGGCGCTCTATGCTATGAACGCCGAGACAAAAGAAAAAATGGCTCCTGAATTAGTAATTACTTATGGTGGACATATTGTGTCTAAACGTCTTAAAACCTTTCTTCGTCAAAATCCCAATCTTGAGCATTGGCATGTGTCTGCAGATGGAGAGATTGTGGATTTGTTTGGCGCATTGACAACTGTAATCGAAATGAATCCATTTGAATTCTTGGAAAGAATTTCCACCTTGATGGATAATAAGACACCTCAATTTCCTCTTCAATGGGAGGGCTTTAGTAAGCAAATCCCAGAACCAGAATTTGCTTTCTCTGAAATGTCAGCAATAGGTGCATTAATAAAACGTCTTCCTCAAGATTGTGCTCTACATCTTGCTAATAGTTCCACTGTGCGTTATGCACAACTCTATTCTTTTCCAAATTCAGTTGAAGTTTGTTGTAATCGAGGAGTCAACGGGATAGAAGGTTCACTTTCGTCTGCATTAGGGTATGCCTCTGGCTTTGATAAGCTCAATTTTATCGTTATTGGTGATTTGAGTTTTTTCTATGCAATGAATGCTCTTTGGGGAAACAACACACAATCCAATGTGCGTGTTTTATTGCTCAATAATGGTGGTGGTGAAATATTTCACACTCTTACAGGATTAGAGATGTCCGGGACATCACATAAGTATATTACGGGAGTACATCACGCATCTGCACAAGGGTGGGTTGAGTCGATGGGATTTCGCTATCTTAAAGTGGAGGCTGAGGAACAATTGGAAGTATGTATGGATGAATTGGTGAAAACTGAAGGCATAGAAATGCCAATAGTTGTAGAAGTATTTACCAATAAAAATAAAGATGCACGCATCTTAAAGGAATATTATAAACAGGTAAAAAACAATATAAAATGAATACAGATAAAAGAAACTGGACAATGATAAAAGAGTATGAAGATATTCTTTTTGAGTATTTTAACGGTATAGCTAGAATCACTATTAATCGCGAACGCTATCGCAATGCTTTTACTCCAACCACAACTGCTGAGATGAGTGATGCTTTGCGTATTTGTCGTGAAGAACAAGAAATTAATGTTGTTGTTATCACAGGCGCCGGAGATAAAGCGTTTTGTAGTGGCGGTGACCAAAATGTGAAAGGACATGGTGGCTATATTGATAAAAATGGCATACCACGACTCAGTGTGCTTGATGTGCAGAAACAGATTCGTAGTATTCCCAAACCTGTTATTGCGGCTGTTAATGGATTTGCAATAGGTGGTGGACATGTTTTACATGTAGTATGTGATCTTTCTATCGCATCAGAAAATGCCATCTTTGGACAGACAGGACCTCGGGTAGGTAGTTTTGATGCAGGTTTTGGCTCTTCATATTTAGCGCGTGTAGTAGGTCAGAAAAAAGCTCGTGAAATATGGTTTCTTTGCCGTAAATACCATGCTCAAGAAGCCTTGGATATGGGTCTTGTAAATACTGTCGTGCCACTCGAAAAGCTTGAAGATGAATATGTACAATGGGCTGAAGAAATGATGCAACTTAGTCCACTTGCCCTTCGTATGATTAAAGCTGGACTTAATGCAGAACTTGATGGTCAGTCTGGAATCCAAGAATTGGCTGGAGATGCAACCATGCTTTATTATATGACGGAGGAAGCGCAAGAAGGCAAAAACGCCTTTTTGGAAAAACGTAAGCCCGATTTCAAGAAATTCCAGAAAATGCCTTAAGATAATATAGCTATGAAATGCACCATTCAAATTTATCCTTATCGACTGATATTTCGGCGACCTGCTGGAACTTCGCGCGGTGTATATGTTAGGCGTGATGTATGGTATCTTTATCTCACATCCGATGACTACCCTGGCCGCGTAGGGATAGGTGAATGTGCACCATTGCCTAATCTTAGTTGTGATGATTTTGTGGATTATGAGAAACGTCTTCGTCAATGCTGTGATCATGTAGAACAAACGGGTTCAATTGATTTTGAGCAGTTACGTTCATTTCCGTCTATTTTATTCGGGTTTGAAACAGCATTTGCACATCTCCTTTCAGGTTCATATTCATTTCATGGCAATGCTTTCAATCGTGCACAATGTGGCATTCCTATTAATGGATTAGTATGGATGGGAAGTTATGACTATATGCATCAACAGATTCAGCAAAAGATAGCCAATGGTTTTCACTGTATTAAATTGAAGATCGGTGCAATAGATTTCGATGAGGAGTTAGAGTTGATTAAAACTATCCGAGCTCACTACTCGGCTGATTCCATTGAAATTAGAGTAGATGCGAATGGGGCTTTCTCTAAGGATAATGCTTTAGATAAGCTTTATAAATTGTCTAAATATGACATACATTCAATAGAACAACCTATTGCTATGGGGCAATGGGAAGACATGGCTCAACTAGTGAAGGAATCACCTTTGCCTATAGCGCTGGATGAAGAATTGATTGGTATTAATGATCTAATAAAAAAGCGGAAATTATTAGATGAGATACGACCACATTATATTATCCTTAAACCATCACTTCATGGAGGAGTTTTTGGGGGGAATGAATGGATCTGTGAGGCCGAGAAACGTTCAATAGGCTGGTGGGTTACATCGGCTTTAGAATCGAATATCGGTTTGAACTCCATCGCTCAATGGTGTTCTACTTTATGCAATAAGATGCCTCAAGGGTTAGGTACGGGAGGATTATTTAGCAATAACATAGAAATGCCATTAAAATTAAAAGGTTCTCGGCTTTGGTTCGTAAATGAAGAATAGTATATGAAGCTTGATCGAAGACAACAACAGATAACAATAGATGGTCATATCTATACACTTTCTCAATTGCACCAACACGTTGCCAAAGTGGAGGGTGAGCAAGAATGCAACTTCCTGAAAGAATTATATGGTTTCTTAGTTCAGTGGTTTGCTGATGATGATTTTTTGGATGTCTTTACTTCAGGTTCTACCGGGATACCCAAAGTTATGAAGGTAAGTAAAGATCGTATGACGCAGAGTGCTAAACTTACTTGCGAATATCTAAGGCTTAAAGAGGGCGATACTGCTCTTTTATGTCTGCCTTTACGGTATATAGCTGGAAAGATGATGGTGGTGCGAGCGCTGGTTTTGGGTCTTGATCTTGTTATTGTAACACCATCTAGTAATCCATTAAAGAATCTGCCATTTAAATCAATCGATTTTGCAGCAATGGTTCCTATGCAGGTCTATAGCTCTTTGCAAACTCCTAGCGAAAAAGCTCGTTTAAAATCCATCCAGAATTTATTAATAGGTGGAGGGGCTATTGATGCCGCTATTGAGAAAGAATTAAATAGTTTTCCAGGTGCTATATATTCCACTTATGGCATGACTGAGACTCTTTCACATATCGCACTCCGCCGCGTTAATGGAGTAAATGCATCTTCGCATTATTATCCATTTTCATCAATAAGACTTTCACTTACTTCTGAAAATACTCTTGTCATTGACGCACCTCTAATTTGCGAATTTGTTTTAGAGACAAATGATGTTGTGCAGCTTTATGATGATGGATCATTCATAGTTTTAGGGCGGAAAGACAATATTATTAATAGTGGTGGAATCAAAATGCAGATTGAAGAAATCGAAAATCTATTATCTCCATATATACATTCTCCTTATGCCATTACTTATATAAATGATTCACGTTTGGGGCAAGCTGTAACATTGCTCATTGAAGAAAATGAGGACATAGAAAAGTTTATACATATTCTTCCTAACTATAAACGCCCTAAATATGTTATGAAAGAAGTACAAATACCAAAGACAGAAACGGGTAAGATAGATCGCTTTAATTGCCACCTTTTAGCCGAAAAGATCATATTGAATAAACTTAAAGAAAGATGAATATGAATGAAAACGAGTATAAACATCATGCAACAAGTGATATTGAAGATGATTTCAGTGATATATATACGCCAGAAGCTATAGAAATTATTGCTAAACGTAAGAGTAATGAGAAAAAGACAACTCCTACAGATGAACGATGTAGTGTTATAGCACCTTTTTTTTATTATGATGGAGATAAATATATTTACCAGCCTTGTGATAAAGCTGTTCATCAACTTGAGAGTTTATTATTAATATATAATCAAGAAACAAATAGTGTTTTATCTCATTTAGATAATTTGATTATTGATACCGAAACGAATGAAATACCTATACTTCAATTAAAGACTCAACCTAAAGGTTTTTTTAAAGGAATTTTGGCGAATGATGCACGCATAAATATTTCACTATATAAAGTAGGCTTGAATGAACCTATTATTTCCCATACTACCACTCCGGATAGTAGTGGGGAAGTGCTAGATGACTTAGAATGTACTTGGAAAAATCTTCAAATTGGGGGCTATTTTTTACTCATTTCAAATGTATTTGTAGAGGGCGTTTCTCCACACATTTATCCTCCCCATCATTATATCTTCCCTTTTTATGTAGTTAAAAATGGAGAAGGAATGCCTCATCCCAAAGTACTTAAAGCAGAATTTACGGTTGTTCCTCCTGATATGGATCCAATGTCAGAACGTGCCGATTGTGTAATATTGCATCTCACATTTGAGGATATCTTTATTGATGGTCATCATTTCCAGATTTTTTGTTATAATGATAAGCTCATACAAATATCTAATACTGAAGCTATGGTGGATTATCAAGATAAAAGAGCTGAATGTTACTTTGTAATATGGCAGCATGATGTATGGTTATCAGGGGAGTATTTTATTGTCATATGTCATAATAAATATCCTTTTGCTCGAATAGACTTTACTATCTCTGAAAAGAATGATGTGATATATAAGGTTGAATATATTGCTGATGTCTATCGCTATAAGTTCCTTCTTAATCTGGAAATGGAGAAAGAATGGTCTAGTGGTTTATATGAAATCCCGGGGTGCGGTACTGTTCGTAAACATATTTGGAACCTGTCGGATAGTATTGCTTATCGGCGTTTACGTGAAGGAAATGGTTTACCACGTTTAAAAGAATGTAGTAATTTTATATTACTTGGAAAAGAAAATGGATTCAAAGAAGATTTGGCCCGTTCTATATCATCATTTATTAGTCATTACGATCATTTTGAATATGTAAATGCCTTTGTTTTGATTGAGATATGCAGTGCTATTGTGCCTTACGAAAAAGTAATTGAGACGTTTAATGAGTTTAGAGGGCGCACGATTTATATAGATAATCCTACTGCATTAGTATCGACTAATGGAGCGATTGCTTTAAGAGCGTTAATAGAAGAGGTGAAAAAGAATAATGGCAAATGGACCTTAGCACTTGGAGGAACTCGAACCGAAATTAAACTTTTCTTTGAACAAGTCCCAGAATTGGCAAGCTATTTCCCCGATAATCATTGGTTTGAAACCGAATCTTTTGTTACATCAGATGTGATGAGTTATATTGAACAAGAACTTAATCGTTATAAAATAGAGTTGAGTTTCCCCGCACTGCAGAAGCTAACAATGAATCTAGCTCATTTAGAGGCTGAGGGAGCTCTCTTAAACTGGACGCTTCACGATATTCGTCGATTCATGGAACAGGCTATTATTGCGCCTATGCAGCAACGTGTGTTGAAGATAGCGCAAAGTGAATTAGAAGAAAACCCAGAATTGCTGAGAAGTGTGCTTGACACAGATCTGTCTTTTCCTGAAATACTCAAGAATCAACATACTTTTGATACAAGTATGAGAAAACTGAATGAGTTGATTGGGCTTAAAGAGGTAAAACAGAATTTAGCAGAAACATTTGAGTTTATGCTTTTTAATCGCCGCCGAAAGAAAATGGGGCTGCCTGCTAATGCTTCTTCAGCTTGTCATATGATTTTTACGGGCAATCCAGGGACGGGGAAGACTACTGTAGCAAAGTTGGTTGGTGAAGTGTGTCGTGCTTTAGGTATACTTTCCAATGGTGAGGTGATAGTGACGGACCGAGCTAAGTTAGTAGGGCGTTATATTGGTGAGACAGAGAAAAATATGCAAGAGCTATTGGTGCGAGCGCGTGGCAAAGTATTGTTTGTTGATGAAGCTTATACACTTTGTGATCAGTCTTCGGATCGTAAGGATTTTGGTCAACGTGTACTCGAGGCATTCCTGCCTGTGCTAGCCGAAGACGATTCTGATATGGTGGTTATATTTGCTGGCTATGAAAGGGAAATGAATGTCATGCTTGAAACGAATATAGGCTTAAAAGGTCGTTTCCCATATCAATTTAACTTCCAAGATTTCTCGGCTGAAGAATTGATACTCATCGCTGATAATATCTTGAATAAAAAATCGTTTGTATTTACATCTGAGGCACGCAAAAAATGGATTGAAATCATTAAGAAGGGTTCTAGATATAGAAGTAGATTCTTTAGTAATGCGAGGTGGGTTACTCAATTAGTGCTCAATGACTTGTTACCAGTAATGGCAAGACGAGTGGTGAAAGACTCTGATAATATCAGTCCAACATTTTATCAGACTATTGAAGAAATGGATATTGTATATGTTGAAGAGCGTATGAATTTGCGGGCAAGCAATGAGCGTATACGTAAGCCTGTAGGCTATAATTGTTAGATATTATCTGCAAAACGGTTAAAGTTTATCATAGAGGAGCTGACATAGTAAAGATATGTTCAGCTCTTTTTTGTTTTGGCTACATCAATTTGTATCTTTGATGCCGTAAAGTTTTTACTGAATAGAGTTAATCGTATTGTTTATTAATTACCCTCATACGATGCATATTGTATAAGAGGTTTTAAAGAAAGAAATAGATTATGTTTTCTGGAATAGTAGAAGAATATGCTGTATTGGCATCATTAGTGAAAGAACAAGAGAATATTCATTTCACATTCAAGTGTTCATTTGTGGATGAATTAAAGATAGATCAGAGTATCTCACATAATGGAGTTTGTCTCACTGTAGTGAATATCACTGAAGATACATATACAGTGACAGCCATGAAAGAGACTTTGGAATGTTCTAATCTAGGTATTTTAAAAGTTGGTGATAAGGTAAACATAGAGCGCAGCATGATGATGAACGGGCGCTTGGATGGCCATATCGTTCAAGGGCATGTGGATCAGACTGCAGAATGTGTGGCGATTGATGATGCTGAAGGCAGCTGGTATTTTACTTTTAAATATGCATTTGATAATGAAATGGCAAAGCGCGGTTATCTCACTGTCGATAAAGGATCGGTGACGGTAAACGGTGTAAGCCTTACAGTTTGCAATCCAACCGATGATACTTTTCAGGTTGCTATCATACCATATACTTACGAACACACCAATTTTCATACTTTCAAAGTAGGTAGTATTGTTAATCTGGAGTTTGATATTATCGGTAAGTATATTAGCCGAATGTTGGCATATAAATAGTCCGTAAATAAACTTAGAAATGGCAGATCAAGAATTTGACTTCTTGGAGCTGGTCAGGTCTCGTCAAAGTGATAGAAGTTTCGACCGCGAAAAGAAAGTGGAGACACAGCAAATAGAGCGAATCATTGAAGCGGCTTGTTTGGCGCCTTCTGCGTGCAATGCTCAGCCTTGGCATTTTGTTGTAGTAACGGATGCTGATTTGACAAATAAATTAGGAAAAGCCACGGCGAGTTTCGGCATGAATAAGTTCGCCAAAGATGCGCCCGTACATATTCTTGTTGTTGAGGAGTCAGCCAATGTCACATCTTTTATCGGTACCAAACTTAAGGATAAGTATTTCCCGCTGATTGATATCGGTATTGCAGCCTCACACATTGTTCTGGCAGCCGAAAATGAAGGCTTAGGATCATGCATCCTGGGTTGGTTTGACGAGCCGGAAATCAAGCGCATAGTTGACATCCCTGCTTCTAAACGTCTCTTGCTTGATGTGGTGATAGGTTATACTACGAAAGAGAAGCGCAAAAAGGTGCGTAAAAAGAAAGATAAAGTAGTGTCGTATAATAAATACTAATAAAATCATATCCACTATATGAAAAGCAGAATAACATCGTGATAGATGTGTTCTGCTTTTTTTATATTCTCTTTTTATAAATCTTTCAATAGTATCTGGCTAGTCCGGTCATAATACTCTTTTCTGGTTTCCAGCAACACTTTCCATTCGTTGCTAAATTCATCAGTATTATCTATCTTGAAATTCTCCGATCCATAGGTGTCCATTCTTTCGAATAGCAGAGCCACATTCATTTCGTTTACATCAAATGCAGGCTGAAATCCTACTTTTTCACTTTTAAGGTCATCTGTATGTTCACTCACGAATCCAACTTCTATAAGATTGTTCAGGACTTGGCGGGTCAATCGTAGAGGAATCTGGTATTCTTCAGAAAGATCTTCAGCCGTATAGGGAGTCTGTTGTTTGATGAACCGTTTCACAATAAGCGACATGATCAGTACTGTGATGAAATCTTTATATCGTCGGCTGATATTCTTAGTATCTGTGTCAAAGCTGAAGTTACGAATATTTTGTCCGGCATAGTTGAGTAATGCCCCAAAGAGACAAATGGTCCATGAAATCTGTAGCCAAAGCAAGAACATGGGTAGGGCAGCAAAGCTTCCATAAATGGCATTATAGCGAGTCACCCACATCTGGCTCCCTATATATATATATTGAAATCCCTGATAAGCAGAACCTGCTAAAATACCCGCAATCAACGCATACTTGAATTTTACTTGTGTGTTGGGCATCACTATATAAAGTGATGTAAACATAAACCAGGTAAAGATAAACGGAATCAGCTTGATGAGGAATTTCAGGAATGGCGTTAATAGCTCAAAGTTTATCATACCCTCTACGCTGGTACTCATGAATAATGAAAGACCTCCTGATATGACAATAAGGAAAGGTGTGATGAGGAGCATCGAAAAATAGTCGGTAATCATCCTATAAATGGTGCGACCTTTTTTTAGATTCCAGATACGGTTGAACACAATTTCTATATCGTTGATCAGGTTGAGCACTGTCCATAATAGCATTACCAAGCCCACACCGATAAAGACTCCTCCTTTGGTTTCGGAAAGATAGGAGTTGACAAAGCTTAGAATCGCATCTGTCGTCTCATTATTGCCTCCAAATCCTCGATAGAACTCATTCTCCATTAATGTTGAGAAACCAAAACCGCGTGCGATGGCAAATAGCATAGCTAGGATAGGTACGATGGCGAGTAGGGTGCTATAAGTTAAAGCTGCCGCTTTACTCATGATGCGATATTCGATGAAACGATCAGCACACAAGTATAGAGTCTTGATGGCATTATAAAGCGAATATTTACGTTTTGTAACTTCGTTCTCAGTGATTCGCCATATATCATAGGAGAGGAATTTCCATATTTCGGCAATCTTCTTTTTCATAGATGCTGAGCTTAGAGAGGTTTGATTTAATCTAAGAATGAAAAGCAGTCGATCTATAAGCCGGGTTCTGTTTCTGACTCTGAAAATCAGACGTCTGTCATTTATCTGAGCGACAAGTCACCTTGCCACTTTAGCGGTCTACCCTCCGACATGGAGCGAGCAGCTCTCTTAACGCCGGTATACATGACCTTACAACACCTAAGACGCACAGCCTGTATGTCGCCACACAGCTGGTAGGCTCTTACCCCACCTTCTCACCCTTACCATCTCTCCAAAGGATTAATGGCGGTTATTTTCTTCTACGTTACTCTACCCTCGCGGACAGCTTTCTGTTAGGAAGTAGGTTGCTCTGAGTTGCCCGGACTTTCCTCCTATATATCTTTTGGGATATATACGCGACAAACCGATCTACTGCTTTTCATTACAAAAGTAAGCTATTTTCGCCACTATGCAAATTTTGCTTCTTCTAAAACACCTTTCTTTTAACGAATTTGCCTTAGAGCAAAATAAATACTACCACAAAAGACGATATTTCTGTAAAAAAACATATCCTTCTTCGTAATACTTTTTAGATAATATTTATTTTTGAAGAGCATTAAGTTGGCCTGTATAATTGGTTGGAGTGAAAATTGGTCTCCAGCTCGGATTATATGTCTTGGCGTTCATGCTCCGTGGTATTATGGTATATGCTCTGTATGTTTGATTCTTCTGTTTCAGAATTATCCAAAAACATTAAAGCTTTATCATCTTTTATGTCACCTCTTCTTGATTTGTTGACTGGCCTTGCTTCGCCGATTGTTTGCCCTTGGTAGGCAGGCTAGCCAAGACTACTCACTGATCTATTGTTTGGCTTGATTTAAACAAGTCATGATTAGCATATTATTTGAAAAAACACATATTAAAATATGAAGAAATTATTTTTACTTTTCGCTTTCTCATTCACTTCTTTAACTTTGTTATTGGCGCAGTCTGCTTCTTCAAACAATGATATGCAAACCGCTACTACGCCTCAGTTTGGTGTGGTCAATTTGTCGGTTTGTAATATGCGCGAAGAACCTAAATTTTGGTCTGAAATGGTGACGCAAGCTTTGTTGGGTATGCCGGTGTGCGTGCTCGATCGCCAAGATTGGATTAAGATTCAAACTCCTGATAACTATGTAGGTTGGGTGCATAGGACGGCCATAGCATTGATGGATAGCATTCAGCTTAATCAATGGAATAAAGCCGAAAAAGTGATTGTTACCTCTCATTATGGTTTTGTGTATAGTGCTGCGTCTGATAAATCTGCAACCATCGGGGATATGGTTGCGGGCGATCGTTTTAAATGGCTGTCTACCAAAAAAGGTTTCTACCAAGTGGAGTATCCCAATGGTAAAGTGGGGTGGATATCCAGAAAAGAGGCTCAAAAAGAAAGTGAATGGCGCAAACTGTTGCGTCAGGATGAGGCTTCTATCTTGGAAACAGCTTATACTTTGCTCGGTGTACCCTATCTATGGGGCGGAACATCATCTAAAGGAATGGACTGTAGCGGCTATGTGCGCACAGTGCTCTATATGCACGACATCATCATACCGCGAGATGCATCACAACAAGCCAAGATCGGGCAATATATAGAGATTGCAGACGACTATTCCAATTTAAGCCCCGGCGACCTTGTTTTTTTCGGTCGAAAGACTACAGCTGAGAGTCCAGAGCGTGTAAGCCATGTCGGTATATATATAGGTAATGGAAATTTCATACATTCGCAAGGTTATATCCATATAAGCAGTCTGCTGCCTAATGATGAAAACTTTGATGCATTCAATTTGAATCGACTTCTTTATGTCCGTCGTGTATTGCCTTTCATTAATAAAGATCCCGAGGTTCAGACTACCCTTACCAATACCTTATATCAAAAATAGCAGAAGATTAAAATTAGAATGATTATGCAAGACAGACGAAACTTCTTGAAAACTTTAAGCTTTGCAATGGCAGGAACCAGCTTGCTCAGTAGTTCACCTCTTCAGGCAGCAACATCCAAAAATACAGCTGCTTTGCTGCGAACGGGAATAGGGAGCAAGATGCGAATGACATATTTTCCCTACGAACTTCAATTGAATCATGTTTTTACAGTAGCCACTTTTTCACGTAAGACAACACCGACTGTGCAGCTACAAATAGACTATGATGGAGTGGTGGGATATGGTGAAGCATCAATGCCGCCTTATCTGGGCGAATCTATCGACTCTGTAATGTCCTTTTTGCAAAAAGTCAATTTGGAACAATTTTCCGATCCTTTTTTGCTCGAAGATATATTGGCTTATGTAGATGGCATTGCGCCAGGCAATCATGCCGCTAAGGCAGCTGTCGATATAGCCTTGCACGATCTTCTAGGTAAGTTGATGCAAACACCCTGGTATAAAATTTGGGGTCTGAATAAACAAAATACCCCCTCGACCAGTTTTACAATCGGTATAGATACAGCTGAAGTGGTGAAAGAAAAAACACTTGAAGCCGCAGATCGATTCAATTTGCTCAAGGTGAAGCTGGGACGTGACAATGATAAAGAGATGATCCAGACGATACGTTCGGTGAGCAATCTACCCATTGCGGTTGATGTCAATCAAGGGTGGACTGATAAACATTTTGCACTTGATATGATTAATTGGCTCAAAGAGCAAGGCATAGTAATGGTGGAACAGCCCATGCCAAAGGGGCAGATCGATGATATGGCTTGGTTAACACAGCACAGCCCCCTGCCCACATTCGCAGATGAATCGATGCAGCGTCTGAGCGATGTTAGTGCTATGAAGGGGTTGTTCTCAGGTATCAATATTAAGCTGATGAAGTGTACCGGTATGCGCGAGGCATATAAAATGATGGTATTGGCCCGTGCGCTTGATATGCAAGTGATGATAGGTTGTATGACAGAAACGTCGTGTGCAGTATCTGCTGCAGCCCAGTTATCGGCGGGTGTCGATTTTGCTGATCTGGATGGAAACCTGCTTATAGGTAACGATCTTTATAGGGGAGTAGAGATAGTTGATGGAAAGATAACTTTAAACAAAGAACCCGGTATTGGTGTCATTAAGCTTTAGTTAATGAATTTGTTGATAAAACTGCCCCATACTCCTGATGGTATAAATCTGAAATGTGTGGCAAACTTAGAAATTAACACATCTGTGCTGTTTCTAAACCTAAATTATAAGCCCTTTGGGGTTAATCGCTGTTAAGTTGTTTGTTGTCAGTGTTAAATATCGGAAAATAATTTTATGGACTGGTAGACGAAAAAGATATTCTTATTAATTTAACGTCATAAAGTTAATTAAGTTTAGGTATTTAACATATTAAGAACATAAAAAGAATCGTATGAAACAAGCTATTAAAAATGTTTTTGGAATAGGTGCTTTGGTGTTACTTTGTTCGGGCGTGGCGGGTGTCACAGCCTATAAGGTGGCGCAGATGAATACAGAAACTTCATCAGGCGGAACTGCTATTTTTCAACAAAATCCGGCTTCTGCTATTATGGCCTCTACTTATGATGCCAATCAATATCAGCCGATTGACTTGACGCAAGCTGCGGAGAATTCTCTTCATGCTGTGGTGCATATCCAGTCGACTCAGCAAGCCAAAGAGCGTGCCGGACAGTCGCAGATGGATCTTTTTGAATATTTCTTTGGTAATGGTGCTCGTGGCCAACAGCAGCAGGCACAGCCTCGTGTAGGATTTGGCTCGGGGGTTATAATTTCTAAAGATGGATATATCGTTACTAATAATCATGTGATTGAAGGTGCAGATGAAATTACGGTTAAGCTAAATGATAACCGTGAATTCAAAGGACGTTTGATTGGAGCTGATCCAAGTACGGATTTGGCATTGATCAAAGTCGAATCTAGTGACGATCTGCCTACAATCCCAGTGGCCAATTCTGATAATCTGAAGGTAGGTGAGTGGGTATTGGCTGTAGGAAATCCTTTTAATCTCAACTCAACGGTTACAGCAGGTATTGTAAGTGCTAAAGCGCGTGCGTTAGGCGTTTACAATGGTGGTATCGAATCGTTTATTCAAACTGATGCTGCTATCAATCGTGGTAACAGTGGTGGTGCATTGGTCAATGCGAAAGGCGAATTGGTGGGTATTAACTCAGTACTTTCGTCTCCAACCGGTGCTTATGCTGGCTATGGTTTTGCCATACCTACAAGCATCATGACTAAGGTAGTGGCCGACTTAAAAGAGTTTGGTACAGTGCAGCGTGCTCTATTGGGTATTCGTGGTGCTTCTTTGGGTGGCAATCTGATGGAAGATCAGCAGCCTATAGATCAGAGTGGAACCACACTTCGTGACAAAGCCAAAGAATTTGGTGTAAGTGGTGGTGTATGGGTACGCGAAATCGTGGATGGCGGCTCGGCTGCGGGTGGTGACATTTTCGTTGACGATGTCATTACTGGTATCAACGACAAAAAGGTGAACAATTTTGCAGACCTTCAAGAAGCGTTGGCGCAGTATCGTCCAGGAGATAAGGTGAATGTGACTGTGGTTCGAAATAAGAAAGAAAAAACAGTGAGCATGGTGTTGAAAAACGAACAAGGCAATACTAGTATCATCAAAGATACAGGTATGGATGTGCTTGGTGCTGCTTTCCGCCCATTGCCTGATGAAGTGAAGAAACAATTGAAATTGGGCTATGGTTTGCAGGTTACAGGTGTGACCACCGGCAAAATGGCTAGTGCGGGTGTGCGTAAGGATTTCATCATCTTGAAGGCCAATGAACAACCGCTGCGCACAGTAGAGGACCTTGAGAAGGTGATGAAAAATGCTGTGAAGTCTACCAATCCAGTACTTTTCTTGTCGGGTGTATATCCTTCTGGTAAACGCGGTTTCTTTGCAGTGGACCTCACTCAAGATTAAAGCTTTAAAGTAGTGCAAGTAGTAAGAACTTGAAATATTGCTAAGAAAATAGAAAATAGAGGTTGTCACTCAACTTGACAACCTCTTTCTTTGTTTTTATTCTTGCAAAAGTGTGAAGAAATATATGTTAAATGTTTGCTTCGCAGAGGTATTTTGTGTAATTTTGCCCACCAAATCTGTTTTATAGAATGAGACAACTAAAGATAACAAAAAGTATAACCAACAGAGAGAGTGCTTCTCTTGATAAGTATCTACAAGAAATTGGTCGCGAAGACCTGATTACTGTTGAAGAAGAAGTGGAATTGGCTCAACGCATTCGTAAAGGTGACCGTGTGGCTTTGGAAAAGTTGACGCGTGCCAATTTACGTTTCGTGGTATCTGTTGCTAAACAATATCAAAATCAAGGTCTGAGTTTACCTGACTTGATCAATGAAGGTAATCTGGGCTTAATTAAGGCTGCCGAGAAATTTGATGAAACGCGTGGTTTCAAGTTTATCAGTTATGCCGTGTGGTGGATTCGTCAATCTATTCTTCAAGCTCTAGCCGAACAGTCACGTATTGTGCGTCTGCCTTTGAATCAGGTTGGCTCATTAAATAAAATCAGCAAGGCTTTTTCGAAATTCGAGCAAGAAAACGAGCGTCGTCCTTCTCCAGAAGAATTGGCAGATGAGCTAGAAATTCCGGTTGATAAGATTTCGGATACTCTGAAAGTGTCTGGTCGTCACATCTCAGTAGATGCTCCTTTTGTGGAAGGTGAAGACAATAGCTTATTGGATGTTTTGGTGAACGATGATTCGCCAATGGCTGACCGCTCATTGGTTAACGAATCATTGGCACGTGAGATTGATAGAGCACTTTCTACTTTGACTGACCGTGAGAAGGAGATCATTCAAATGTTCTTCGGTATCGGACAACAGGAAATGACACTTGAAGAAATCGGTGACAAGTTTGGTTTGACTCGCGAACGTGTGCGTCAGATTAAGGAAAAGGCTATTCGTCGTCTGCGTCAAAGCAACCGTAGCAAATTATTGAAATCTTACTTAGGCTAATCCTTCGAGATATTAACATAGCTGAAAGAGCGAGAATGAGTGAAGGCTTATTCTCGCTTTTTTTGTTTGTCGGGCATAATTGGTTTTTTGTCGATTCATCCCTATTATCTCACGATATAAAATAATACTCTCTGATTTTTTATTTATATTTGTCGCACTAAAAATATTTTTATAATGAAATACGCAAAAATACTAATTACATTGATTCTGGTATTTGTCGTTTCATCGGCAGTTTCTGCTAAGAAGAAAGACGAACCGAAGAATGTATACGCTTTTGGAGTGGCTGCTTCTTTTACAGATTCAGTAGTTTTTTATACGCCTATCCAGATTATTGATGGAGTGGCTTTGGATAAGAGTGGTTTTCTGCCAAATCGCGAGCTTTACAGTTATCAGCTAAAAAACTATTTCGAGAATCAAATGAATCAGCCAAATAGAATATGCATGATTTATTTCTCTACAAATAAAAAGAAATTAGAAAAGAATCAAGCTAAGCTGTTAGCGAAATATCGTAAGAATAAAGCCAATTTATTGGAAGTGTTACCGCAAGATAAGTTTACTTTCACTAAACCTGATTTGGGTGAATGATGCACTTTGAATAATTCGTATAATACAAGAAGACCACTTTACCATATCAGTAAAGTGGTCTTCTTGTATTGTATAAATGGCTTTCTTGTTTTAATATGACCCGGAATTATCATCTAGCTCTTTGGAAGTGATTTTTCGACTGTCGATTTTTCGCCAAGTATAGATGATATAACAGAGTGCAATCGGGACCCAAATAGACACCCAGGCCATCGTTTTGAGAGTGAACTCACTCGATGAACTATTTTCGATGGTTAGTGAGTTTTGTAGGTTCACCAATGATGGATAATAGGCGGTGTTGTTGTAGCCTGCTACTAACAATAGCATTAGAACAGTCAAAACTGTGCCGATGCCTGCAAACCATATTCCCTTATCGAATGATGCTTTGAATATCGTTCGGCCTATACCAAATAGAACCAATAATACGCCTACTAAGAAGAGGATTAATACGATAGGCATGTCAATGAAATTAATGAAGTATTTGTGAGGCTGCATAAATACTTCCCCTGTTTCGGGATTGACTGCGAATCCATCTTTAATTAACGTCCGTATAAGGAAGGTCAGGAAGAAAGCCAAAAACAGGATGGTGCTAATGAGTAAGGCGCGACGACAACGTTTCGCTAAGTCATCATCTGAAATGTTGTTAATGAAATATAGTATACCCAATACACGTGCCAAGAAAAATACAGCAAGTCCTAAACACCAGTTCCAGAAATTGGCGAATGCCTCTAGTCCATGTGCATTGCTGGCCCATTGACTAACGGTTAAATCCGAGAAATTCCCAATATTTGAACGATCCATGATAAAATCGGCTCCATTGAAAAACATGGCAACTGCCACACCAAGGAAGAGCGGTCCTATGATTCCATTGATGACTAGACAAGCTTGGTAGGTGGTCTTTCCCAGTAGATTGCCAGCCTTGCTTTGAAATTCATAACTCACTGCCTGTATGACAAAACTGAAAAGGATAATCATCCACAGCCAGTATGCACCTCCAAAGCTGGTACTATAAAACACGGGGAAAGATGCGAAAAATGCTCCGCCAAATGTTACGAGTGTGGTAAAGGTGAATTCCCACTTGCGTCCTGTAGAGTTCACCAAAAGCTTGCGTTGCTCATCTGTCTTGCCTAGACAGAATAGGGTTGAATTGCCTCCTTGCACAAATAGTAAAAATACAAGCAGTGCACCCAATAATGAGATGATGAACCACCAGTAGTGTTGAAGAAATTGATATGTTGTCATTAGTATGTATATTTATGGGTTAGTAACTTGAATTCTGATCAATTGTAGCTGGGCCTTTCTTAATCACCTTCACCATGATACGGATACCCGCTATGAGCATGATAGTGAAGAGGGCTAAGAAGATAAAGAAAGTGACTATTACAGAGGAAGTCTGTAATTTGGAAATAGCTGCCCATGTAGGTAAAAGTTCATGAATAGCCCATGGTTGACGACCGCACTCGGCAACTACCCATCCACACATACCACAAACGTATGCAAATGGAATGCTCCATAATGCCACATATTGAATCCAACGTAGGTTCTCGAGTTTTTTTCGGAAAGCTAATATCATCATCACAATGAAGAAGAAAATGAAGTAACCACCTAGATAAACCATGACGCGGAAAGTATAAAACACTAGTGGCACATTGGGAATCACTTGTGCAGGATCGGTGACATAGCCATAGCCGAAATATTTCACATTCGCATCTAATACGGTTCTTGCGCTATCCATTGCGTTAACATCGTTAATATTTTTCGCTTTGCGGAAGGCGTCAAAGGCAGAAATGGCTGTTTGGCCGATTTCCATGCGCTGTGGCACAGATATGGCTTGCGTGCCATCAGACAATGTATAATTGCCATTGATGATATTGTTGATGCCAGGTACATAGGCGTCAAATCGTCGTTCGGCAAGCATAGATAGTAAATGTGGAATTTCTATTTTAAACAAGAAAGGATCTATATTGTCATCATATGTTTTCTTTTCGGGGTTTAATATACCGAATGCGACAAGACCAGGTCCTTCTTCTCCTTCATAATACCCCTCCATGGCTGCAAGCTTCATAGGTTGAGTTTGCGCCACTTGGTATCCTGCATGGTCACCCGATAGTGCAACTAAGATTGATGCAGTCAGACCTACTATTGATGCTATCTTGATGCTGGATGTTGCAAAATCTTGTTCGCGCTTTTTAAGGAGATACCAACAGCAAATACCAATGACAAACACTGAAGCCAGAACCCATCCGCTAAGTACTGAATGGCAAAACTTCATCACTGCAATAGGCGAGAAAGCTACTTCGAAAAAGTTGTCCATCTCATTCCTTGCCGTCTCTGGATTGAAATACATACCTACAGGATGTTGCATCCAAGCATTGGCTACTAATATCCACCAAGCTGAGATGGTGGCTCCCAATCCGGTCAGCCATGTTGATGCTAAGTGAAAACCTCTGCTTACTTTTGTCCACCCAAAGAACATGACCGCTATGAATGTAGCTTCCATGAAAAAGGCTAGGATCGCTTCTATGGCCAATGGAGCGCCAAAAATGTCACCTACAATGAACGAATAGTTGCTCCAATTGGTACCAAACTGGAATTCAAGTATGATACCTGTAGCTACACCTACTGCAAAGTTGATTCCAAATAGTTTCATCCAGAATTTTGCTGTTTGTTTCCATTTTTCATCTCCTGTCTTGTAGTAGATTGTCTCCATTATGCCCATGATAACCGCCAGACCTAATGTGAGCGGTACGAATATCCAATGATAAAGGGCTGTTAAGGCAAACTGTCCCCGCGACCAGTCAACCAAAGAGAAGTCGAAAGTTTCTGTCATAATTTCATATAGAATTAAAGGGTTAATATAATCAACGTTTGTTGTCGGAGTCAATGGGCATCGCATCTGAAGAAGGTACAGCCCGGTCAATTAACTCATTACTGACGAAACTGCTTTTGGCGTTCTCGTTAGGAAGTTCTTTCAGATAATTGGGGAAAAAGAACAATTTAAGAACGAAAAACATGATGAAAAGTTTTGTGAGTATGATGACCCAAAGAATTCGACCGAGTGTCATATTCTTAAAACCATCATAATAGAGATCCCATATTTTTAGTAGAATATTTTTCATGGGTGATAGATTTTTTTATTATAATCAAATATATAGTAAATAACAGATAAACGCAAATTATTATTAATAAATATGCATATTTATTATCGTGTTTATATATAAATGATTTGATGGGATTTATTGTTTAAGAAAAAGCATTTATCCTTATCAAAATGATGATTTTTCCTAATATCTGTCCTAATTATCGTATAATGTGGGCTTCTCAAATAGGGAATAATAGATTTAAATATATTTGCGGCCTATTGTAAACATCAAACACAAAATAATGAAGATTAAACAGCTTACTATATTGCTTACTTGCTTCTTTTTGCAAGCTTGTGATTTAATTGAATATCATCCATACGATGTGCATATAACGGGAGAACGAGACTGTAATGCACGGAATATCGCAATAATCGAATCGCTTTATAAGGAGAGCGAATCTATAACATTTGCTGTGATGGGGGATTCGCAAAGATGGTATGATGAAACACTGGATTTTGTTCATGCGATAAACAATAGGACGGATATCGACTTTGTGATTCATGGTGGTGACATGAGTGATTTCGGAGCAACGAAAGAGTTTTTGTGGCAAAGAGATATCATGAACAAACTTAATGTACCTTATGTGGCTCTATTGGGTAACCATGATTGTCTGGGTACGGGTGAAGAAACGTTTTTGGCTATTTATGGGGAAAGCGATTTTTCTTTTGTAGCAGGACGCACGAAATTTGTTTGCCTCAATACTAATGCTCTGGAATATGACTATTCAAAACCTATTCCAAACTTCAATTTTATGGAGAATGAAGTTGTGGATAGGGGAAGCGAATTTGATAAAACAGTTCTTTGTATGCACGCCGCACCCTTTTCTGATGTATTTAATAATAACGTGTCGAAGGCCTTCCAGTATTATGTACGCCAATATCCTGGTGTTCAGTTTTGCACGGTAGCGCATGATCATAATGTCACGATAACAGACATTTATAATGATGGCATAATTTATTATGGAAGCACCTGTATGCGGGATCGTTGTTTTTTGCTTTTCACTATACATCAAGATGGATATGACTATGAAGCTGTTTATTATTAAAAGATCCATCATTTGCCTCGGATTGTCCCTTCTTGTTGGGGTGCACCCCGTAAAAGCCGAAAATAGCGTGGTGTTTGAGCATCGTTATGACAAACGTGTACATCGATATAGAAAGAACTGGGAGAAGATAATACCTACATTTGTAAAAATACAATATGCAGGGAATATGGGGGTATTGTCGGCGGGTATCGGTTGGGATTATGGTAGGCGCAATCAATGGGAGACAGATATTTTTGCCGGTTTCATACCAAAATATCAATCTGAGCGTGCTAAACCTACTTTTACATTGAAGCAAAATTTCATTCCATGGAGCTTGTGTTTAAAGAATAACTTCTTTGTAGAGCCTTTAACTTGCGGAATGTACTTTAATACGGTTTTTGGAAATCAATTTTGGGTGCATCAACCTGATCGCTACCCATCGGGTTATTATGGCTTTAGTAGCAAAGTTAGAATTCATGTATATCTGGGTCAACGTTTCACGCTTTATACCAGCCCTGAACGTCGATATTTCGCTAAATCAATATCGGCTTTTTACGAACTCAGCACTTGTGATTTCTACTTGATCAGTGCGGTGACCAATAAATATTTGCGTCCAAGAGACTTTTTAAGCCTATCCTTCGGTTTGAAGATGCAGATATTCTAGGTTCTGATCAATGTTCTGTGACGACCAGATTATGAAAATACAAGGATGGTTTCCCCGTTAATTTACCCTAATTTTTGCGCTGCCGAGATTCTGTATGTTAATCTATTTGTATTTTTGCGCATATTTCAAATAAATGTGCAAAAAATCAATGGAACATCAATCAAGCTTTATCGGATATATTGAACAAAGTATCATCAAAAACTGGGACTTAAATGCATTGACAGATTATAAAGGGACTACTTTACAATACAAGGACGTGGCACGTAAAATCGCTAAATTTCATATTGTATTAGAAAATGCTGGAATAGAAAAAGGAGACAAAATTGCGGTTTGTGGACGCAATAGTGCTCATTGGGCAGTGGCATTTTTGAGTGCTGTGACCTATGGTGCGGTGGTTGTTCCTATTCTGCATGAGTTTAAGGCCGATAACATTCACCATATAGTAAATCATTCAGAGGCAAAACTTCTTTTTGTGGGTGATCAGGTATGGGAAAATCTTGATGAGTCGGCTATGCCTTTATTATTGGGAATTGTCAGTTTGAATGATTTCTCTATTCTACTTTCGCGTTGTGATCAACTATCGCATGCTACGGAACATCGTAATGAAATCTATGGACTGCGATACCCTAAGAATTTCCGTCCCGAACATATTAACTATCATAAATCTGCACCAGATGATCTGGTGATTATAAATTATACATCAGGAACTACAGGCTATTCGAAGGGAGTAATGCTTCCTGCACGCAGTATTTGGTCTAATATAGATTATTGCTATGAGAAACGACCTATTCAAGCCGGAGATACAATTGTGTCCATGCTTCCGCTAGGGCATGTATTTGGTATGGTATATGACTTCTTATATGGTTTTTCGGCAGGTGCACATCTTTATTTCTTGACTCGCATGCCTTCACCTAAAATCATAGCACAATCTTTCTCTGAGATAAAACCGAAACTGATTTCATGCGTGCCATTGATTGTAGAGAAAATCATTAAGAAAGATGTTCTTCCTAGGATAGATAATCGTATTGGTAAACTATTATTGAGAGTACCTTTTATAAATGATAAAATCAAAGCATCAGCCCGCAAAACGGCAATGGAGATATTTGGTAATAATTTTGAGGATATCATTATTGGAGGCGCTCCCTTTAATGCTGAAATTGAATCCTTCCTTCGCAAAATAGGTTTTCCTTATAATATAGTATATGGCATGACTGAATGTGGTCCCGTAATCTGTTCCAGCCGTTGGCATGAGATTAAAAAAGGATCATGTGGGAAAGCGGCCACGCGCATGGAAGTTCGTGTCGATTCGAGTGATCCGCATCATCAAGCAGGCGAACTATTATGTAAGGGTGAAAATATGATGTTGGGTTATTATAAAAACCCCGAAGCTACTGAGCAGATTATCGATGCGGAAGGGTGGCTGCATACTGGAGATATGGCCACAATGGATGTCGATGGATTCATCACTATTCGTGGACGTTGCAAGAACTTACTCCTTAATTCGAGCGGGCAGAACATTTACCCAGAAGAAATTGAAAGCAAACTCAATAATATGCCATTTGTGGCAGAATCGCTTATCGTAATGCAAAACGATAAACTAGTGGCATTGATTTATCCTGATTTTGATGATGCTTTTGCTAATGGTTTGAAGCAAACTGACATTGAAAGTCGAATGGAGGAGAATAGGAGAGACTTGAATCAGATGCTCCCCAATTATAGTCAAATCGCAAAAGTGAAGATCCATTTTGAGGAATTCGAGAAGACTGCGAAAAAAAGTATCAAACGTTTTATGTATCAAGACGTTAAGGAGTAAAGATGCTGTTTTGCTAGAAGCGTAAAGTGCTGGAAGTCAGATTTATATCACAAGATGGTAAATGAATTAATTCACAAAATATTGTGAATAAAACAATAAAAAAGGGCCCAATATTTGCCATTTTAAAAAACCTCCCTATCTTTGCACTCGCAATCGGGAAACAAGTCGATTAGCAAACAGGATTGATTCGCTAGCTCAGCAGGTAGAGCACAACACTTTTAATGTTGGGGTCCTGGGTTCGAGCCCCAGGCGGATCACCAAAAAGAAGGCATATAGTTCACACTATGTGCCTTTTTTCGTGCCCATAAGCCAAATAAATGAGCATTATGGCAAAATTTGGATCAAATGAGGATACTACATTTTTAGTTGAATCACCAGAAAAAAGCACCAAAAAAAAGAACCGTTTTGAATCACAGTATTTCATAAACGAAATAAAACAGCATTTTAATCTTAGAAATCCAAAAGGGAATAAACCTACATTAGTCTATTTTGTAGTTAGAATCAGTAGTGAGCAAATCAAGCTATCAACTAAATGCAAAGTTTACCCTACACACTGGGATAACTGCAAGGCTAAAGAGGGCAATTTGTTTACTCTTATAGAGAATAACAACAATAGAATCTTAAATGAGCAGATAGACATTTACAACAAAAGGTTTGAGGAATATAAATATCTTGCTAATTGTGGTCACATTGAAATCAACAAAGCGACTTTAAAACACTATATATACAACGGCACTATGATGACAGAAAAGAAAGAAACAATTGATATTTGTAG
>CAMTPC010000007.1 GCA_947074295.1 uncultured Bacteroides sp. | reverse complement strand
CCGATTTAAAGACCCAACGCTACCTTTACTCGGTGTTGACCTATAGCTGGATGCCAGTCAATAAATTTTCGCTGAACGCCACTGTGTTGTGGGAGCAGATTATTGATGACATTGTGCCCTATTGGTATCCGATAGATGGGCTGATGGTGAAGGATATGGTGAATAGTGGTAATTATAATATCTTTTCAGGGACTCTCACGCCATCGTTATCATTGCTGGAGGGTAAACTGAACATTCAGGCATTGCTCTCTTACGCACACGAGTCACATACGTGATTGATACATTTGTCTTTGAACAACTTTGGTATCTACCCCAGTGCTAATTATATGATAAACTCACACTTCTCTATCTCTGCCAACTACAATAAATCTTTCGGAAAGGCCTATATGCGTGGTGGTTCTCAACTGGCAAGCTTCAGTGATAAACTGGGATTGTCGGCACAATACACCAAGGACAACTTCTTCGTCCAAGTAGCTGTGCAGTCACTCAACAGAAAGAAAGGATGGGTGAAATCCTGGTTTGACAGCGAACACATCAATAACTACGAATACTTGTCGCGGCCATGGGATAGTAGATACATCAATCTGAAACTGCGCTATACATTTGATTTTGGCCGCAAAACACAGCGAGGCAATGATCCGAGGTTTGAAGGTAGCAGTAAGTCGAGTGTGTTGTAAAGGGAGATAGCGAATCAGAACAAAAAGGTGAAAGGCTTCTTTTGCGAAGTCTTGAAACGTTCTATTTCTAATGCCAAAGATTTTTTGAATTGCGTTGCCATAAAGTCTAAGAATGGCTGATTAGTCTCATCTTCCTGAGATTGTCTTAATACAAGGATATATTCATCCCTGTCTTCTTTGAATATTTTGGTAGGGAAAAGGTGGTAATTAAACTGAAAGTAGTTCATCAGCAGTCGGGCGGTTCTTCCATTGCCATCTACCCATGGATGAATGGTAACTAGATTGAGATGTGCATTGAAGCTCAATTCATATTGTATCTAGTATTCGTTAGTGTATAGGTTCATTTGCTATCTATATCGTTTTAAACTATTGGCTGCTCAACTCGTGTTTGATGAATGGAAATGAAAGATACCACTGTCTCAAAACTCAAACGTAATCCCCAGTGTGGGCAATACAGTACCACTTTTCTGTTCGATATACTTCATCTTGTAGCGTTGTTCGCCTTGGGGGGCGGTTGGGTTTTCTACCTCTCCCGTACTCATCAGGATATCGGGTTGGCGGAAAGTGCTTTTGGTCACGTTTTGCAAGTCGATATAGAAACCCAGCATGAAGCGTTTGATGTAGTAGACCTTATCTACACGCAAGTCGATCTGTCCGAAGGAAGGTAAGCGGCCTGTGTTGTAGAGCGAGTAATCGTAATAGGGTTGACCCGTGGCGTTCCAAGCATCCACCAAGGCTGATTTCTCTATATCGTAGGGCGTGAAGGGCGCACCGCCTATATAACTGAACTTAGCGCCGATGCTCCATTGGCGAGGCAGGTTGTATACACCGCTGAGGTTGAAGATATAACGATTGTCCCACGCCGAGGCGATATATTCCGACTGGCTGTTGTTGCGGTATTCGCTGCGAAACAAGGTGAAGGAGGAGTTAAGGTTGAGCTTGCGCGAGATGATCCAGCGAGCCAATATCTCTACGCCATACGAACGACCTTGGGCACTGGACAATAAGAGCTCGTTGCCTATCACACCATAGTCGTCTCCCTTGCAGGCTAGGGGAATATTGTCGGCTATGGAATAGGGCATGTGGTGGTATTGTTTGTAAAATCCTTCGGCAGATAGCTCGATGGTGGTGCCCACACGCCAACTCAGTCCTAAACTGCCTTGTGCCACACGGGTGTAACGCAATGACTGATTGAGGTAAATACCTGCATCGTTCTTGAATCCTAGGGCGGTGTATTGGGGCAGCTGGTAGTAGAGTCCGGCGCTGCCACTAAGAAAGAGTTGCGAGGTCAGTCCATACGAAAGAGAAAGGCGGGGAGAAAACTGCTGAGCCAACTGATTCATGCGGTCGGAGTAATTGTTGGCATCCAAGCGCATACCTAGCGCGGCCGTAAAACGCTCGTTGTCGGAAGTATATGTGGCAGTGCCAAACACACCCCAACGGAAGAGGTTTAGCTTGGTGGCGTAGCGGTAGCGCTCGTTTAACCCATAGATGCGTTGCAAGGTGTTGTTGGTGTAGCGGGCATACTCCATATTGATCCCTACATTGACCGTCCATCTTCCAAAGGTAGAGTTGTTTTCTAGTCGTATCTTTGCCTCTTGCTCAATGGAGCGCAGCTTCAGGCGTAGGTTTTCGGGTGAAGATTCATCGTTGTTCAGGTATTTGGTGTTGCGGTTGTTCAGATAGTTGAAGCTGACTACCGCGGTCTGTACATGTGCGCCCGCATAGTGGCGGTACACTGCCCCCAGGGTGAAGGTCTCTTGCTGTATCTTGGGTAGATAGCTCAATATGTACTCGGCCTTTTCGCCCGTCAAACGGGTGTTGAGGCGCATATTGTCGATACCACCCAGTCCTAATACAGTGAGTTCGTTGTTTTCGTTGAAACGGGTCTTGATCTTGAATTGGGCATCGGTAAACGTGGGCAAGAAAGGTAATCCCAGCATATCGAATAGAAATTGCAGGTAGGATTGGCGGACGGATACTAGATAGGAGGTTTTGTTGCTGAGGTGTCCGCTCGATGCCAACGACACTTCCGAAGCACCCAAGGTGGCTTTCAGGGTGTTGCGCTCCATATTGCCATCGCGTAGGCGGAAATCGAGCACCGAACTGAGTGCATTGCCTCGGTTGGCAGGAAAGGCACCCGTATAAAACTTGACTTCGCGAATGAGGTCGGCATTGATGATACCTACTGGTCCACCCGATGCACCCTGTGTGCTGAAGTGGTTGATGTTGGGAATCTCCACGCCATCCAGGTAGAAACGATTCTCGGATGGAGCGCCACCCCGCACGATAAGATCGTTGCGATAGCCGGCTGGTGAGAAGGCCACTCCAGGATAAGACTGCACGATGCGCGATATGTCGCGGTTGGCACCGGGGCTTTTCTCTATCTCTTGCACGCCGATGATGCGCAGTCCCACTGGACTTTCCTTGTCGCGTCGGAAAGAGGAAGCAACGACAGAAACCTCTTGCAGTTCGGCGGTGCTCTCTTCCAGCTCTATGCCGATGTTGAGGCTACCAGTCGATACGATGTATTCCGGAGTAATGAAAGTGCGATACCCAATGGCTGATGCTTGCAGACGGTAGATGCCAGGAGATACCTCGTCTATGTCAAATCTTCCCAATGAGTCTGTCACGCTTCCCTTATCTTGCCCAATCAGCAACACATTGACAAACTCCAATGGTTGGCGTGTGTTCTTATCGATCACCGTTCCTCTGATGTTGTGCAGAGGTTTGGTAGCTGATAGGCAGCTGATACAGCAATAGGCGAGTAGAAGAAAGAAGGCTCTTAGCATGGGATTATGTTCTTAGAATAGTTTAATCGTCTTTATTGCGCTTTATCTTTTGTGTGATAAATCCTTTCAGATCCATACGTTTGTTCAGTTGGGATAGCGCATAATATCCTCCAAAGGTGATGATGATGATGGCTGATAAGTATTTCAACCATAAGTTATCCAATCCTTGTAGATAAAAAGAGAGGCCTGATAGTACAACTGCCACAATGAATATCTTCCAGAATCCACTGAAATAGGACAAGTCAAACAGACGGCGTGTGATGATATACATGGCGATGAAGAACAGTATATAGTAGAGCAAGAAGGCTATACCAATACCATCGAGTCCATAAAGGCGATAGCCGATGAAGACAAGCGCTACATATAGAATGTCAGACAAGAGATTGGATAATGTGAAGATGATACTCTTGCCGGTAGCAATCAGTACATACGACATGCTCCACGAGCAGATCTTGAAGATGTTGCCCAGTAATATCCACTTCATACATTCCATGGATCCCAAGAATTCGCGCGAGTAGAGTAAGCGCACGATAAGAGGCATGAAAAACAGTGCGCAAAGGATGCAAGGAAGGGCGATAAGCATGCCTATTTCGGTCTGCTTGTTTACCTCTTCATTGATCAGTTTGTAGTCTTTGTTGATGGCAGCTAGGCGTGGAAAATAGTCGGTGGCCATCGCCGCGAAGATCAGCCCGAAATAGCCTTCGGCAATGGAAAAGGCTGACTGGTAAAGACCAGCTTCGCCGATACCGCTATGATAGGTGATATAGGTCTTGATGAGATAGGCGGCAAAGATAGAGAAAGCACCACTCAATGTCATGGCTAGTCCTAGCTTGGCCATGGTCCATCCTTGGTGTAACGTCTCATCTTTAGAAACACGAACAGCAACAGTTTTGATCTTGCGTGCATAGTGGGTGGAGAAGATCAAGACAACGACAGCGGAGATCAAGATGAATAAGACAATGCTCTGATCGGGGAAGAAATAAAAGAGCGGCAATGATGCGAGCAGGGCAAAAAATGACCCCAATATACCTGCTTTGGCAAGATGAGTGATACGACGCATACCTTGCAGAGCGGCAGACTGACCCGTGCTGATGGCATCGAGCAGGATTACTATAGAAAGTACTGCGAACATCCATGTATAGGACTTATTACCGAAAGTCCACTGGCTGATGAGTGGCGAAAAACAAAGAGTAAGGAGTAGCCCTGCTAATCCGGTAAACCAAACACAACGCCTTAGCACTTTCAGGGTTTTGGCCAATGCGGTTTCATCGTTTTGTGCCACGGCCTCTGATACTTCCTTTACTGCTCCTGTCTCCAACCCTAGTCCGCTTATGGATTTCAGCATGTCGATGGTAGAGTTGAGCAACCCCAGCATACCAATACCTGCTGGGCCCAATAACAGAGCAATGATTTTCGACTTGATGATGTTCATCAAGATCTGAAATACCTGAACGCCCCCAAAAATGCTAGTAGCTTTGAAGATTTGCCGGTAGGTCGATTGCTGATCTGCCATGATAGATTGATATAGAAGAATCTGTTAGAAAAAGCAAAAGTAAGTGCAATCAGCTGAATTTCAAAATATATCATTACCTTTGTTGTAATGAACCCGCTATTGAGCATCATAGTACCCTTTTATGGCAGTGCCGATCCTGTGGACCTGCATAGATGTGAAGCTTCTTTGAAAAGACAAGGTCTGAATGAAGGAAGCTATGAGGTGATTGTGGTGGATGATGATGGAAAAGGCCTGGGAGCTGCACGCAACAAGGGTATGCGGCAGGCTCATGGGACCTACCTTCTCTTCTTGGATGCCGATGATGTTTTATTGCCATCCTCCTTATCCTATTGTGTCGATCTGCTTCGTATGTATCAGCCTGATATGCTTTCTTTTGGATATATACCTATCACTTCTGTGGTGGGTATAGACAATGTTGAATCTGAAGGTAGTGTAGAGGTTTATGTATCAGGAGCCGAATATATGGCGCACCACAACTTTATGGGTACTGCCTGGAGGCACCTCTTCTTGCGTGAATGGTTGGATCACAATCAGCTGTGCTTTGCCGAGGAGGTATATCATGAGGATGAGGCTTTCGTAGCAAAAGCCTATTTCTTGGCTGGAACTACAGTCATTACCGATAAACTGGTATATGGTTATATGCAAAGTGAAGTGTCGATATTGAACAATACGGAGTGGGAGCATCGTAAAAAACGGATGGATGATTTTATGAGTCTGCTATTGGACTTGAAGTCTTTCTTGGCTTCCCATCTGAACTCATCATCCGAATTACAGCATAAAGCTTTGATCCGTCGTTTGAGCTTCCTTACAATAGATTTCTTGCTACAGTTGCGACGCAACCGTTGTCCTATAGGTGATGGACTGAAATACTTCAAACAACTTAAGAAGAATCGTTTGCTGCCTCTTCCCGATGGACACTATTCTAATAAATACACGTTGGCGCGTTGTATCATTAATCCTGTGAGCTTCTTCGTATGAGGATATTATTACTAGGTGAATTCAGTAATATACATTGGACGTTGGCCGAGGGGTTGCGACACCTGGGACACGAAGTCTGTGTGGTGTCCAATGGTAATGGGTGGAAGAACTATCCACGTGATATTGACCTGAGCCGTGCTTCGGATGGTAAGTGGGATGGTGTGAAATATATCGCCCGCTTGTTAAAGATTTTGCCACAGCTCAAGGGATATGATGTGGTGCAATTCGTGAATCCTTGTTTCTTGCATCTACGTCCAGAAAAGAGCATATATGTGTATCGCTATCTGTCGCGCCATAATGGAAAGATTTTCCTAGGCGCCTTCGGCACGGATCACTACTATGTGAAGGCGTGTATAGATCGGGAGGTTTATAAGTATTCGGACTTTAAGACAGGAGATGAATTGAGATTGACACCCGAGAATAGGGCTATTATCAAAGAAAACCTATTTGGTGGCACTGCACGTGCCAATAAGGAAATGGCGTATGGTAGCAGAGGTGTCATCGCTTGTCTATGGGAATATTATGTGGCTTATAAGGAAGATTTCCCTTATCACACGACGTTCATCCCACTGCCTATCAATTGGGAGGGAATAGAGAGCCGCGTGCGTGAAGTGCCCGACCGAATCAACTACTTTATCGGCATACAGTCGCAACGACATCATATCAAGGGGACGGATATCATGCTCCCAATATTGGAACGGGTAGCCCGAGAATATCCCAATGACTGCTACATCACTAAAGCGGTGGATGTGCCTTTCATAGAATACGAACGAATGATGAGCACTGCCGATGTGCAGCTTGATCAACTATATGCCTATACGCCTTCGATGAATTCGCTACTGGCTATGGCCAAAGGGGTTATCGTATGCGGGGGGGGCGAACCCGAAAATTATGAAATACTGGGAGAAAAAGAACTTCGACCGATCATTAATATCACCCCTGATCCCAATCAACTTTATCAACAGCTGGTCGACTTGACTCAGCACAAAGAACGTATCCCTGAGCTTTCGCGACAAAGCATCGAGTATGTGCGCCGGCACCATGATTATATACGTGTGGCGCAAATGTATCTCGATGCCTGGAAATAAGGATTAAACAAAGTGATTAATACTTTCGATGATATGTTCTATCTCCTCGTCTGTGAGCAGTGGTGACATCGGTAGACTTAACTCCTCGCGATGAATCTGTTCGGTGATGGGTAGTGACAAGGCAGCATATTCGCTAAGGGCTTGTTGCTTGTGCGGGGCAATGGGATAGTGGATCAAGGTCTGGATGCCTTTTTCCATCAGATAAGCTTGCAGACGTTCTCGATCACTACAGAATATTGGGAAAATGTGATAGACATTCTCCATTGGTTCACTAACAGGCAATAATCTTACTAGTGGATTGTGCATCCCTTTACGATAGCGGCGAGCCACTTCGCGACGTCGCTCATTGTCCGCGTCCAATCGCTTCAGCTTTACCGACAGAATGGCGGCTTGTAGTTCGTCAAGACGGCTATTGATACCCTTGAAGTCGTGCACATATTTGGCGGACGATCCATAGTTGCCCAATGCACGGACGTAAGTTGCGGTATCCACATCGCTGGTCGTTACGGCCCCACCATCTCCTAGTGCACCCAGATTCTTGGATGGATAGAAGCTGAATGCAGCTGCATGTCCCAAGCTACCTACACGTTTCCCTTTGTAGAAAGCTCCATGAGCTTGTGCGCAATCTTCGAGCACGAGTAGCCCATGTTGCATGGCGATAGCCAGGATTGGGTCCATGTCTGCACTATGTCCATACAGATGCACGGGCAGTATGACTTTGGTGTTTGTAGTGATGAGTGTCACGATCTTGTGTGGATTGATATTACACGAGTAAGCTTCGGGCTCGCAAAGCACTGGCTGCATGCCAGCGCGCAATATGCCGATAATGGTGGCTATACAGGTATTGGCGGGTACGATCACTTCATCGCCTCGCTGTGTCTTACCCATGGCTTGCCATGCCAGCAGAATTAGGGTAATGGCATCCATACCATTGCCTGTGCCTACACAGTGCGTGGTGCCACAATAGTCAGCGAACTCTTTTTCAAAGTTTGCGTTGGCCTTACCTTGAAGGTACCAGCCCGATGCAGTGATGTCGTTAATGGCTTCGGATAATTGGGGTTCAAAAGATTCTGTGATCTTTTGTAAACTAAAATAGGGTATCATGATTTGTGTTTTAAGTCTATTTGATATGTATCATAAACAATGGCACGTCCGCCAAACCCTTCTTTCTGGAATACTAACCCTTCGTTCATATACAATCCTCCTTGTTCGACCGATGTCCCCAAGTCGAAATAGGCTTTGTTGCGGTAGCGAACGTGAATCAAATAGTCAAAAAGGAAGTCGAGTGCGCCCTTGTTGCGTCCCTCATTGGACGAGGCGATATATTGGATATGAGCCACTGTAGGTGTGCTATAAACTACTGTGCCACCGATCATAGCCCCGTCGGCTGATGTTACGGTGAACAGGCGGATGTTGTCGGGGAAGCGTTGTTGCAATAGTAGTATTTCTTCGAGTGTATGTACGGGCGCAGCATTGTGGCGCTCGCGCAAGGTCTCTTCTAGCATAGTCCAATACTCAGCCCATCCATTGTTGGTATGGACCAGGTAATGCAGATTAAGAGCCAGTTTTAGCTTGCGGCGGCGTAGGGCGCTAAAAGCAATTGGGGTCGACTGCTTCACTACTGAGGCAATCTTCCGGGCTGAAAGCTGTGCGCCATATCGATAGAGGGCATATAAGTCTTCTTCGGCAGGATAGTGATGATAGATATGTGGAATGGGACGATAAATGAGTGTCGTCATTGTTTTCAACTCCTCGCGCAGGTAGGCGAGCAGTGTCTCGAAAAGCTCTAAAGTCAGTTGGGCAGTGGTCTGTCGATGAAGCACGAAGCCTCCATAAGTCAATCCGTTGTGACTGCAAAAGATGCTTCCGTCAATGTGTGCGGGAAGAACAGCTATCAGGTGATGATCGGTATAGAACAATAGGGAATGGTCGTCAAAACGGTCGTCATGATAATCCATATAGTCGCGCTCCAACAAGAAAGTGCCATTGCGGGAGGCTTGCACGAATTTATCCCAAACCTCTTTAAGCTCTGCTGTGTAGCGAGCCACAGTTATCATTTTGCCGCTACTCATTTTCTATTTGTTATGGATATAGGCGATGAACTCTTCGTGTGTATTGAGATAGGTTTCAGGATCATAAAGATGCGATGCCAATACCATCAATACAGCATCTTCTGAGAAGTTGCGTAGTTCGTTCCACGTTCCCGGCGGTACGAGGATCCCTTCACTTTTTGAATCTAGTTTTATCTCACGTATACCGTTGATATCTTCCAAGCGAATATCGATGGTTCCATTGACAGCTACCAGGTATTGGTAGGATATACGATTGGCGTGCTTGCCTCTTTCTTCTCCTGACGGTACATCATATATCCAATAGATACGTGCTACTGTGAAAGGTACTTCGGCTCCCATCTCTAGCAGCGTAAGTTTGCCTCTTTTGTCTATAAAAGTTCTTAAGTGATCCATAGTGTTTTGATAACGCAAATTTCACATGTTTTATTATATCATGCATCCTATATATTCTTCTAAACATTTGTTCTTTTTGGCTGTTATAATGAAAACGAACTAACTTATGCTTATCCATTTCTTAGACTTGCTAGCCATTATCATGAGTGTTATCAGCCTGCTGATAGTCACCTACGGAGCACTGATTGCTATGGTATTGTTTCTTATCAACGAATGCAAACGCTTTTCAGGCAAGTATTCGGCGAACAATATCCGACGCCTTCGTTCGGTGTTCGGGACCTATTTGTTGTTGGGGCTTGAGTTCTTGATTGCTTCGGATATTTTGAAAACGGTCCTCGAACCTACCTTTCAAGAGTTGATTATATTGGCAGGAGTCGTTGTAATACGAACAATCCTTTCTGTGTTCCTTAATAAAGAATTGAAAGAACTCCAAGAGCAGGATAAAGAAGCCACTGGCTCGACATCTTTATAATAATTGTGAAAACTTTTATTACTCTCTTTCTTATTTGTTTTTGACTGTTAACGGTGTTTTAGAATAAAAGTGTAAATCTCTATCTTTGCGCACTTTAAAAACAAAAACTAAAACCCCTATTCAGTATGAAGAAATTAATCTTTCTATTTTCTTTCTTATTCTCTCTTACATCTGTAACTCTTTTTGCTCAAAGCGACGATCAACACGAAATGTCTAGCATGCGCGTATCTATTGATGCTACGCAATATAATAGCTCACGTTTCTTGGAAAAAACTACTGTTAAAAGCAAAGATTATATCCATGGTAAAAGTTCATCTTACAACCGTAAAGGTGAATCGGCTAATAAGAAATCCCTAGCGCCTTATGCAGAATACGATATCAAGAGCAAGCTTCCTGGAGGTACTTACAACGTAACTGTATATTATAGCATCGATAAAGATAAGGCACCTGATGAGCCTATCATTATTGTGGGTATGGATTTACAAGATACCAACGAGATTGCTATCAAAAACAAGCTGATCAACTCGGTGCGCACTAGTATCTCAGTAAAAGCACTTCGTGGCAAGAATCATAAACTGAAAATATGGTTGCCTTCTGAAGGTGTTATGATTGACCGTTTTGAAGTGAGCCGCGCTATCATTAATAAGAAATAGCCTTTCTGGGAGGACCTAAAAAAGAGGCTGCCTAACTTTGCGAAGTTAGACAGCCTCTTTTTATTTGAATCAGTTTGATAGCTTACCGCATTAGCTATCTTTTCTATTAATAAGTTAGATATTAAATTCCGCTAAAGTCCACTCCTTCGAACACTAGCGTAGGAATGCGCATGCTCGATGAAAGATTGGGGTCATTGCCCGTCTCTACTAGCGAAGACCATAGTGTGAGCATATTGCCCGTAATGTTCATTTCGGAGATAGGTTGAGTCAATTGTCCGTTCTCTATCAGGAAACCTTCCACCCCGTACGAGAAGTTGCCCGTAGTGCTGTTGCAGTTGCCACCATTAAAGCCTGTCACAAGGATAGCGTTGTGCGATGCCTTTATCAATCCATCCACATCCTTATCACCCATAGAAAGGATGGGCAGTGATGGGCTTGAGATAGTGGGCGTGCATTGCATCTTATTGGCGTTATAGGTGTTGATATAATACGTCTTTAACACCCCTGCATCAAAGATGGGTTGTTCGATGGTGGCCACTCCTTCACCGTCATAATAACGTGCGCCATTTGCACCTATTATGTGTGGCGAGTCTATCAGCGTCATTTTGCTCGACACCACTTGTTCGCCTAGCTTATCCATTAAGAATGAATTCTTTTGCTGTATGGCTGCTCCTTGTATGGCACTCAACAATGGACCCAATAATTGACCTGTGTTGCGCGGCTCCACTATCATGGTATATTTGCCCGACTGTATTTTCTTCTGTCCAATCTTGGCTAGCACGCGTTCCAATGCTGTCTTGCCAATATCCTTTTTGGGAAGTTCATTATAGAACATAGCAGATTCGCCCCATCCCGATGATGGACGCGCTTCGCCTTCTCCTCTTATGGATACACCCGCGTTGAGTGAGTAGCTGCTTCGCTGATTGCTACTCTCGAAACCATTACTAGTGACGGTGTATGAATAGTATCCACCGTCTCTATATCCCGAAGTAACCGAGATGATGCGTGGATCTTTGCCCATGATCTCCTCGGATACAGCTTGCGCTATCGCTACTTTTGTATCCGGATCTATCTTCTTAAAGCTCTCATCATACTGTTTCAGGTCGGGTTTGCCCCCTTTGTAATATCTCGATGCATCGGGCAAGACACGTGCCTCATCCTTTGCTATATAGCGCGTAGCTTCGATACCATTCTTAATGAAAGTTTCCAGCTCTTTTTTATTCAGTCTATTGGTCTCGTAGATGCCGTTTCGTCCATCCACAAACAACACGATTCGCATAGTGTTTCCTGATGTTTGTTGGAGCTGGTCCATCTTGCCGTCGCGCAGACTGAACGAGTTGCTGATGCCCGTATTTATACTCACTTTGGCTTGCTGACAACCATTTTTTAGGGCATAGTCCATTGCCCATTGTGCCAATCTCTTATTCTCTTCTGAAATCATAGTTAGTTCCAATTAAAAAGGTTATTAGCTTTCGCCACCTACTGTTAGTTTGCTCACCAAGGCCGATGGCATACCGCAGGTCACCGGGCACGATTGTCCCGACTTGCCACACGTCCATGTGCCGTTATCAATCTTGTCGTTGTTGCCCACCATGGCGATGTCGGCCAAGGCTTGCGGACCATTACCGATGATATTGATATCCTTGATAGGCTGTGTTAGTTTGCCGTCTTCTATCAGGTAGCCCGATTTTACGAAGAAGGTAAAGTCGCCTGCACCGATCTGCACCTGTCCGTTGAGGAACTGATCCACAAATACCCCTTTCTTTACTGTCGAGATGATGTCTGCCTCTGTCATATCGCCTGGGTCCATATAAGTGGCGCGCATACGTGGCAATGGCATCTTGCGGAACGATTCTCGACGGCCATTTCCCGTTGGGGCTACACCATAGTGTTGCGCGCTGATACGATCGTGCATATAGCTGGTCAAAACGCCATCCTTTACCAGATAGGTCTTTTGTCCTGCTACACCTTCATCATCGAAGTTCACCGAACCACGGTTGAAAGGGATAGTACCATCATCAATCACTGAAATGTTTTCGTTGCAGATCTTTTTGTTGAGTTGATCCGAGAAGATCGAAGTATTCTTGCGGTTGAAATCCGCTTCGAAAGCATGACCGATGGCTTCGTGTAGCAAGATACCCGAACCACCTGCACCCATCACCACAGGCATCTCACCACCTTTGGGCGTGATAGCACCAAACAGGATGGCAGTCTTTCCGATCACTTCGCGTGCCATCACGTCTATCAGGTCGTCATTCAGGAAGTCGAATCCTTTGCGATAGGCACGTGCCGAGCGGCTGCTTTCCTTCTTTCCGTTCTCTTCCATGATGCATACAACACCCAGCGTACCCATAGGACGATAATCGTAGTACATCACCCCTTCGCTGTTGCAGAAAAGGATATGCGAAGTTTCGTCACTCTGGCTGGCACTAACCTTCACTACACGAGGATCCAGTGCGAATATCTTGTCGTTGAGTTTTTGCAGATAAGGAATCTTGTTCTTGATGCTCACCTCTTCCCATGATGCGGTTACGGGATATACGTTTTTCGCGACAGGTGCCTCTTGTAATCTAGCCACGCGCGAGGCATTGCTATCCGAAGCGATACGTGCTGCAGTTCGTGCTGCGTTGAGCATGTCGTCTAGTGTTACATTTTCCACATAGGCATAGCCCGTTTGATCGCCTTTCAACACACGGATGCCTACCCCGAAATCGATATTCGATCTGTTGCTATTTACAGCGCCATCTTGCAGGCTCAATGAGTTGGAAAAGGTGTGTTCAAAGAATAGGTCAGCATAGTCACCGCCTTTCTCTAGTGCTGCGGTCATTACTTTGCGTAGGTCGCTCTCGCTCACACCAAAATGATTCATAGCGGCTTGAACACCGTTGGGATCACCCGATTTGCTCGAAGCACCACCAGCCAATGAGGCGAAAGCATTTCCGCTCAGCATCGAACCAATGAATGCCATTCCACCGGCTTTTAAGAATTTTCTTCTATCCATAAGTTTTATAAGTTGTAATTTCGTAGTTTTTAGATATAATCAGTCCATCGTGAATTATCAGGGACAATGGTGCCAAATATACAGTTTTCTTTTAATATTCAGTAAGTTTGCTAATCAATATTATCGTTTTAGGGATTCTATTCGCATAGTTGGCTTGATTGTGTGGAGGCATGTGGAGATTCTCATTTGGCATGCTATTAAGACCTGATTTGATAGGCATTAATGCTCATTATATTAGCCAAGGCTTGCCATAAAACAGACCAGCCCTTGCCACCACGGTGGCAAGGGCTGGCTATAAAATAGGTATTTTAGAAGTCTATAACTGAATAAAAAAGGGCAGTTTTTAGTCTTGTAAATCAATGATTACCTCTACGGGGCAATGATCCGATCCCATCACCTCACTATGAATCTTGGCACTAACAAGTTTGTCGTCAAGTCTATTGGATGAAAGGAAGTAGTCGATGCGCCACCCTGTGTTCTTCTCGCGAGCCTTGAAGCGATACGACCACCACGAATAGGCCAGTTCTGTGTCGGGGTAGAAGTAGCGGAAGGTATCTGTGAAGCCAGCATCCAGTAAGGCTTGCATCTTGGCACGTTCGTCATCGGTGAAGCCCGCATTCATACGGTTGGTCTTCGGGTTTTTTAGATCAATCTCCTTGTGTGCCACGTTCAAGTCACCGCAAATCACTACGGGCTTATTTGCATCTAAGCAGCATAAATATTCCTTGAAATCGTCTTCCCACTTCATGCGATAGTCCAGGCGGCGTAGACCGTCTTGCGAGTTGGGCACGTATACCGTTACCAGATAGTAGTTGTCCATCTCGAGAGTGATGACGCGTCCTTCTTGATCATGCTCCTCAATTCCCAGTCCATAAGTCACTGCTACCGGCTTGTGGCGGCTGAAAATGGCTGTACCCGAATACCCCTTCTTCTCGGCGTAGTTCCAGAACGAGTGATATCCCTCGAACTCCAAGTCTAGTTGTCCAGCCTGCATCTTAGTTTCTTGCAAGCAGAAGAAATCGGCGTCTAGTTGATTGAAGATGTCGGCAAAGCCCTTGCTGTGTACGGCACGTAGACCGTTAACGTTCCATGAGATAAATTTCATATAGTGGTGTTTTTATTATTTTCTTGTTTTAAACAAATGTAGTGATAAATGCTAATATTTCGCATCTACTTTCTACTAATTTCTATTAAAGCTTGCACAATAGTAGCAGTAAGTTATTTCCCGATTCCTTATTTTTTCTCTTCTCGATGGGTACAAATTCACTCAAAAACAATCTTATAATAGAGTTTACGAAATAGATTAGAAATGAAACAATATACTGAAATGAATATAAAACAATTGTACAGAGGCGTAGTAGTGCCCATGGTGACTCCGGTGACCGAAGATATGAAACTTGATAAAGAGGCAGTGGCACGCATTGCACAGTCGTTTGTAGACAATGGCATTCACCCTTTGCTGATGGGTACTACAGGCGAAGGACAATCGGTTAGTTCAGTTGATGCTATCGAACTGATTGAAACGGTGGCCAAAGTAGCCAAAGGCAAAGTCACTATCTATGTGGCGCTCACCGGCACTGTGGTAGCTGATCAATACAAGTCGATGGCGCCTTATATAGCTGCTGGAGCAGATGTGTTGGTAGCTACATTGCCATCCTACTATGCTCTGACCGACGAGCAGATGTATCGCTATTATACAGATATGGCAGATGCTTGTCCGGTACCTTTTATGCTCTACAATATCACGTTGACAACACACATGTCAATACCTGTTGATATAGTGAAACGTTTGGCCTATCATCCCAACATAGTTGGTATCAAGGACTCGGAGAACAATGACGAACGCATGAAGCAGATTATGGACTTTGCTGCCGAGCGCGAAGACTTCGTTTATTTCTGTGGCTGTGCAGCCAACTCGGCTATTGCCTTAGAGCGAGGTGCCGTAGGTATTGTGCCTAGTGGGGGCAATTATATCCCTGATCTTTACAACAAACTATACGCGATGGCCACAGCTGGACTTCATGAGAAGGCACTCGAGATACAGCAACAAACCAACACCATCTGCCAGGTTTACCAAAAAGGTTTCACTTTGGGCGATTCGTTGGCGGCATTGAAGTATATGTTGGAATTGAAAAATGTCTGTACGGCTCAGATGCTACCGCCACTCACGTCACTATCAGCAGGACAGAAAGAACTAATTCGCGAGCGTATCGCACAATTGACATAACCTATTAACTACTCAGAACTGAAGCATGGAAAACACCGGATTACATTGGATTGACTTTAGCATTGTCATCGCCTCTATATTATTTGCCATTGGCATAGGCTACTACTTCGCACACCGCCAGAAGGGCACCGAGCAATATTTTGCCGGAGGCCGAAACATCCCTTCATGGGCCATCGGTATGTCGATATTCGCCACACTCATTAGTAGTGTCACTTTTTTGGCCTATCCCGGATCGGGATTTGCTGGAGACTGGATACTATTGGTACAAGGCATGATGGTTCCCATCGTTCTAGTTTGCATGATTGGCTTTATCGTTCCGCTATTCCGTCGTGTAATCAAGCTCAGTGTCTACGAGTATTTTGAGCGGCGTTTCGGTCGTTTTGCCCGTTTCTATGGATCGTCTGCTTTCGTGTTGGGACACTTTTCCAAGATGGGTACAGTGTTATTCCTAGTGAGTCTGGCCATGAGCCGCTTCATGAATATGGACATCATCCTGATTATCGTTGTGCTCGGTATAGCTGTCACCGCACTCACTCTGATGGGAGGTATCGAAGCGGTGATCTGGATGGATGTGATTCAGGGTTTCATGCTGATACTAGGAGGTGCCATTTGTATTTCCATTCTCTTGTTCCGCCCCGAAAATGGTATTCAGAATGTAGGTGCCGAGATCGTGACGCATGTCAAGTCTGCTAATTATTCGTGGGATTTTGTGGATGCCACTTTCTGGGTATTGGCGTTCAACGGTATCTTCTATGCCATTCAGAAATATGGTACAGACCAGACCATCGTGCAACGCTATATTACTGCCAAGAGCGACAAGGCAGCCAAGAAAGCCGCCTATATTGGTGTATTCACCAGCTTGCCCATCTGGACCCTCTTCATGGTAATTGGTATTGCCCTGATTGTGTTCTATCGCTCGGATATCGCACACGGCTTGCCCGAAGGGTTGAAGGCCGATGAAGTATTTCCTTACTTTATCTCCACCCAATTACCTGTTGGTATCAAGGGGCTGATAATAGCCGCGTTGGCAGCAGGTGCCATCTCAAGTCTCGACTCAGACATCAACTGTCTGGCAGCTATCGGTGTGCAAGATTACTATTTGAAACTCCGTCCCAAAGCCGAAGACAAGCGTCAACTCAAGGTGGGGCGTTATATCGTCTTCATCGCAGGTATCGCTGCTATCGGAGTATCCATGCTCTATGCTATCTGGGAGGGCGAAGGAGTGTTGGGCGTAGTGTTCCAACTCTATGCCATCTTCTCGGCTGGTATCGTAGGTATCCTATTATTAGGACTCTTCTCGAAACGGGCCAACAAAAAAGGCCTCTACTGGGGCATTGCGGCAGCTATGGCGTTCACAGCCTATGCCATGCTGACATCCACCCCTATCGGTGTGGGTGCCAACAAACGTATCCTGCTCGACTTGGGTGCATTGAACTACACTCACCACAAGCTGATGTTGGGCGTGTATAGCCACATCGTGCTATTGGTAGTGGGCTACATTGCCAGTCTGTTCTACTTCGAGGAGAATGCACCCGAAGAGTTGACCATTCATGGCTATCTCAGAATGAAGAAAGAAGAAAAATTAAATAAGAAGGCTGTCCTAGATGGTGGTGCTGTACAAAGTGCTGCATCTGCCTATGAAGCCGACTAAAATGAAAACAATTATACACTGAAAAGATGAAAAATATCAAACTGCTGCAACCTTCGAAAATCGAATTCGGTTCGGGTTGTATCGACCAATTTGCAACTGATTACCTGGCATTGTCACACCGCAAACTGATGTTGCTTACAGCCCCTCCCATCTTGCCATTGATACAGCCTATCATCGAGAAACTCGAGACGGCAGGTGTTACAGTCTCTATTTACGATAAGATATTGGGCGAGCCTACACTCAATGAGTTCAACGCTATCTTGGAAGAGGCTCGTGCGTTGCATATCGATAGCGTGGTAGGTATCGGTGGTGGTAGTGTGCTCGATGTGGCCAAACTGCTTGCCGCCTTGGTCTATAGCGAGCAGAAGGCTTCCGAAGTGTTTGGTATCGGTTTCATTAAACAGAAAGGCGTGTGGTTGGCTTGTCTGCCCACTACAGCGGGAACTGGTAGTGAAGTCTCACCCAATTCCATCTTGCTTGATGAAGACGAGCACCTGAAAAAAGGTATTGTATCGCCCTTTTTAGTAGCCGATGTGGTTTATATCGATCCAAAACTGACCTGCACAGTACCCGCTAAGATTACTGCCGAAACAGGTATGGATGCGTTATCGCATTGTATCGAAGCTTATACCAATAAGTTTGCCCACGAGGTGATCGATTGTTATGCTCTAGAGGGTATCCGCCTGATAGCTGCAAACCTAGAGAAAGCTGTGAAAGATGGTAATGATCTCGAAGCACGTGAAGCACTTTGTCTGGGTAGCTATTATGGTGGTCTTTGCCTGGGCCCTGTCAACACGGCAGCGGTACATGCTTTGTCCTATCCACTAGGTGGCGAGTACCATATCTCGCACGGTCTGTCCAATGCGATCTTATTGCCTCCAGTCATGGCCTATAACTTAGAAACCAATATAGGCAAGTTTGCCAATATCGCACGTGCTTTCGGCATTGCCGATCAAGGTAGCGAAAAAGCGACAGCCGAAGCTGGTATCGCCTATATGGAGAATCTGTCAAAAGCTTGTGGCATCCCGACCAAGCTTTCTGAACTGGGCATCACGCCCGATAAAGTGGACGAACTAGCGGCATCGGCTATGAAAGTGACACGTCTATTGGTCAACAATCCACGCGAACTGACATTTGAAGACGCGAAAGCTATTTATCAACAACTCTTTTAAACAACGAAGTACGCATGAAACTACCTATATTAGCGATCACCATGGGTGATCCTGCTGGCATCGGGCCCGAGATTGTGGCCGAGGCATTCTGCAATGATGTGGTCTATACACAATGTCGCCCAGTGGTGACAGGTGATGCAGCAGTGATGGAGAAAGCCATCCAACTGCTCAATCTGCCCTTAGCGGTAAACGCTATCGAGAACGTGAGCGAAGCGAAGTTCGAGAAAGGCACGATGGATGTGATCGACCTGAAACTGATTGACATTGACCAACATGAGTTCGGTAAAGTGTCGGCACAATGTGGCAACGCTGCTTTCCAGTCTGTGATCAAAGCCATCGAACTGGCTATGGCCAACGAAGTGGATGGCACGGTGACGGCACCGCTCAACAAAGAATCACTGAATTTGGCAGGACATCATTTCTCGGGTCATACAGAGATCTATGCACACTACACCGATACGAAGAAATATGCCATGCTATTGGCCGATGAGTTTCTGCGTGTGATCCACGTATCTACTCACGTACCTTTGCGCCAAGCGTGTGACATGGTGAAGAAAGAACGTATCATGACAGTTGCCCTTCTGCTCGAAGATGCTTGCCGCCAGTTTGGTATCGAAAACCCGAAGATTGGTATTGCAGGCCTCAATCCGCATTCTAGTGATAATGGACTGTTTGGCTACGAAGAGGCACAAGAGATTGTACCTGCAGTAGAGGAACTGAAAGCCAAAGGTCATTTGGTAGAAGGTCCAGTGCCTCCCGATACTCTCTTTGCCAAAGCCAAAGGTGGCTTTTTTGATGGCTGTGTGGCGATGTATCACGATCAAGGCCATATCCCCTTTAAAGTGGTAGGTTTTAACTGGGATCCCGAAACCAAGAAGATGAAGAGCGTGAAAGGTGTCAACATCACTTTGGGCTTACCCATCATCCGTGTGTCAGTGGACCACGGCACAGCATTCGATGTAGCAGGTAAAGGCATTGCTAGCCCCGAAGCCCTGTTGCTATCAGTCGACTATGCCGCTAAGATGGCCGAAAATCGTAAAATGCAGAAATAGTGATAGCCGTTATTGCCGATGATATAACAGGAGCAGCCGAGATAGCCGGGATAGGCTATGACTATGGTTTGAAAGTGGTCTTGACGCGTCAATTGGAGGATCATTTGCCTGCGTGTGACTTATTAGTATGCATCACTAATACACGCTCTTTGCCCAAAGAAGAAGCCATCTCACAATCGCTTGCGCTGGGTAAAAAATTGACAGCGTTAGGTATTGACACACTGTTCAAGAAAACCGACTCTGTGCTGCGTGGACACGTGCTTGCCGAGCTGGAAGCGCTGCTGGAAGCTACGGACAAACAAGGTGCTTTGTTGCTCCCTGCCAATCCCTCATTGGGTAGGCAAATCATTGGAGGCATTTATTACGTAAACCAACAACCCATCATCCAGACTCCGTTTTATCATGATCCGGAGTTCCCCGCTCGAAGTAATGATGTGCTGGAGTTGCTTGGTGGTGGTACACTTATAGATCCGCAAGGACCGCTTCCCATTACCGCCCATCCCATAACTGTAGGTAATGTTTCTGCTGAGGTGGAACTTGCGGATTATTCTAAACAGTTGCCTTCCCACTGGCTTCCTGCTGGTGGGAGCAGCTTCTTTAAAGCTTTCTTGACGCATAAGTTAGGAGTGGATAATCGCTCGAAAGAGCCGCAAAGACTTACTGCAGATAGATTATTGCTGATTTGTGGTAGCACCATTCATCACAATGCCCTCTTAGAAGAGTTGCAATCCTGGCATGTGCCCGTAGCACCTATGCCCACGGAAGTCTTTCATGGCAACCAGTCGCCACACGATTGGTTCAATGCTTTGAATCATCTTTACGAACAGCAGCATCGGTTGGTAGTTACCATCAATCAACCTGTGTCTAAAGACCCCGCTTATGCGCAGCGCTTGAAACATATCATGGCTGAAGTGTGTTCGCATATCATCTATTTGCAAGATGTCAAAGAACTCGCTATCGAAGGAGGGGCCACAGCCTATGAGGTCATAGAAACCCTCGGATGGCATGAGTTCGAAGTGATAGGGCAATTGGCACCCGGTATTATACGTTTGCAGCCACTTGCTCAACCGGGTTTGTATCTCACCCTAAAACCCGGTAGTTACCACTGGCCTGTGGATGTGTTGAAGTAAGAAGACGAATTATCGCAGTCATGGGATGCAACTGCCTAAGATAAGAAAGGCAAGCCACTAAAGCCATTGTGTATGAACCTTTCATGATCAGTGATTATTGTGTTTTCTCCTTCCCACAATAGCACAACTCGCCATCCACGATATTCGCTACCGCCGTATAAGGATGTTCTTTTGAGGAAGTAAGATTCTGGATATGTATCACCTGCCATCCCCTGGACTTCATGTAATCGGCTATCATGGAGCGATGACAGCGCCACCACAGCACCTCCGCACATAGGATTGCAGTAGGTCGAAATAGAGCATACCTTTCAAGCAGCTCTATTCCCTCCTTAAAAGAATTTGTCTCCATATAGTCGGCATAGTTGCGGAAAGATTTGTTGCGCCATGCAGTATTCTTCGAATCCTTCTTACTGGGGCGCAAACCGCCCAACAACTTAAAATACGAGTAACCTATTCCCTGCGTGCGCAACGATCGGGCCAACTCCTCGCTATTAAACTGCGGGAAGCGGTTGGACCCAGGCAGCTTGCGCACATCAGCAATCTGCTCGATATGATACTGTTGTAGTAGTCTGACAAACTCCTCGATGCTATGCGTGGAGTGGCCGATAGTCCAAATCGTCTTTTGCATCACCTTAGCCCTTTCATAAAGCTCACCAGATTATCCATACATACTTGTGCTTCCGCTTTGGTGCAAGGTGTTCCAGGCATAGGAAAAACGAACAGTGGCACTCCATCAAATAGATCCTCATATTGGGGATTGAAACCATACTTCGTCTGTGTATCCTTGACATGAATTGCTGCCAGCACTCCATCCAGTGCATTCTTATAAGAAAAAAGCAGAAGCTTTGGCCTGTATATCCTCACTATAGCCATCAGACGATTATAGCCCTTGTGGTATTGGTGAGTGTCCAGTTGAAGATATTCGCGCGGAATCTGTGAAAGATGTATGATGCCATAATCATTGTCCAACAGATAATCGTCGGCAAATGCGCCTTGAGGCACTTTTAGCACTCCATAGTCGTTGAGGCGTTTCCAGAGTGATTTACCCCGTGTGCCTTGGAAATAATGTCCTTTCTCTATACTCCCTAGACTAGGTGTGCGGCCTACAATCAGAAGTTTCAACTCACCGCTTTCAGGTAAGATGTCACGTAGTGTGCGATAACTCTTGTCACCAATGTTGATAGTTGATTGATAGTTCATATATGTTTACTTACAGTCTATACTTCTTTAACATGCTTCTTAAATGAAATGTTTTCTTAAATAAGATGCAATGTATAGCATCATTACATGGTTTTTTACCACGATGACAGTTTTATATCTTCTGTAAACTCTTATCTTTGCGTCCTTGTATTAAAACTTAACACATTTATTAATTCTTAATCCCCTTCTTTTCCGATATGAAAAAGAACTTCATCAATGGAGGCTTACTTTTAAGTCTCTCTTTATTGTTGTCTACAACTGCAATCACCTCCTCTTGTAACAATCTTGACAATGAAACCATTCCTGAAACTTCCGAGTACCAATTACAACTGACACGCACTGGAGATCTCTCTGGCGAATCGCTTTCTGGTGTCGATATGCTTCTATTTGACAATAACAATATAGTAACATCTGTTTTGACTGATATGACAAGCGCCAATGATCTCTATACTATATCTTTGGACAAAAGTAAGGTGTCAAAGATATTGGTATTGGGTAATCATACTGATATGTCTATAAGCCTTTCTGCCTTGTCCGGAAAAAGCTATAACGAATTACAACAACTCACTACTACCCCCGTAGACTATGCCGCTACACTCCCTGTGATGCATTACACAGCCGAGTTAGCTACTGCATCCATCACAGCTGCTACTGTTAATATCGAACTCCTGCGCTCATTGTCGCGTATCGATGTAAAGGTGACGCCAGGGGCGGATATCCAGATACAGTCGTGCGAAATCAGGAACTTGGCAGACAGAAGTAGTTGGTTACACGGCAATGCACTGACACCCGCAACGTCGCAGCTTAAGACAGCAAGTTTCATGGCTAGCGATTTCACGACAATGCCCAATGGACTTAAAGAAGGCTTATTATATATCCATGAATCTAAAAATGTAGCTCCTGTGGCAACATTTGTGGTGACAATGCAAGGTGTAGAAACCAAGCTGCAAGCGAACCTTCCACAAAACATCGAACGCAATAAGAAGTATGAGATTACGATCAATCATGACGGAGTGACAATCTATACCAATATCTCCATCAAAGAATGGGAAGATGGTGGCTCTACTGAAGCTTATCCTTTGCCTTTATAAGAAATAACCTATCATTTTATGAATAGATTTATCAATACCAGCGTCCGTCTTCTTAGACTGACTCTGGTTGTCTTGCTTCCCTTCTTCCTATTTGCCTGTGCCGATCATTCTGATGAAACGCTGTCATCTAATTCCTATAAAGTTTTTCTCACTCGCCAAACAGAACTCTCTGACCCTATCCATCGGGTAGATATGTTCTTATTTGATGAGGCTGCACAGATAGACCATAAGTTGGAAGATAGGCAGCCGGCAGCCGGTTTCTACCAACTCTCGTTCGACAAGGATAAGATTGCCCAATTCACGGTTATTGCCAACAATGAGGATGTAGCATTGCAGAATGCAATCATTTCAGGCATGAGCTATGAAGCTATGGCGCAGTTGCAGACGACACCTGTAGACTATGCTACCACTTTTCCTGCCCTCTATTATACGGCGACAAAAGCCACAAAAGACATTACGTCCTCGAATGTGGAGATAGATTTGCTACGATCGCTGTCACGTGTTGATGTGCGGATCATTACAGATGTCGAATTATCGATAGACTCATGCATCATCACTAATTTGATTGATCGTACAAGTCTATTACCTGGTTGTGCCTTGACACCATCTGCTCAGCAGCTTAAGACTGTACGCTTTGATGCAGCCTCCTTCTCTGATATAGCAACCAGCAAACTCCTGACCGGTTTGACTTATCTGTACGAATCACGTGGTGTGAAACCGCTACTCACTTTCTATGTCAAGATACAAGGAGTCAAAACTAAGTTAACTGCCGAACTACCTGCCACGATAGAACGCAACAAGAAGTACGAAATAGCTATTAATGGACGCGGTGCCACACTGTTTACACAGCTATCCATACTCGATTGGGAGCAAGGTGATGTTATCGATGCTATTCCCACCCCCTTTCAGCCGCTGATTGATCTAGAAAATTCTATTCTACCAGCCACTGTGCGCATCAGCGATAAACAAGATACCTTATTTCTTCCGCCTTGCTCATCATCGTTCGAACTGGCCATTATGGCTGGAGTAGAGGTAGAGATTCGTGTAGAAGACCCTGATTTGAATATTGTACCACTCACCCGTTCGACCGCTACTTATCAAGGAAGCAAATTTTCCTTCGAGGTAGCACAGCAAGTACCAGGCGCTGCTACAACGATATCGCGTATTTATGTCAAGGATAAGTTGGCGCAACAGCATTATGGTCATCACATCACTGTGGTTCGTGAAGGAAGTCGGTTGAAATTCGCAGGCCTAGAAGGTGTGTTGGCAGCAGACGGTGTGTACTATGGTGACTATGCTGATGGCCTGCTTGCCACCATTACCACCACTATGCCACCTGTTCGAATCACTTGCGAATCATTGGATAGTCAATTCAACTGGCTGCGTTTAGACGAAACCGAGGAAGGCATATATCAGCTGCATGGCGGATTTAAGCCCAACGATATCCATGCCAACGGGCAACAGCAAATAAGTCGCCTCACAGCCACATTTGCCGATGGCATAGAGCATGTGTATGATTTCTCCCGTTATCGCACTTCTATTCCTGTAATTTATATCAACGGACGCTATTGGGCCAAATACAATATGCGTGGAAACTCCAAAATAGCGGATGACCAGATCAGCTTCAACGAAGACAAGGAAGATCTATGGAGTTTCTTCCAAACGTGCACTGATGAAGAGTTTCTGCACTATGCAGGATCCGATTATAAAGGACGTAGCACACAGGGCTTGGTATTAGCCCCGAACGAATATGGCACACTGGCCTATGCCGACTACGAAACCATCGCTAATGCCGATCTATACAATGCCCCTAATGATACACATTGCCCTGCGGGCTATCTGATGCCAAGCAGCATGGAGATTGGTTCAATACTGACCACAAACGGTACGCTCAGCTTCCCTGCTGATGGTGCCTCCACTCTATTAGCCTATAGCACCACTACAGGACAGCGCTTCAATATCCGACGTTATAAACGCGGCGCATTGAACATCAGTGGGCTGCTGACAGGAGATGTATATGCACTGGAAATAACCGAACAAGCCTCGGGGGCTAAGCTCTACTTCCCCAGTGTAGGGCATCAATGGAGTGTATCTGCAAGCGAAGTAGACAACCTGTCTTGGGGATATAGCCTTTTGGGAGCTACACATGGTAACAGCCGCTATTTCTCATTCGAGCATAGTGCCAACCGCGCGCAGATGCAGTCGCATGGAAGCGCCAAGACCCGCAACATACGTTGCATCAAATCACCCGTCGAATTCATAGTAGAAGAATAAATGAAGAACTCTGTTTATCTAAGAAGCTTATTGCTTCTACTACTTAGCTTGATTCTCTATTCGTGCCACCCGCATAATGGCATCGATATCGATAGCTCCTCTACTGAAGGACAAGGTATTCATGTACGACTTCAGGCCGATGGATTATTTGGTAATGCTACCTCGCGTACAGTCTATGCCGATGACATTGAGGTGCATTATCTATTGGGCGATGAAAAAGGGAAATTACTGGATACCTATCTCTCCACCTATGCTTCCTCCTCCCAGACTATTATCATCGAACCCTTGCCACGTGGTGACTATACGCTTTATGTATTGGCATTTTCGCCCTCGCTCAAGGAAAAAGGCTTGGTAGTAAATGAAGAGGCTACTACGCTTGCCGATAATTGGTTTACCTTGGAAAACACTGATCCCTTGACGACCTTTGACGAATATATCTGTTATGGACAATTACCGTTTTCGGTTACTACGGTCTCTGCCATTTATTGTAATCTGCCGTTGACGCATCTCTTGACCTCCGTACAGGTAGAAATCGATTACGCTAGTCAATACTTGGAGGCCAGTGTTCGTTCGCTGGATATCGGGTTTGACACCTCTCGCTCTTTCTTTACCGGTCTATCCATCAATGGCGGTTATACAGGGCAAGTGCAGTGGCAGGATAAACGCATACCTCTGCAAGATAGAGCTGTTTTCCAAGTAATGCCTACATGCACAAGTGATATAATCGAGGGCAATCTGTTATTACAGACCTGCACTCATGATGGTTTCGTCTACCCCTCGTCCTATTCATTTGCATTGAACCTCACCGCAGGGGTACAACATCAATTGAGAGCTTCCTTCGGCACCCATCCCGAAGCACGCACAGGTGCATTGTGGATCACTGCCAATATGCTTCATCGTTATCCTCAGCCCCTGATATTGCAGGATGATGAACCCAAGAGTGTTTATTACGATCGTTCGCAACGCTCGTTCAATGTCAATGCCCCCTTGCAATTTCGAAATCTGGACGCTATGAAACTCAATGCACGTTTTTATTCTCCTTGTCCAGTCAAAAATGTAAAGGTATGGGTAAAACCCATCCTATCGGATACGGAATTTCTCGTCGCTTATATCGACTCCATTCCTGCATTTAGTGATCTGGAGTTCGATCTCCCTTCTTATCCCTTCAAAGGCGAGTTTTTGACAACATCGGGATATCGTGTAGCCTATGACAGAGATGACTTGCTTTCCATGCTTTCCGCAGGATATACTACACGTATAGAAAGTGATGATTCCTACTTGCAGATGATTTCTACTATTCAGCCCAGATGGACTATCGCGTTTAACTCGTTTGGGGGTGATCCTGATCAACTCGATGGTGCGCCAGTGGGCAATTGGATGGGGCTTCGTCCGGTACATGCTAGAGAAGCCATCGCCTTTTTGATAAACTTCGGTTATATGATTTCCACGCAAGAGTTTCTTGACCATCTGTTAACCTTTCAAGGACGCATCACCAATAATAGTGGCGATGTGTTTGATGTATCCATCATACCGACCCAATTCAAGAATCACGGTGGTTTCAATGTAGGTTTGGTTTATGCTGGCAACGGCGTGTTGGGTTTGGGTGGAGGTTCTACGTGGGGGGTATATCAGCAAGCATACCTGCAACACTACTTCAACGACTATTCCGCTCAGATCATGTTTCACGAGTTAGGACACTGCCTGGGGTATAGTCATAGCAGTGGCATGACCTACGGCCCTTGGGCGCAGGAGTGTGCCAACAAATACTATGTTGCCAATATCAGTACTTTCCCAATATCAAGTATTGATATTCTGGATTCTCGCAACAATCCAAATCGTTATTGATTTTGACGCTTCACCATGTCATCCATCCATTTGAAAAGTTCTTTCAAATCGTAGTCGCCCATGTGTGGTCTGTCCCAAGCCAAGGCAAAATCGACCTCACGACCCCTATTGCGAAGCCGGGTAGCTAATATCACCTCTACGGCAAGGCTGGTATTATTGTCAATCGTGCCGTAGCGAATATGCCAGTAATGGGCTGTGTCACTACCATCGACGCCGATATAGTAGAGTGGGTTCATCATCTTTATGATGTCCCAAGCAGCCATAGAGCTTTTCACCGCTGTGTGATCAAGAGAAAATTTGGTGAAATGCTGTGCATTGATAGAGGATGTTCCGAAAAGATGGTTCTCGGGCGCTGCTAAGTCAAGCGCATCAAAGGCAGGTGGAGTCTTCATTCGTCCCATAGCGCGCACATAGGCATCAAAATCTATATCCATAGCGCGTCCCCCTTTTAATACCAACCAGGGTGTTTTGCTCAGATCTTTTCCCTGGTTGATGGCGGTTTGGGCTGCTGCCACTACCTGCTGGATGACATAGTCTTTGAAATTACCGTTACCCTGTGTGTCCAACGTCAGTTGCCGCCCATGCTCATCCCTTAGATCAAGCGAATTAAGATAGACGGGAAAGAGACTTTTCAGTTGTGCAGAAATTTCTTGCTGATACTCGGTTAGTTGATTTGTCATTTCGGCTGGTCCGCTGTTGCCATCTAGCATTTCCATCATGGCAGCATTGAAGGTATTGACACCATTGAATTGCCACTCATAGGCACAGTCGGCATGATCCAGATCGGTGATGGGGCAATAGGCCGAAACTGCATAGATATTATCATCCGCATCGGCTGCTCCTAGCTCTTGCAGATAGGGCTTATAGTCGCTGCTGTTGCCTGTAGCGCCCAGTAGCATCGACATGGCGCCTCCAGCGCTCGTTCCATTGGATATGATATGGTCCTTATTTCCGGGTATGTGCCGATTATTGTAGCGCAAATAGCAAATTGCGGCTTTTAGGTCGACTAGTCCCGCTGGTGCTTTACCCGTATATACTCCTTCACTATTTTGTAGACTTCGTCCGCGTGCACCGGCACTGGCCACTATGTATCCATGTGCCAATGCATAATGTATGGCCGAACCTTGCTGCATGTCGGCTCCACGTGGTTGTTGTGGCATTCGAGGCCGTTCGCCTGTAGGACCTTGCCCGCCAGGACCTCTACCTCGTTGGCCAAATATATTTCCTCTACCTCCATTGAGCGTCATGGGTTGGGCAGGCATATAGCCACCGACTGCATTTGGAAAAAATATAGCGGCTGTTTCGCGTGTAAACCCATTTATCAACTTGTCATGATAAAAATCCTCAGGTACATAGATGTTCATCTTCTGATAGGCTGTGTCTATAGGATTGGCTACATAGATGATGTTTTCAAAGGACCGTACTTTATAGTCTTTTCCTTCAAAAGTAAAAGTCTGAATGGTGTATTTACTCTCATCAAACTTCAGTGAATAGGATCTTGACTGGGCTAATATCCCTATTTGCATAGCGCAAATCAACAATACAAACAAACTGAATCGTCTCATATTATATCAGTTTTATAAGTGAAAAGATAGATTGATAACATTTCATTTTACTATTTTGTTGCGCTTGAATAGGGTAGGGTTAAGAGCTTTATTGACTAAGGCTGTTTCATGAGATGAGTAAGGTTGTATAGCTAGCTGATGAACCGTGCCCACTAAATGTCACAATAATGATTGATTTTTGATTACAAAAGATCTTTGTGATCGTCTATATTGAATAGACTAGATTTGTTACTTTAAAAGACTATTAATATGAGGAAACTTTATTCTCTTGCATTCTTGCTAGCTTGCATAATTCCTGGTGAACTGAGCGCTCAGCAATTATTGGCGTTTCCCACTGCCGAAGGTTTTGGTAAATATGCCAAAGGTGGCCGTGGTGGCCAAGTCGTATTTGTCGATAACTTAGAAGATTATGGATCGGCCGAAGAACCAATTCCTGGATCTTTTCGCTGGGCATTGAAGCAATATCCTGGTGAGCCATTGACTGTGATTTTTCGCGTTTCAGGAACTATTACTATCAAGTCCGAGCCAGATCATTCTAAAGGACGTAATGGTAACGATATTCGTTGCTCGCGTGCCAATCTAACTATCGCTGGACAAACCGCGCCAGGTGAAGGAATCTTATTCAGAGGTGGTAAACTGAACTTTGGTGGAGCCCAGGATATGATAATTCGTAATATCCGTGCACGAATAGGTCTAGGAGATGATGAGAATCATGAAACATTTTATGGAGGTGCCATTGGTATCGAAAATGGTAAAAACTGGATCATCGACCATAGCTGTTTCGGATGGTCGGCCGAAGAAAATATGACAATCTATGACAATCAGTTTACCACAGTACAACACTGCATCGTACACGAAGGTCTTTATGAAGGTGGACACGCCAAGGGCAATCGTAGCTATGGTGCACAATGGGGCGGACAGAGCGCTACTTTCTATCACAACCTGTTGGCGCACAACAAAGCTCGCTCTCCTCGTTTCAATGGGTCGCGTGGCGATAACGATGTGCGAGTGTTTATCGAATATACCAATAATGTGAATTACAATTGGGGTAATCGCAATGCTTGCTATGGTTCGGACATTGCGACTGGCACACGCCGTTATAATCTGACTAACTTCCTAGGCAACTATTATAAGCCAGGGCCCTCTACACACTCTACTAGGTGGTTCACAGAGATCTCGGATGGGGGTAATAAAGGTATAGCAGCTCGCTTTTTCTTTGATGGCAATGTGATGGAAGGTTCTGGCACGGCTACAGCCAATCCATGGACAGCGATTAATATTCGCACTGACAATGGCAGCCCTTTTACTGAAGCTGATATTCGTTCGGATGAGTTACTCTACGATATTGGCATCAATAATGTGCCACGATTTGACTACGATAACTATCGGGTGAAGAATCTAAAGACAGCCCAACAAGCATATGAGGATGTATTAGCAATGGCTGGCACGATCAACCGTGATGTGGTGGAGCGTCGTATCATTGAAGAAACACGCACAGGTACTGCCAGCTATAAAGGTGTGCTCGGTACGGGTGGTATCATCGATTCGCCTTGGAATGCAGAGGGATATCCAGAATATATGGCAGCTGAGGCACCAGTAGATAGTGACAACGATGGAATGCCCGATGACTGGGAACTGGCTAACGGACTCAATCCACAAGATCCAGAAGATAGAAACCGCACGAATGGAGAGGGTTATACCGCTCTGGAAATCTACTTGGCTTCCTTAATGGGCGAAACCATTGAACATGGGTTTACGACCTCTTTGCACGAACAATATAATAGTGGTGTAGCAGTATATCCAAGGCATGTCACAGATATGCTCTATATCAAGAGAGGAGACGCTGCTATTAAAGGTATACATTTGCTTTCGGTCAGTGGTTATCTTCTTAGAACATTTGCTGCAAATATCACACAAATTGAATTCTCTTCCTATCCCAAAGCGCACTATCTATTGGCTATAGAAATGGAAAATGGTGAACGTGAAGTGTTTCGTGTATTTAAATAGAACAATTTAAATCGTTATAAAAAAAATATGCTTTCATACTCTGATGGAAAGAGTTGAAAGCATATTTTGCATATATGCAGGATGAAAAAAAGTACTTAGTTCAGATCAGTAGGCAGCTCACAGCGTGTATAGATTGATACATCGCTCGCATCGCCCACTACAGTCCATATCATTCTGTTATTGTAGATTTTGATTTCGTAAGTGTTGTTCCACTTGCCGTTGTCATAATCATAATCGCCCGAAATAAGATCAATAGATTCATCGTTTTCGTCTTTAGAAAGAGTATATGAACCTGTGATTTTGCGAGGATACATGCTATCCATGTTTTGGTACATCACAAAAGTATGTTCGCGGCGGTCGAAAGTGATATAGGTATAGATATTTTCGATGGCCTGACCATTCCATTCGGTCAAACCCCATGTGCCAGCGATATTGATGTAGCTAGCTTCTAGTGTAGCTTCTTCGAACACTTTATCGTCATCATTGCTACAAGCAACGGTACTTAATAAAAGTGTGAAGAGTAGGGCTATTTTGAATATATTCTTCATGTCAATTAATAGTGTTGTTTATTTCTTTTTGAAAGTGTTGTCGATTTTCATCATTAATCCTTTGTCCGCAGGCTGTGCATCTACCCCATCTAGTGCAATGATAAACGAATAGTCTCTTTTCTCTAATACTTCATTATTGATGGATATGACTATATCTGCTTCTTGTCCGGGCTTAATCACTTCGGGATCGCTACTTACTTTGATGGAAGAAGGTAAGCTTTCTCCTTTTATGCTACCGCTAATGCGTATTTCGCGATCGCTGCTGTTTACACAAGTGAGACGCTCTGTCAGAAACTGATTGTCTTCAGTATATTTGAATGTCATGAACTTGCGCTTGAAACGTAATACACCTACCTTGCGGGTGAAGTGGTAATATGGGTCAGCACTAGGTTTAATCTTCCCGATAATCTGAAGTGAGAAATCGGCATCATCGTCATGCGTATCTGTATAGATAAATGCTTCTTGAAAGATATCTCCACTCTTGCGGTAGGGATTAAAAGTCAAAATGATCTCCTTCTCTTCGCCTGGACCGAAAATGCTATCTGATATTTGAGTGGTGAGACAACTGCAAGAGTTGATCACTTCTGTGATACGGATAGTGCGGTCGCAATGATTCTTTACATAGAATGTATAGCTCTGTGGGGGATCATCCTCGGCAACATCTGGAATATGGATTGCATTTTCACGGGGTATCATACATTCTCCTGACTCTGACGCAATTCCACGAACGGTTTGTGGATAGGCACGTTTAGTAGGTTTGGTATTCTGCGCAACGGTGTGCGCAGAATATATGCTTAAGCAAAAAAGTAGGATAGCCCAATATGCTTTCATGTTCCAATGATTATCTCAACCAACCGTTGTCGTTGGCGTTCTTGCGAACTGTTATTACGATAGTCTGGCTAACGCCTGCACTTGTAGTCACAGTAGCTTTTACCATGCCCACTTGGTGGCCAGTGATAGTAGCAATAGTGCCATTCACTGCAACCGAAGCGATAGCGCTGTCTTCGCTGCTGAATGTATAAGTAAGGTTTTCACCGTTAAGGAAATAACGAGCAAAATCTATTTTTGTTGTACCATTAGGAGCAACATACATATTGGGCACTTTCATATCCGAGCCTGCACCATTGTCTATGTTGTTCAACAACTCAGCAGCGTTTAGCATACCATGTCCCATCATGTTGCGATAAGCCTTAGGTTCCATCTCGATCAAAGTAGTTTGACCGAAAAGATCCCATGCTTCCCAGTAATATTTAGATTCTGTAAAATAGTTTTCTACAGGAACACACGACTTGTACAATAGGTCGCGGAACTCAGAAGCCTTGAAATGCTTTCTTTGTTGTACGGCATACGACAGACCCAATGCAGCGATACCCGAAGCGTTAGGACAAGCCATTGATGTACCTTCCATATAGCCGTAGCCCGATTTACCACCCACAGGGATAGTAGAAAGGATTTTGCCCGACTCGCTTGAGTGGAAACCGCTATCACCACCAGGTGCAGATAGATTTACCAAACCGTAGTTGGTGAATGATGATGGCATACCAGCAGCATCCAATGAACCTACACCAATGATTTCGCCATAGGCAGCAGGGTAAGACGACTGAGGTGCACCCTCGTTACCAGCAGCAAAGATGGCCAAACCACCATCGATTACACCGTTGGGCGAACCAGCGTTGTTGATGAAGTAGTCCAAAGCATCCTTCTCAAGAGGGAAGCTTCTCATCCATTGCTCATCGTTAGCAGGGCCAAGTGGGTAGTAAAGTGGATTGGCTTTAGCCGAGTTGTAACCCCAGCTACATTGCAAAATCACTGCACCATTATCGGCTGCATATTTAATAGCACGCGCTTCGTTGTATAGCGATACACCATAGTCGCCAGAGAATACTTGGCAGCTCATGATCTTTACACCATTGCCACTACCGTCGCCACCTGCGATGCTAGATACACCACGGCCATTGTTGTTTACAGCTGCGATTGTACCAGCTACGTGAGTACCGTGACCAGTATCTCTTGCATCGTTGTAAGTGATAGTACCGTGGTCGAATACAAAGTTGTAGCCGTGCAAGTCGCCAGCGTAGCCGTTTCCATCGTTGTCTTGTTTAGAGCCGAAGATTTCGCCCTCGTTTACCCACATATTGGCAGCAAGGTCTTCGTGATCGTACATCACACCTTCGTCCAATACAGCCACGATGATAGAAGCATCACCCGTACATTTTTCCCATGCAGCTGCAGCACCTATATCGGCACCCGCTACAGCGTTTTCTAAATCACCGTTGTTGATGCAGTGCCATTGTCTGTCCAGCAATGGGTCGTTGAAAGAGCCATTCTGTGTCGCCATGGTTTTCAGTGCTGATTCTGAAACTACTGTCGATTTGCGTGGTTCGTACCCGCGAGTAATAGTGTGGCTGTATTGCAACTTTTCTACACCTTCAAGAGTCGATAGCAATGCGTAAGCTTCTTCTACAGGAAATTCTTCATTAAAATGAATCACATACCAATTGTGCATGCCAGCTTCGCGCGTACGCTCTTCGTTGCGTGGATCGATAGGAAATACGCGTTCGAATTTAATAGCACCAATAGTTTCTAGCACTTCATCGAATGCAGATACGCCCGAGCGTCCTGCACGAGTTGAGCGAGTTCTAGTTTCTACTTGCTCGGTAGCTGTAGACTGGAACTTCACCATTAATTCTCCTTTGAGGTAGGCCATTGTTGGCAGTTCTGTTGGAGTCTCAGGAACTTGTGGTGTGCTTTCTTCGATAAAAGTGTTGTCGGAGCAAGCTGCAAGGGTCATTAACCCCGCAGCTGCTATGATAAAGCTATATTTCTTCATGTCTTTTAATCTGTTATAATCGGTCTTCTAAATGGATATAGATCATAGTAATATTCCATGTTGATAGGCTCGTTGTCGAAACGTGCTCTCTTACCATCTGTGTTGAATCCATCTTGTGTATAGATCAATGTGAATGGGTCCCACATCCACAAATTAGGATGATTCAAAATCCAAGTAGGAATGTCGCCAGTAAACATGTTTCTGTTCAATGATAGATATTGAGCTTTAGGAAGAATCTTTGGAGTTCCAATAAGGATTCTTGGCAACGAGTCGTTTGATGCTACGATATCTGCTTCGGTATACTTAATAGGATAGTCGTTCATATCTGGCAATGTTCCTTCAATGTAGTTTGACGAAAGACGCAACACTTCCAATTCTTCCCATGATAGAAGTTCGATAAACTTCTGACGGTCTGTGTAGATATGATCGATATTCATATAAAGCCCCATGTCATCAGTCTTATCTGTGCTAAGATTGTTGATGTAATCGCGGCGGCGACCACCCGAAAGACTTAGTGCAGTGAGGTTAGGGAAGTTCTCTCTCGAAATGATTTGAGGGATTGAAGAGAATGAATTTGAGATCAAGCTCAATGTCTCCAACTTCTTAAGGTTAGCAAAACCTTCTGGAAGATCCACTATACCATAAGCAAACAGTTCGACATGTTTCAAATACTCCAGATTGTTCAATGCATCACCCAAGTGGATAGACTTGATGTAAGCATTTTCGTTACTGAAGACAGAGAAAGACTCCAAGTATTTCAGTTTGCTGATTTCCTCAGGAAGACCTTCTGTAGTATTGATCATATAGAATCTTACCGAACGAACACGACCCATCATTTCTGGTGTAGCTTCTTTATCGCCTCTTTCCCAAACGGTAACTTGCGCCCAGTTGGAAAGACTTTCAGTCACTTCGAAATCCGAGTAAGTGTTTAGTTTGTTACCAGCAATGATAATTGCTAGTGAGTCGCCCGCGCGGCTATCAGTGATTAATGGTGCTGCGTCTTGCTCTACTGTGATAACAGCTTCTTGTGCCAATGATACGCTGTTGTCTAGTGGCAAAAGCTTCAGATTAGCTGTTCTTATTTCGGGCTCCGTGTTCATGCTCCACTCAAAGCGAACTTTGATGCTTTGTGGACGAGCGTGCTTAATCTCAACATTCTCTAGTTGCGAGTTATCGAACTTGATCCAGTCACAGTCTGCAGGCAGTTGAACGCTGAAAAGCACGTTAGTAGTGATCGTTGTCTCGAAATAACGTTTGTCAGCTTTGTTGTAGTTCTCAATTTTTACGCTAGGTTCATCAATAAGGATGGCCTTGTCAAAACCGAATTGATCCACAGTGATAGTTTTCACGAAACCTTGCTCGTTGGTGATACGGATGTTAGCATTGCGCACATCGTGCAATAGAGAAGGGTCTACTGTAACTTCACAATCAGTAACTCCGATGCCACTGGCAGGAGAAAGCTTCAGCCAAGGTTGAGAAGAAGTGGCTACCCATTGTGATGATGAAGAAATAAGTACTACCTCATCTCCACCTTCGGCAGCAAACAAAACCTCAGCTTTGTCAACGATCAATTCGTTAGATATTTTATCGGTATCGTCGTTACAAGAACTCAGTGCGAGAACGAGTGCAGACATAACCAATGATATATTTCTGATAAATTTCATAATTTCTTTTTTGTCTCTGTTAGGTATTAATTGTCTAGATCCAATGCGCTACATCCACGGATGTCTTGTGATGAATCATAAATCAAAAGATATGCACCTGCCTGTATATAATAACACACATCCGAAAGGTCTATCGAAATGTTGGGGTTGTCTTGGATATCAAACATGTAAATCTGTGGAGAAATACGGTCGTCAATCTTGCGCAAGTCGTTACCACCAATATAGAATGCCAAAAGACTAGGACAAGTATACAAACCTGTAGGCCAGGTTTTCAAACAACGATTACCTATTTCGTCACGCTGATAGCGAATAGACATTACAGTGAGGCGCGACACGTTAAGTGGGCCATAAGGGAAATCAGCAAAACAATTATAGCTTAGGTCGATACTGTATAGGTAAGGCAACTTAGTTGCGTCAAACTCGTTTGGCAGCTTAGTCAGCTTATTGTAGCTCAAGTCTATTGACTCTAGCATATGTAGGTTTTTACCATGCAATGTACCATTTTCGAAGCTTTCCATACCATTACCAGCAACGTTGATGTAAGAAATTACGGATCCAACATTGAAGATCACTGCAGGGAATTTACTTAGCTTGTTACCATGCAACGACAAAGATTCACAGTTCATACCTTTGTAGGTACCATCTTCTTCGCCTTGAATGCTTTCAATCTGGTTGTAAGAGAAGTCTAGACCCGAAATCTGATATACCGATCTAGCATCGAAGATATTTGGCAGCTGTTTCAGCTTGTTGCCAGTCATGATCAATGTCTCAATATCATCTGTATTACAGAAAAGGCCATTAGCATCTACTGGAATCTCTTCAATCTCGTTGTTGCCAAATAGCATCTGTACAGGTGCTACATTGCGCGATAAAGGGTTTAGCTTCTTGATCTTGTTAGAAGTAAAGTCCAGCAAACCGATCTTCACAAGATTCGAGAATGATGCAGGCAATTCTTCTAAGTTATTGAAGCTGCTATACAAAAGCTGAAGCTTAGAGTTAGAAGGACTGTTCAGTGCAAAGTCATTCAAACCATTGTATAGCTCCTCTGCTGAAAGCTGTGGATTTGATGAAATATTAATTAGAGCCAATTCTGGCATTTTATTAATCACCATTGGGTACGAAGTCATGCGAGGGCAATTGTAGATCTCGATGTCGGTACAGTTTTCTAACAACGCCATTTCTTCTGGAAGCTCTGCAATCAAACCATTCGCGATGAAAATATTCTCTAGTTTTGTAAGATTACCAATCTCCTTAGGTAGAGAAGTAATACCATTGCTAAGGCTACCAGGCATCACGTCGCGGGTTTGTGGTCTGTTAGCCACAATAGGTTGGGGGGCACCCAAATCTACACCTTTCAGCTTGAAGCCTTCAATGATAGCGTCAGAGAACGAAGCACGAATGTCTTTCTTTAAGAAGAGGTTATAGTAGTTCATTCTATCTTTTACGTTCTTATCAACACCTGGGAAGAGGTTACCGCCCAGCAAGTCGTTGTGGTTACCACAATCTAGGAACGTAAGCTCAGTGAGTTGACCTAGCGCAGCAGGAATATCACCTTTAGGACCAAAACAGCCAAGATTCAAGCTAGTGACACGGCCTTTCGAGTTGAGAGAAACACCTGGCTGATTACCCCATGTATCGATATCTTTGTCGAAGTTCCAGTTCACGCCAATAGCATAGCTGTCACCCATATAGTACCAGTTTTTGCCATCTAGTGCTTCCCAAATTTCTTTGAGCGCATAGTAGTCTTTGATGTTTTCGGCTGTTTCGTTCAAAGCGATAGGTACATCAACTTCAATTTTATTATTGTCTGTTACTACGAAACGAGTTTCGGTAATAGGATTGGCATATTCCAACAGTTGATTAGAGTTGTTGTAGATGCTATATCTGACGATTTGGTAACCACCAGCCTCTAATGAGATAATTGAATCAGTAGTGGCAGCCGCAGTAACCCAAGCTGTACCGTTGTTATTGATTACTTTCGAGCTTACTCTGAACTTGATGTCTTTGAGGACAATATGTTCGTCGCTGAAAAGGTTCTGTATTTCGATATCCGCTTTTCTGATGCTGCTAAACTGATAGCTATTATCTTCAGATGTTCTAGATTGTTGGAAGTTTGAGAAGTCTTTTACCAGCGTGAACTGTACTTGACCTCTTTTCTTCACTGCTACATAAAGGTCTTTAGTGATAAGACCACCTGCTACAATCGTGAATGTTTCTTGATCTTCCATTACGCCAGCACCTAGCTCTTGGTTTAACTCATCATAAAGATAATAACCAATGATCGTGTAATCGCCTGAAAGAAGTTCTAGTTTATCGCTTCTAAGTCCAAACTCTGCGTTTGCATCATTGTAAGCGTTCAAATTAAGTGTTTGTCTAACTCTTGATCCGCTGCTATTTTGAAGCACTACTTCGATCTTCTTTGCAGCATTTAAATAGTCTAATTCCGTTGCACGTGTTTCAGTCTTGGCCGACTGCTTGTAGAGCTTAAATTGCACATATCCTCCTTGGCCAAATATTTCGGTGGTATCGTCCTTGCAACCTGTCAACACGACAAGCAGAGACAATGCGAAAAGCACCGAGCAGGATTTCAGAAATGAAATATTTATTTTCATATTTAATTATTGCTTGTTTTATTGAATCATGCAAACCTCATTACTTGATACTATGAGTATGAGGTTCGCATGATTTTAGATTAAATTACCACTGTTCCACCACGATGAAACCAACAAGTTCATCGGTTGCACCGTTGAAAAGTTGGATGGTCATAGAACCATTCTCACCGCTATTAGCTTGGATACCGTAGATATTTATTTGAGAGTTGTATTCGCTTGTCCAGCTGTTTTCAAACTCGATGCCTTCCCAACCTGTGTTCACACCATTGATGAAAGTATCTGGGTAGACAGGTTGACCCATAGTCACGTTAGAGAAGCTGATAGTCAATTGCTCGTAAGCCATTTTCTCAAGGCTAAGGATATAAACATCTTTTGTGCCATACATTTCAATTACAGCGTCTTCGCCAGCTTGGTCAGCCAATGATATTAATTCAAGTGATTGGCCGAAACTAGTCACAGTGAATGGCGCCGAGCTTTCAGAAGCGTGTTGTTGGAAATCGATTGCAATGTATTTCTCCATTGAAGGTTTGATTGTATAATAATCGTCTTCCACATCGAATACATTGTTGTCGAAGTCTGCTTCGATTTCAGAGTAGAACGCAGTAGGGAATATCATTGCAATACCTCTACGTGACGCACCTGAGTTTTCCTGAGTAGCAATTTCTACTACACCTGCGCCCATATCGTCCGCATAGAACCAAGCTGTCCATCTGTTTAATACAGTACAACCCCATTCAGCGTTTTCCTCGATTCTTACTATTGTAAAGTCGTTGTTACGAGCATTTACATTGATTTGAAGAGGAGATACGAAGTATTCTGTGACACCATCAATATTTGTCTTAAAGAACTGTGAACCGTCTGGTTTTGCTTCCCAGTTCCAAGGATTGATAGAGAAAGCTATTTCGTTAGCAGGCAGACCATCATACGCTACAGGTAGTTCGAATGTAGCAGCAGCATCAAATGTAGCGTTGCTCACAGTCAAAACACCCGAGTTGGCTTCGTAAGCATGTTCGCTTACTACTCTTGCTGTGAATACGAGTTCCGTATTAGCCTCACCAACAGTTGATGAAGTGATTTCGATCCAGCTAGGAGCTGTCACGCGATATGTATAATTACCAGTGATCTTCATTGTTGCTGCTGCACCATATACAAGCTGGAAAGGATTCTCAGCCGAGATAGCGCTACCATCTTGATCAACTGCAGTCAACGTATAGGCCAAAGGCTCTCGAGTTATTTCGCCAATGATTTGAGTCATACCGTTCATTGTTAAGCTAATACTAGCTTTGTGCGATGTCGCGAAATCTGCACCATCACCTTTTACAAGATAGCTCACAGTGTGTTGACCGGCTTCCCCGAAGATTTGGTCAGTTTCCGCTGTCTCGTCTAGAAGGACAAGCCAAGTAGCCGAAGATGTAAGTCTCCAAGATGTTTGAGCGTTGAAGCTGATTTCTCCAGTTTCACCAATTTTGTTCGAAATAGTCTGAGATTCTGGGAAAATGATTTCGACAGTCTTGTCATCATCGTTACAAGCAGTAAAAATGAAAGAGCTTGCTAATACAAGCAATGAAAATAAATAATTAAATTTCTTCATAATGCATATAATTAAAGATTAGTATCCTTGTTTCTTCAACACTTCTGCCTCTTCATCTGTAATCCATCTCACCACGTTGGTATAAGCGCCAACTGTACCCACACCATTTACGTACACAAGATTGTAGATAGCCATGAAGCCTTCGCAAGAGCTAAAGTACGAAGTTGCACTTGGCAAAAGATTCATCATCAGGTCGCCGTTACCGTAGATAGTTCCAAAAGCTTCTCCTGTATAACCTAGCACTTGTTCGCCATCCACGTATAAGTCTGGATAAAGGATATTGTCATTATCTAGTCTTAGGCTGATATCATAACCATCGTAGTAGAAATTCTTGATGATTATCGTATTCTCCTTATTTGGATCGATTTCTGACTGCAATAAACGCAAGTTGGTATTCTGCATGTAATCTGCGAAAAAGGTCGACGTAAGTACACAGTAGCCCGAAAATACTTCTAGATCAAAAGGACAAGCTCTCTGTAGAACCACTTTTGTGGTCAATGCTGCATCACCATATATATCCGTATTGAGATTACGGTTGGCAATACGTAGATAGAAGCCAATACCTTGGTTTATCTTGATATTACTTGCCTTTCCTTTTACTAAGATGCTAGTTGCCACTTCGCCTGCTTTAATGGTAGCAGAGTTCGACAAAAGTTCGTAATGCACGCCTTCGATTGCATTGCTTCTGCTATCCAATATTTCCACCGCATATGTGCGATCTATATCACTAGATTTCATCGTAGCGATCTTAATCTCAAACACCTCTGTATCATCCTGTATAGGGAGAATATGCAGTGAATCAGCAAACATAACAGAATCGGTGCCAGAATATACTATGCGTTCTTCACTACAACCACATAGCACTGTTAGTGCTGCGATCAAAGTAGAAACTGCAATAAAGATTCTATTCATTTTGTATATTGTTTTATTGTAATTTATTTGTTACTTTCGTTGGGTTCAATGTCTGCATTTGGTGACTCTAACTCGTGTTGAGGTATAGGCCAAACAAAGCGTGCATCATCCGCTGGTACTGAAAGCGTATTGCCACTAGTCACAGTATGAAGTTGTGCTTTACGAGTGAAGCCTTTGTGCCAGCGTTTCAAGTCATTCAGACGGAAACCTTCCATATAAAGCTCCTTTACACGCTCACCCGAAACGATGTCAAACCAGTTATCTGCATTTAGTGCAGTTGCCGAACCATAGGTGTTGTAACGAGCCTTACGTAGTGATGTGATATCCTTCGATGCATCTAAATATTTACCAAGTTCGCATAATGCTTCTGCACGGATCAAATACTGTTCAGATAAACGGAATACTTTAGGCATATTTACATGAAGAATATTATTTGCCACGAAAGTGTCATTACCGCGGTATTTGGTCAATAATGGCCAGTTCAAAGCGTGAGGATACCCAGTAGTGATATTGGTGAAGAATGCATTGATGCGTAAGTCACCGTTATCGTATGAGTTGATCACCCATTCGGCAGGAACATAGTCAGGACGGTATGAAGTATAATCATAGTTCAAGAACACACGACCCAATGCACCACCGTATGAAGTGGTCTCGAAAGCTACACGCCAGATTACCTCAGTAGAGCTATCGTTGTGCCATAGATAGTTATAGTAGCTGTATTGGCTAGTATACATGTCGGTAGCGCTTGCCAGTTTGTATTGATTGCTGTCAATCAGTTTCGACGAGTATTCGACTGCTTTATCCCATTTCTTCATGTAAAGGTATAGACGTGCATAAAGTGCATTTACCGTACCAGTAGTGAAGTATTTTGCATTGTAAAGAGTCAAGCCATTGAATACGTCACCAAAGTACTCCGTCGCTTTATCGAGGTCAGTCAATACGAAGTCGTATGATGCTTTTAATGATGAACGTCTCATGATTTCATCACTCTTATATTTCGATACCAATACAACACCTAACTCGTTTTCTGCCGCTTCATCCGATTCGTAAGATTTACAGAATAGTTTGATTAGTTCTGAATAAGCTAGAGCGCGCGCGAAGTGTACCTCTGCTTTATAGCTTTGTAATTGATCTAATAAATCGTCATTATGGATTGTTGGTTCTAGCTTTTCCACTTCTTGGAAGAAGAAGTTACAACTTCCAATCACTGAATAAAGATTCCCATATACAGCCTCAATAGAGCTGTTGGTGCCATGAATATCATTCCAACGCCAGATGTCACCATAGGTGTTTGAATATCCTTGTACCGCATAAACGAAGTCGGTTTGGATATCTGGTAACAAAGTCAAAGCACCACTATATAGCGATGAACTCTTGAACTTCGAGTAGATACCAATCACCGCTTGATTAGCGGCGTCGACAGACGTAATGGCATTTCCTGCGATTATCGCATCATCCGGATACTTGTCTAAGCAAGAAGTAGCAGATAGGGCAAATGCCATTACTGCTCCGATAAGTTTAAGTTTTTTAATCATTGTGGTTTGTGTCTTTTATTAGAATGATACTTCAAGTCCAAATGTGAACTGACGAGAAGCCGGATATTGTGCTTTATAAATGTTTGATGTATTTTCAGGATCCAAACCAGAGAACTTAGTCCATGTCAACAAGTTCTGTCCTTGAACATACACACGAGCAGCTGTGAAGAATTTCGACTTTTGTAGCAACGATTGGTCGAACGCATAGCTCAATGTAACATTCTTCAAACGAAGGAATGAAGCATCTTCTAGCAAATGTGTGTCAAATTGTGGTGTCACACCATGACGTGGAATATCAGTTATATCTCCAGGTTGTTTCCAGCGATCGTAAAGAAGACGCTTAGACTGGTTGTATGATGTGTACAAACCATTACTTTCTTCAAAGAAGCGGTCGTTGTTGATCATCCATCTATCTGCGACCCAGCTAAACTGAGCTGACAGCTGAAGACCTTTCCAATTAAGTGTAGTGCCGAAACCACCTTGCCATGGAGCAATGTAGTTTTTGCCAATCATCACTTTGTCGGCTTCATTAAAGTCTGTTGTTACATTACCTTCTTTGTCATACCATAATGGATCACCATTGGCTGGATTCACACCTGCGTATCGATTCATGTAGAATTCTCCTACTGAATGACCAACTACTAGTTTCGTGTTTGTACCTGACATTTCGTATTCGTCCAAACCGTTGTAGAGTTCAGTGATAGCATTGTGGTTGTAAGATGCGTTCACATTTACATTCCACCAGAAATCGCGCGTACGAATAGCGTTAACGTCTACTGTCAGTTCCGCACCCTTATTTACCATCGCACCAACGTTGTCCCAACGGTATCCATATCCGCTTTCAGCATACGATACTGGGACCATCATCAACATGTTAGTCGTGCGTTTGTGGTAGGCTTCGGCAATCACATTGATTCTGTCAAAGAAGCCTAAGCGTAGACCCACATTGTAAGTCATCAGTTTTTCCCAACCCAGGTTGGTGTTTCCTGGCTGGATAGGACCGATACCTGCCATGCCGTCATAAATCAAACCACCGGCAACGAGTTCTAAATGCTCATAGTTTGGAATTGATGAGTTACCCGAAGTACCTGCACTGAATGTGACTTGAGCATTGGTCAGCCAGCTGCTGGTGCTCTTCATGAAAGATTCTCTCCATAAGTTCCACATCAAACCTACTGACCAGAATGATGCCCAACGGCCATTCTTACCGAAGCGTGATGAACCGTCAGTACGAACAGAGAAGTCTGCATAGTAACGATCTTCGAAGTTGTACTCACCACGACCGAAGAACGATAGATAACCGTAGCTAGTCGAAGCATTGCTCCAGCCAGTAGCGCGTGTACCCGAAGATATATCTGTCAAGAAATCATTGTTCTGGCCAGCTGTGCTAACCGAGAAGCCTTCCGAGTGGTAATTGATACCTTCTTGTCCTAAGAGGAAAGTGAAAGAATGCTTACGGTCTATGTCAAACATGTAGTTGATCGTGTTCGTAGCAGTCAATGTTACACCGTCATTAGAACTACGACCGGCATAACCCGAACCATTGTTAGGTGCATAGCTAGGGAATGACTGGGTAAATGCAGTCACGTGCGAATAATCCACGCCCAATTGCGAACGAATGCGCAAGTTCTTGATTGGCTGGATCTCTGCGAATGCGGTAGCTATCGCTTTGTATTTCTTATTCTTATAAGGATTGTTGTTCATCCACTCGATTGGGTTCAAACCGATACCTTGCCATGTGCCATCGTTTACAGATGCCAATGAGCCATCCGCGTTGTAAGGATTCCAGTAAGGAAGCATGAAACGCGATGCAGAGATCGGTGTATAGAGTGCGTATGAACCCTCGTCAGCTTGCTGGATTTCCTCGTAAGTCAACATCGTGTTGGTACCCATCTTCAGCCAGTTGTTAGCACGGAACTCAAGATTTGTACGGAAGTTGTAACGTCTAAATTCCGAACCCTGAGCAATACCCTCTTGGTCGTAGAAATTACCCGAAACATAGTAGTTTACACGCTCGGTAGCACCGCTCACCGACAAGTCGTAGTTTTGCAGAGGTGCACTTTTCTTGAAAACCTGATCCAACCAGTTAATGTCCGTAAGAGCCAGTGTAGCATAGTCCTGACCTGCGGTCAAGCCAACTTCCTTTTCATACTGGATACGTTCAGCCGTGTTCATCAAGTTCCAGTTGCCATGAGCCAATTGAGAGAAACCGATTTGCGTACGGAAAGTAGCTTTAGCCTTCTCTGCCATTTGACCACGTTTAGTTGTGATTACAACTACACCATTAGCAGCACGAGCACCATAGATAGACGTAGACGATGCATCCTTCAATACCGATATAGACTCGATATCACCTGGATTGATTGTGTTAAAGTCAGCACTGCTGATCGAAACACCGTCAAGGATGAACAAAGGAGCTGTTCCCGAGTTGATAGAGTTTGTACCACGGATCTGGAAAGTAGCAGCCTTGCTAGGCTCACCCGATTCCGAAAGAACCGTAAGACCCGGTGTCTGACCTTGCAACGCTTGGTCGAAACTTGCAGCAGGCACATCAGCCATTTTGTCAGCTTTTACTGTTGCTACAGATCCTGCGATTGTGCCCTTCTTTCTTACACCGTATGCTACAACTACTACCTCGTCAATCATTTCAGAGTCAGGTTGTAATACTACATTCAATGTACCGGTTTGTGCTGTCACTCTGTGTTCTTGTGACTTTGTACCAATGTACGAAAATACTAAGATGGCCTCATTGCCATCAATGCTGATTGTGTAATTACCATCATAGTCCGTAATTACACCTAGCGCACTTCCTGCTTGTGCTACTGATACCCCGATCAATGGTTCTTTGTCTTCACCAGAAATTACATTTCCTTTTATAGTGAAGCTCTGAGCGAATCCAAGATGGGTTCCCAGCAATACAAACAAGAAAAACAGATAGATTTGCTTTCTCATTATAAGTACTAAAAAAATAATAATTGCTAATTTTTGAGTGGAGATAGTGTTTAAAACTTCTCGTTATTCGCAATGGAATATAGTTGTGTTTGTAAAAATTACTAGTTAAATCAGTTTTATTCTCTCATTTAATTTGCTTAAGGATGATTATGGTCTAATCCTATAGCTGATTAATTGTTATCGAGTTTGGGTTGGGCTCTTTCAATTTGTTATAAATTATCTGTTCAATATGTTAAACGTTTATCTATTTATATTATGTGTACTGCAAAAATATATAAAATGTTGAAAGTCAATTGCAATGTTACTGCAAAATTTAGATAGCTCTATTATAATTAATGTTTTTATACTAATTGGGTTTGTGTGCTGACAGTTTATCAGTAAAAACTAGTTTTTTTGTAAATGTGGCTCAACCTTATTAAAAGAAAGTGTTGTTTTCGATTCTAAAATATTATTGAAAGAACATGCCTCAACGATAAAATATTAAGTTCTTTTTGTATTCAGTCTTCTTAAAATTGGAAATAAATGAATGGTTGTACTTCTGCACTTTTCATTTGTACCACAAGGAAGATGATGACAATCAGTATCACTGCTTTCCATGTAAATGAAAGTTCAATAACCCTATTGGTTGTCCGTTCTTCCCATTTGTCAGGTATCCAATGGAGAAGATAACCTACGCCAATAAGCATGAAAACAGTTTTATAACCAGCAAGGAGTTCTGGTAGTACGCCAGGTCTGAAATCGCTAAACACTTGACCGATCATAGCCACGCCTTGACCAAAATCAGGGGTGCGGAAGAAAACCCAACACAAGCATACGAAGTTGAAAGTGACGAATATGCCAGCTATTCTGCGCCATCCCTCAGGCTGATAACCTTTGGGCTTGCCTGTATATGTCATCCAAGCCTTGTGCGCTGCTAGTCCCGTGCCGTGCAACAAACCCCATACAATAAAATTGGATGATGCACCATGCCATAAACCACCCAAAAACATGGTTATAATGAGATTGATGTATTGGCGGATCTTTCCATGCCGATTCCCACCGAGCGATATATAAAGATAATCGCGTAGCCAGTTGGAGAGTGAGATGTGCCAGCGCCGCCAGAATTCTGTGATAGAGGCTGATTTATAGGGCGAATTGAAGTTCATGTTAAAGCGAAAGCCCAGTAATAGCGCAATTCCGATAGCCATATCGCTATAGCCCGAGAAATCACAATAGATCTGCATGGCATATCCATATATACCCAACAGATTTTCAGCACCCGAATAGAGAGTAGGATTATCAAAGATACGATCCACGAAGTTCACACTGATATAATCGGATATGATGCATTTCTTAAATAAACCAGCGATAATCAGGAATAGTCCTTTACCATACATCTCCTTAGTAACCACTAGCGGCTGATGCATCTGTGGAATGAAGTCGCGTGCACGAACGATGGGTCCGGCAACCAACTGCGGAAAAAAGGATACATAGAATGCATAGTCAAGCAGACTCTTCAAGGGATTGAGCTGATGTCGATAAACATCAATAGTATAACTCATCGACTGGAACGTAAAGAAAGATATGCCGACGGGCAAGAAAATTTCCCACGACGTGAACTCATAACTCATTAAGGCAGCAAAGGCACCACTAAAAAAATTGGTGTATTTAAAGTAACACAATAAACCTAGGTTTAGCGAAACGCTGGTAGCCAAAAGCGCCTTTCGTTTCCACACCACATTCTCTTTGCTCATATAGCGCGCTAAAAAGAAATCTGCGCAAGTAACTATGGCCAATAGAAAGAAGTAAGTACCACTACTCTTATAATAAAAGTAGTAAGAGAATAGTGTCACAAAAATGACACGAGCTGTGTATTTGTTTTGTAGGGCTGCATATACCACCATGAAGATGGCAAACAACCACAAGAACAACCCTGTGCTGAACAAGATTGGAGATTCTGGGTTGTATGTCAATAGTTCGCGCAGTTGACCTAAATCAATATCATTCATAAGTGTAGTCATAGTAAGCTTTTATAAATGCTTCGTATAGTAGTTGTCCTTGCAGAGCATAACCCTCTGCTGAGTAGTGTATATGATCTTTATATAATAAGCCCGAATCTTTCCAGTTCTGGCAAGCGGCAGTGCTGCCTCCTGCTACTTCGAATAAGTCCCAAAGCATAATGTTGTGGCTTACTGCATATTTGCGTATTGTCATTGCCACCTTTTCGGTATTGGGATTGGGGGTATAGCTCCTGCCTTGTTGTTTTTTATAAGCGCTAAGATACGAGCCTGGAGGAGTTGTTAAAAGCACTTGCGTGTCTGGCAGGCGAAGGCGAAGTTGCTCCATTAGCAGGTCGATTTGTTTATAGAGTACCTGTGTGTTAAAATTGCGTCCATGGCTTTCGTTAGTACCAAAGGAAACGATGATAAAATCAGGTGCTATTGACACGATCTGGTCGAAGTCGGCTTTATTGGCAAATGATAAGAAGGTTGCACCATTGATACCATACCACATATAGCGAATAGCGCCCAATGAGTTTTGTAGTAAGCGTCCTGTCGTTTCTGGGAAGAAGTTACCTTTCACATGGCTATCACCAATGTGTAAGATAGTGATGCTGTCGGAATTCTCTTTCCCCTTGCTCTCTATTATTTTTTTCCAGAGTTCGCAATTCATTCCATTCTTGTAGAGTTTATTTTCGCTCAGCCTGAAAGGCGGTTTTATTAATAGCGAAGAAATCCCTTCTTTCTTGCTGGCTGAGAATAGGCGGCTGGCATTACCTTCCAGAGTAGGTTGCCTATGCATTACTTGTCCCATGCTTTCGAGTGGCATCACCATCGCAAGCACGATGAGCAATGTCAGATACGCATTCATATACTGCGTCTTGTTGAAGTTTGCACAGTTGTTATTCATCTTTCAGGGCGTCGATAAATCGTTTGGCTAGATTGATACTCTCGTATACGTTGAGTCGCATGCTACCATCATTCAGTTGCACCGTTTTATTGTCTTGGCTGAGGTTTTGCATGGCAGCTTCTCCACCCATAGTGTGGAAAAGATTCCAAAATGCGATGTTATTCTCTTCGGCTATTTCTTGTTGACACTCTACAATTTTAGCCATGTAGGGCACTGGGGACACTTGACCATATCGGTTGGTTTGCGCCTGGCTGCCTGCGCTGATCAGCAAGAAAGTAGCATTGGGCATATTCGCTTTCAGTTGGGCAATCGTGGCATTCATCTTCCGTTTGTAATTAGCAAGATTGGTGTTGCGCGGAAGATACGAGCCGTATTGTAGGATGACAAGGTCGTAAGGGCGCATCTTGTTGAAATCTTTGAGCCACCATTTCGGAATATTTCGTAGGTGGGTTCCATTACTGTCTTCGGTTGAGATGTCGTCAAGCGAAACACCGCTTTTGCCATCCATTGCCATACCATAGAAAGTCGATTTGTCTCCTTTCAAAACACGCCATCTCACCGAATCGACATGTGCATTGATATTGAGTTGATTCAATCCTTTTCCTGCAGGAATATTATATTTCTTTTCAGGGCCGTTATTAAGTGCTATACCTAGTTGAATAGGAGCTTGGTTATTAAAATAAAGCGAGAATTGGTCACTTGACCCTAAGAGTGATGCATAACCCTTCAAGCCATAGGCAAAGACTTCGGCACCATCGGCAGGCTTGAAGTAATAGCCGCTAATTCCAGCCTGGTCTATACTGTTGGGTACATTTACGGCATAGCGCCTCCATCCTTTACAGAGGTGATAGATGGGTGGGCGATAGCCTCTTTTATTGGTAGGTGTCACCGATACATAGCCGATGCCGCTACCGCCATATTCCTGTTGAAGACTTTCCCGTAGTGTTGCGGAGAAAGCATCGGTCGTGAAGTAGGAATCTCCAAAATAAGCGATACGCACAGGAGTGTGTGAAGAGGCACTTTGAGCGAGCTTTACCAACAGGTTGCCCATGTTATTCTTCTCCTCGTAACCATAATCAATAATCTGATCGCTTTCCCACAGTCTGCTGTCGCTGCTGCTGGCTGCAGTGTAGATGTCAGTCTCTTCTGCAAAATCATCATCGCCTATCCCCAGCATTTCCAATTCTTGATTCAATGCATCTGTGATTTCGTCACTTCCGAATGCGATGTCGTGCTCCACATCATGATGTGGTAACAAATCGCTCAATAATCGAACGGGTTTAATAGAAGATGGAAGAGGGATAAAGGAGAGTAGTAATAAGATTGCGATGACAACCCATATCAATTTTAGTACACTCTTCAGGTAGTTTTGCATGATCGGTTTTTATAGGTGATTATTCGGATGGTATACCATCAACAAGTGCGTTAAAGAGTTGCCCGGCAATGAAGCGTCCTCCATTGAAGTTGATATGGGTATAATCTTTGTTTGCTAAAGCCGGTTTGCTATTTACCATCTTCACCATACCGCCGTCGCCACCCATTGCTTCGAATACATTCCAGAATGCCACGCCAGTGGTACGAGCGATGTTGCGTTGACACTCGAGCAAAGCATTAATGTGAGGCAATGATGACTCCATCTTCTGTGTCTGTGGATTCTTATAGGCTCGGTCGCCAATACTCATGATAAGTATGCCGCTTTGTGGAAAGCTGGCCTTGAGGCGCTCCACTGCGCTGATCATCTTCTGTTCGTAGCCGCGGTAGTTAGTGGTTTTGTTGGAAAGCACATTCAGTCCATATTGTAGAATGATCAGGTCGTAAGGACGAATATTATTGAATTCTTCCAAAAAAGTTATGGGAACGGTGCATAGGAAAAGTCCTGAAGATCCTCGCATAGAGTAGTTGTCTACTGTGACGCCATCTTTGCCATCCATTGCGATACCATAGAACGTAGCCATTGAGTCGGCTTTTTGAACCTCGAAATCCACTGTAGCGATACGGCCGTCAATGCTTTTTGCCTGCAGGTGATTAGAACGGTTGATATGAATAGCTGAACGTTCTCCATTGTTTACTTTTACTCCAAGTTCTATCGGAGTTTGATTCTTCAAGAAAAAAGTCACGCGCTCGCAAGTGTCAAGTTGAGCCGCATATTTATTCACGCCACTTAGTTTGACTGATGCACCACCTTGTGTCTCAAAGTAATAGCCGGAAATACCGATTTTCTGGCGATCGTGGTTTTTCTTATCCTTATCCGTGTAAGCATACGAGTTCCATCCATTAAAATTGTGGTGAATCGTTGGGCGATAAGAGTTGGTTTTTGAGGTGATCGATACAAATCCTACACCACAGCCGCCAAATTCGCTTTGTAGCATCTCACGGAAATCGCCGGTCAATATATCCGCCTCAATAAAAGAATCACCAAAGACAGCAATACGAATAGGTCGACCCAATTCCTCCCTTTTGCCAAGGGCGTTATAAAATGGCACCATGCCACGTCCTATTGAAGTGGAATCACCATAATCTTCGATAGGGATAATGTCAGATATTATTTCATTTTTATTTACCTTCTGCTTTGCTGGTGCTTTGCTCGGTTGTGTTTCATGGGCATCATCTTTCTTTTCTTCCTCTACTTCAATAGTTTCTATGGCAGTTACTTCTTCTGAAGGAATGTCTGTAGTCGAAGTGTTCTTTGTTTCAGAGTCTGTGGAGAAAATGAAAAAACCTATGATAATCAGTGAAATAGCTAGTATTAGAGATATGTATATCTTTTTTTTATTCATGTTTTATGAATTTCTTATTCTGTAAAATGGTTTTTAATGCGCAAAAGTAATAAAAACCATAGATTTACTCCAAAAGAGATTGATAATTATTCTGATGCTTAAAGTGTTGTTAACATGATATATGAATGATGGGTATACTTCGCTTTTAACAACTTATGTATAAAATATTTGCATCACTTTAACTGAGATGCTGGAATACCCATCAGGGCTTCGGTGAGTAGCCGTGCTCATGATACTGTCTAGCCCTGCTTCAGATGCTGAGTAGCCGTAGCTACTTGGGGAAAGATGAATGTTGGATAAAAACGGGATGGAAGGTGGGTTTAATTAATTGAGCATTAGTGACATATATAGTCTTTTAGGTTGTAGCAATATATGTGCCAGTTGGTTGATAGTTATATCTCTTGGCGCATCCTCCAGCGGAATAGCACTTTTCGTGCATCTGCCATTATTCAGAAGATAATATCCGTTGTTAGAGGGAAGTTGTTTATCTGTCAACTTAAAACTGAATTTTTCGTTGGGATGAGTCATTGCATAGCAATCTAAAAAGTCAGACACATTGATTAATCGTGCCATCCCCAAATGTAGTTGTGGGTTGTGTTGCGATGATTCCTGTAATGGTCGCATCCATTTTATTGTCCTGTTGGGGTAAATGTGCCGAATTTTATGGATTAGACTCGTACGCAGCGAAGAAGTGTCCGCAAAGAGTTCGTTAATCACCACTTCATTGTCTCCCCATGGGCGTTGCAATGCTAAGCCTACCAGTACTCCTCCATGGTGGATAGTGAGCAATGTGCCTCCATCCAGAAACAAGTCTTCTTGAATGGTCATATAATCGTCTAAGCTGTGTAAAATCACTCCATTGCGCTGGCGCTGTTTTTTATCGAAATAGCAGAACGTGTCTGCACTTGGTAATCTGTGTTCTGTTATCACCGCTTGGCTATCAGGCTGAATATCGTCTATAGATAGAGGCTCATAGACAAAGTCAAATACAAATTCATATCCCATTGATCTATAATAGTTGGCTAACCAAGGTTCGGCTGGGATGAGCGTTTTCAGCATTATCCCCTTTTTATACAAATCTTGAAAGATATCATTGATTAGTGTTCTCGCTAAACCTTGATTACGGAAGTCAGGGTGTGTGCATAGCCCTGATCCGTAAACTGTGGGTAGTTCTCCTCCGTCAAGTAGAAGTGAGTAGGGAAGCATTTGAAAGGCGCAGACTATCTTTCCATTCCGTTCTAAGGCATAATTGTTGTTCTCCGTAAATCGTTTACGGAAATAAAGATCGACAAAATCTTCACTGTCATCAAAACAAAGCTTCCAAAGCGCTTTCACTTCTTCTTGTGTGTCCATCACCATTTTATCATTTCTGTCTGATTATCCTTGAGGCATGCCATATGTTTCTCCAGCAAAAGTATTGGGTGGTATGATAATTTCGATTTGCGAAGTCCTTCTAACCCCAAATCTTCTTCTCGGTTGATATGTGTATATTGCTCGGGAATCTGATTGGCAAACTCATAATTAATCATCGCATAGGCACCATCTATGGCAGTGTTGGCTTTTTCGGCGTGCACGCCAAAATGGGTCTGATTGATCGGCATGCCAAAAGTGAAAGCGACAATCTTGTCATCGACAAAAAGCATTCCTCCCATCAAACCTAATTCTTCGAAATGGTTTAGTGCATAGGTCAATGCCCGTCTTTCATTACCTGTGCCTTCATGTTGGTCGCAATGATTGGCTTTGCACCATTCCTCTTCAAGCGCTATGCATTCGGGAATATGTGCGGGCGTGATAGCCTCGTATCGATAATTGGGATAGCTGTTACGAAATTTGTTGATGTGATTTCGTTTGGCTTGGTATTTTTTACCTTTCAGTGTCGACAGGTCACTGCGAAGATAAATGTAGTCAGCGTAATCACGGTCGGGGATAAAGCAAAATTGATCGGGCATGATTCGCTCTAAGTCGGCTTTCATATACGAGCTGACACCTAGCATGCAAAAGCTCTCACCTTGGGTAGCTGCGTATGCTATCATCTTCTCGATGACCGCCTTTAAATCACCTTTGCCGATTGGCATCATGTATACCGTTTTTCCTTCCGCCTTGAACTTCAGGATCAGAAAGCCATCGAGTAGGGCAAACTGTGTTTGATAAAGGAATTGCCAACTACATAGATTTGAAAAAGATAAATCGCAATTGCGTCGGTGACTGTTAAATGTATAATTGGATATTAAATCTTTGTCCTCTAGGGTAAATTCTCTAAATTGAATCATAAAAACGTCGCTATATCTAATATGTACTATATATAATTAATGGTAAAGAAGTGGATTTGTTTAGGTAAACCCTAACCAACTTAATAATAAAGGTGTGAATAGTGCCGTGAGTATGCCGTTGAGCGTCAGTCCAAGACTGGCATAGGCGCCATACTTGCTGCTAACATCCATAGCTGCCGATGTGCCTACTGCATGGGCTGCAGTACCCATTGACAGTCCTTGTGCTATGGGGCTATCTACATGCATCAGTCGCATAGTTTTGAATCCCACTATGGCACCAAGTAGTCCTACGCAAACCACTACGGCTGCCGTCAACGAGGGTATCCCTCCCACACTTTGGGTTATTTCCATAGCGATGGGCGTGGTGACAGATTTGGAAGCTAGTGAAAGGATAACCTCTTGTGAGGCGCCCAGCCATTTGGCTATGAGTACCACAGACACGATTCCCACTATGCATCCTGCCAGCTGTGAAAGAAGGATGGGAAGGAGTTGCTTCTTGATTTTCTCAAGTTGTAAGTATAGCGGTACGCCCAATGCTACTACTGCAGGTTTCAGCCAGAACTCAATCAATTTACCGCCTTTGCTATAGGTGTCATAACTGATATCGGCACTCTTCAAGAACACGATGAGAAGAGCGATTGTTAGTAATATAGGATTAAGTAAAAGTATGCCTGTGCGCTTCTGTAACCACTTAGCGAAGAAAAAAAGTGCAAAAGTAAGCGCCAGCAAAAAGAATTCATTTTCTAGATAGTTCATCGTATGCGGCGTGTTAGTTGATGTACCCAGCCTGTAACAACTAGCACAAGGATAGTGCTCACAACGGTTGCGAGAGTAATAGACCAGAACTCTTCTTGTATTATATCAAAATAGAGCATGAGGGCTACGCCAGGCGGCACGAAAAAGAAGCCTAGATTGCGTACTAAGAAATCCGAAATACCTTGTACCCAACTCAATTTGACAATTCCTGTCTTAAGGAATACCGTGAGGAGCAACATGCCGATGATGCTCGAAGGGAGTTTGATGCCGGTGAGGTAGATGATGAGTTCGCCCAATGCCAAGCAACCGAAAAGAATGGCACACTGTAATATCATAAATGTATAGTTTATGCAACTGAAAATTTATATTGATGGACAAAGTTAGGAATAAGCATTATAGTCTGTTTCATTGAAAGCCTGTTTTTTGTTTGATAATACTATTTTTATCTCCGAAGAGTAGCTTTTAGATGTACCCGTTATACTCTTCGTGTGCGAAAACAACCGAAGAATGTTAAATAATGCATTTATGCTATGGCATAGTATAAAAAATAGGTGTTTTGCAATGTGTATATTGCAAAATTGTCTACTTTTGCACTCGCATTTAGATCGATTCCTTGAAATCATACAACAATAATAAATTGATATGCTGAAACTAATCAACTCAATTGTTGAGCGTGCCAAAGCCGACCGCCAACGCATTGTTCTTCCTGAAGGTACGGAAGAAAGAACCTTGAAAGCTGCCAATCAGATTCTGACAGACGAAGTTGCTGACCTTATTTTGTTAGGTAATCCTCAAGAGATTAACGACGCCGCTACAAAGTGGGGTTTGGGTAATATTAAGAAAGCTACGATTATCGATCCTACCAATCATCCTAAAAAAGCAGAATATGCACAGTTGCTTTTCGACTTGCGTAAAGCGAAGGGTATGACTGAGGAACAGGCTGCTACTTTGGTGGAGAATCCACTTTATTTAGGTTGTTTGATTATCAAAGCTGGTGATGCTGATGGCCAATTAGCTGGTGCTCGCAACACGACTGGTGATGTGCTGCGTCCTGCATTGCAGATTATTAAGACTGTACCTGGTATCACTGTGGTTTCAGGTGCTATGTTGTTGTTAACTCACGCTCCTGAATATGGCCAAAATGGTATCTTGGTGATGGGTGATGTTGCTGTGACACCAGATCCAGATGCTGCTCAGTTGGCACAAATTGCAGTATGTACTGCACAAACTGCTAAGGCTGTAGTAGGTATCGAAGATCCTAAGGTAGCCCTATTGAGCTTCTCTACAAAAGGTTCGGCAAAGAGTCCTGCTGTAGACAAAGTGGTTGAAGCTGTGAAATTGACTAAAGAATTGGATCCTAACCTGTCTGTTGATGGCGAATTGCAAGCCGATGCAGCTTTGGTTCCTGAAATCGGTGCAAGCAAAGCGCCAGGTTCAACAATTGCTGGACACGCTAACGTGCTTATCGTTCCTAACCTAGAGGTTGGTAACATCTCTTATAAACTGGTACAACGCCTTGGTCATGCCGAAGCTATCGGTCCTATCCTTCAAGGTATCGCTCGTCCAGTAAATGACTTGTCGCGTGGTTGTTCGATCGAAGATGTTTATCGTATGATTGCCATCACTGCTAATCAAGCTATCGCTGCTAAAAAGAAATAATAACAAAATAAACATATATCCTCATGAAGATTTTAGTATTGAACTGTGGTAGTTCATCAATCAAATATAAATTATTCGACATGGAGTCTAAGGAAGTCCTTGCTCAAGGTGGTGTCGAAAAACTTGGTTTGAAAGATTCATTCCTTAAATTTGTTTTGCCTAACGGTGAAAAGAAGGTGATCGAAAAAGATCTACCCGAACACACTATCGGTGTTGAGCTGATTCTTCAGACTCTGGTTCACCCAGAATATGGTGCAGTGAAATCGTTGGACGAAATCCAAGCTGTAGGTCATCGTATGGTACACGGCGGCGAGCGTTTCAGTAAATCAGTATTGCTTTCTCAAGAAGTGCTTGATGCATTTGCTGCTTGCAATGATCTTGCTCCTCTTCACAACCCTGCTAACTTGAAAGGTGTGAACGCTATCACTAAGATTCTTCCTTCAGTGCCACAAGTAGGTGTGTTTGATACTGCATTCCACCAAACAATGCCTGAGCATGCATACCTTTATGCAATTCCTTACGAATTGTACAAGAAGTATGGCGTACGTCGTTATGGTTTCCACGGAACATCTCACCGTTACGTATCAAAACGTGTTTGTGATTTCCTTGGCGTGAACTACGAAGACAAGAAGATCATCACTTGCCATATCGGCAATGGTGGCTCAATCTGTGCTGTGAAGAATGGTAAGTCTGTTGATACTTCAATGGGTCTTACTCCACTAGAAGGTTTGATGATGGGTACCCGTTGTGGTGACATCGACGCAGGCGCTGTGACTTTCATCATGGAAAAAGAAGGTTTGACTCCAACAGGCGTTTCTAACCTACTGAACACAAAAAGTGGTGTACTAGGTGTATTCGGCCAGTCAAGCGATATGCGTGAACTAGAAGACGCAGTAGCTTTGGGCGAAGACAAAATGGCTATCCTTGCAGATGATATGTATGACTATCGTATTAAAAAATACATCGGTGCATATGCAGCAGCTATGGGCGGCGTTGATATCATCCTTTTCACTGGTGGTGTAGGCGAAAACCAAGCTACTTGTCGTTCGGGCGCTTGTGAGGGTCTTGAGTATATGGGAGTGAAGATTGATGATGCTAAGAACAATGTTCGCGGTAAGGAAGCTATCATTTCTACAGACGACTCAAAAGTAACCGTATGCGTAATTCCAACTGACGAAGAATTATTGATCGCTTCGGACACAATGGATATTGTAGGTTAATAGGAAATTATTAAATAGGATAAAAAAAGCAGTGCTTCCATTTAGGTGATGCACTGCTTTTTTTGTTGTTCGCATTTCTCTCACTTTTTTAGTTCGGGATAACTGATGCGTGTATGATGTATGATCTTTAACTTCTCCTTGAAAGCAGCCTTCACCTCTTCGATATCCTTAAATGTGATCGGACATCCCTTAAAATAACCTTCTGCTACTTGTCCGTCGATTATCTTATCCACCAGATTGCTAATACTCTCTTCTGTATATTCAGATAAGCTTCGTGAGGCAGCTTCTACAGCATCCGCCATCATCAATATAGCAGTTTCTCTCGAAAACGGATTTACACCCGGATAGGTGAATTTCGCTTCATCAGGTGTTTCACCAGGATGCTCGTTCATCCATGAAATAAGGAAGTATTTCGTCTTGCCATGACCATGATGTGTATTGATAAAATCCTTGATCACCTCTGGCAGGTTGTGTTTGTCGGCAAGTTTCAGCCCATCCGTCACGTGGTCTATCACTACTTGTGCGCTTTGCTCATAGCTCAGGTTCTTGTGCGGATTGACACCTCCCGACTGATTCTCAGTGAAGAAAGCCGGATTTTCCATTTTGCCTATATCATGATAAAGCGCACCGGTACGCACCAGTTGACTCTTTGCGCCAATACGATTGGCAGCTTCGGCGGCTAGATTGGCCACCTGCATGGAATGTTGAAAAGTACCTGGAATCGTTTCTGCCATTTGACGTAGTAGTTCATTGTTGATATTTGAAAGCTCAACAAGTGTGACGTTAGAGGTAAATCCAAATGTTTTCTCTAGTAGGAATAAGAGGGGATAAGCAAATAGTAACAATACACCATTTATGATAAAGTAGATATACATTCGCCCATTCATTTTCGAGAAATCATTTACCATGATCAGCTCGTAAGCAAAATAAATCAGTGCGTATGTAAGTGTCACTATAAATGCAGTCCGGAATAGTTGAGAGCGTTGCGAAAGTTCGCGGAGGCTGAAAATCGCTGCCATACCCGCTGCCAGTTGGATCAAAATAAACTCATGTGGCAAGAGCAAATTGACCGAGCAGATCAGAATGGTGATGATAAAAGAAAGGAATGCTGTGCGCGAATCCAAAAAGACGCGTATGGCTATGGGTAGCATAGCAAAAGGCAGCATGTTGATATTTACCACCGTGCGTTCGCTGATGAGTGATGTGCTGATACAATAGAGCACAATCAACGAAAAGATTAATAAAAGGGCGCGTTTATGGTTGAAAAAGTCTTTCCTGAATAATTCTATGTAGAGCATGAAGAAAAATATAAAGACACTCACTAATAATGTCTGCCCGATCAGAATCAGGCGTTTTTGCCCAGATGTCTCGCTTCGCTGTATCGATTCTTTGCGCAACGATTCTAGTATCAAATACTTTTCCGGAGTTACAATTTCGCCTCGGTCTATGATTTTCTGTCCACTCACAATCATGCCGCTCGACCACGAATAATTGCGTAGCATATCTTGTTTTGCGGTTTGCGTTCGTTCAGCGTCAAACGTAAGATTGGGTGTGATTAAATCGTTAAGGTTGCATTGGCGCAATATTTCTGGCCGATAATACAAAGAATCAGATGTGAGTAGATATTCATAGGCTTGCTTGGCAGTAAAAAGCTTGTCTACCATTTCGGTTTTTGACGAACGATTCTCTACGATCCATATAGCCATTGTGCTATCTGTCTCGAGTGTCAAAGCATTGTTATTGGAAATAACCCCTCTGTCATAAATCTCACGGAGTGTATGTTCCAAGTATTGCAGATAGTCTATTGATGGGAATATCTTTTTATAAGTGGTATGGTATATATTTTTCAGCTTTTTGATAGCCTCGTCTTCAGTATCTTTCTGTAGATTATAATACGGCTTGAACATGCGCATTAAGCTATCTTGCTCATGCTTTACCAAATTGTCATCTTTATAGATTGGGAAATCGAAAGTCGCCATCAGTTGTGAGTACTTCCAAGGCTTATCAATGTCAAACTGATAGTTGAACTTGGCTTCACGGGGTAGGAAATAGACAATTACTGTAACAGTAATGATGAATATGGAGAGTTTATAGATTATATCTTTGTAAGGGATATTCTTTTTCTGCTTGTGATGGCTCATAAACCTATATTTTTTGCGAAAAGTACGAAAAAAAATAATAGTATAGAAAAA
>CAMTPC010000006.1 GCA_947074295.1 uncultured Bacteroides sp. | reverse complement strand
GGTGTGCATGTATTGTTCGACAAAGAGAATGTGGTGAATACGCTTGGCGAATATATCGCTTCGAAAGGTTTGAAACAACTTCACATCGCTGAAACTGAGAAGTATGCTCACGTGACTTTCTTCTTTAACGGTGGTCGCGAAACTCCCTACGAGCACGAAGATCGTATCTTGGTTCCATCACCTCGTGTGGCTACTTACGACCTTCAACCTGAAATGAGTGCGTATGACGTGAAATTGAAACTGGTGGAAGCTATCAATACAGAACAATATGATTTCATCGTGGTAAACTTCGCTAATGGTGATATGGTGGGTCATACAGGTATCTATGATGCTATCCAGAAAGCGGTTGTTGCAGTAGACCAATGTGTGAACTCGGTAGTTGAGGCTGCTAAGGCTCATGGCTATGAGACAATCATCATCGCCGACCACGGTAATGCAGATCACGCTTTGAACGAAGATGGCTCGCCTAACACAGCTCACTCATTGAATCCAGTACCTTGTGTATATGTGACTGACAATGCGGCTGCGAAGGTAGAAAATGGTCGTCTGGCTGATGTAGCGCCAACTATCCTGAAGATTATGGGCTTGCCTGTACCTGCCGAGATGGATGGTAAAGTGTTGATCGACTAATCCAACAGACAAAGATAAAATAGGGCGGGGCAGTTGTCCCGCCTTTTTTCGATAATTACCCAATAGAAAGAACAAAAAGGATATGATACAGATTGATGATGTGGTGGTGAGTCTTGATGTGCTCCGCGAGAAGTTTATCTGCAACCTGGATGCCTGCAAGGGCGAATGTTGCATCGAAGGAGACGCCGGCGCACCAGTGGAGTTGGACGAAGTGGAGAAACTCGAAGAGGTGCTTCCGCTGATCTGGGACCAATTGGCACCCGAGGCACGTGCCGTGATCGAGGAGCAAGGGGTGGTGTACAATGACCGTGATGGCGACCTAGTTACTTCCATCGTCAATGGCAAAGACTGTGTGTTTACCTGCTATGACGAACGTGGCTACTGCTATTGTGCCATCGAGAAAGCCTATCGAGAAGGCAAGACCGATTTCTATAAACCCGTATCTTGTCATCTCTATCCTATCCGTGTAGGTGACTATGGCCCGTACAAAGCGGTGAACTATCATCGTTGGGATGTCTGCAAAGCAGCAGTATTGCTAGGTCGTAAGGAGAATGTCCCTGTCTACAAGTTCTTGAAAGAACCTCTAATCCGCAAATTTGGCGAGGCTTGGTATGCCGAGCTGGAAAGTGCCGTAGAAGAGTTGGAGAAACAACACATCGTTTAGAAGAAGATGTCTATTTATTCTCACGCCCTTGACAAAGTCTTGCCAAGGGCGTGAGAATCTTTTCCCAAGGGCGTGACAGCAAATTGTGGATAGCTCTATGCAATTAATCAATTACTTCCTACTGATTGATTGCTATTCCCATTGGCTGTTCCGGTATTGCTATTGGTGCTACTGAGAGTTCCACCATTGCTCTGACCAATTATGGTACCTACATAATCTTTCCCTGTGATTGCACCTTGGTTGGTACAGTAAGTGATGGTTGATGCACTTCCATATCCTACTATGCCTCCGAAGCCTGTATCTCCTTGTGATTGTCCTCCAGTCACACTTCCTGTATTCAGACAATAACTCACTGGTACTTGAGTAGAAGTATCATATCCTAAGATACCTCCAGCCTGTTGATGGCTAGCGATTATATCACCATAATTATTGCAATTGGTTATTTTAGCATCGGCACTATAATTATTATATTGGCCAATTATTCCCCCAACTGCATAGTAAGAAGTGATTTTAGCATAGTTGTTGCAATTTTCAATAATGATAGACCCCATTCCACGTCCTATAATGCCTGCACTCGATGATCCACTTGGATTCACCATCTCAACGTAGTTGTTGCAGTTTTTTACTGTAGTGTTGGTAGCACTGCCTATTAATCCTCCAAAATACGAACCACCCGAGCCGCTTGCTGTAATATTACCACTAATGGTGAGATTGCTGATGCTTGCTCCATCTGTTTCACCAAAGAAACCTTCGTGAGAGTTTTGTCCTTTGATGCTTAAGTTGGTGACTTCGTTTCCTCCACCATCAAAACTGGCTTTAAAAGAACTTGGTATACCTATCTGCTTCCAGTCTACACCATCCTCAATATATATATTTGTGGTCAGTTTAAAATAGATGTATGGATGATTATATGTATTCGAATAATAGTGTATAGCACCTTTTAGCCAAGCCAAGTTCCAAGCCGTATCAATTAAATATGGATTATCCTCAGAGCCATCTCCTGTAGTTGGCTTGTAGGTTGTTCCCCATCCACTATCAAAATAGATATTTATATTATCCATTTCCTGTGTATATGTATCAAACTTCGTAAAACTCTTTACAGGGAAATTATAACGTACACCACCTTCAAAACTCTTCGCATTTGTGAACTGTCCTACATGGCGCAGTTCATTGGATGCACTTTCCAAGAGTACCGATAAGCCGCTTCCAGCCGGGAGAGTAAAAGGAGGTAGCATGATGTAGGCTGTCAATGCAGTAGTCGTATCGTCATACCCACTAAGGTTCAGTGTATAGGTGGAAATGTTGGCACTACTGCTATAGTTGCTCTGGAAAATGTCATTGGAAGCATCTACGGCTTCTATCGTTAGGCTGGTAGGGCTGCCAAAACTACTTGCTAGGTCGGTGATAGAGAAAGTGAGAAGCGTACCTTGACTGACAAAGACCAAGTCACGTTCTATATCGGTGATTTCTCCTGTAGCAATTAAATCATAGTTCTCGAGGTGCGCCATCGAGCTGCCATACGATTGGGTTTGCCCCGTCATGTTGAGGCTATAAGTGGGATAACCATTGCTGAATGTCGCTTTGATATTCCCATTGCGAAATACCGCATAGAACACCGTTCCCGAAAGATCATTGTATCCATCCAGATCAAAGGTCGCATAAGAAGCATCCGCCTCTATCGTTTCAACAGTATAGAGCACACTGTCTCCATCGCTATTGTAGAGCACAAACTTATCGCCCCAGTCCCATGTTTGTTTTACTCCCTCCGTTCCTCTATCATCGTAAGACACACGTGTGTTTGCTGCGTTGGGTGCCTTCACCTTGATGCTGCGAGGAAAGGTCCATACCTCTTTAGTAGTCTCTTCGATAGTTGTATTGTCTTCAGCACCTGTTTGGTTATCACAAGCCGAGAGCCCGCAGATTATAAGGAAAAGCAGAAGTCCAAGAGTAGAAGATATATGAATACCAGTCTTTTTCATTGTTCTTTATTTTATGAAGGTTTGTACGCTTTAAATATTACTCCCAACCATCCTCATCAGTGAATCCGTCGAGAGAACCATCAATGTCGTTGGGCGAGTCGATGGTGCGCATGGCTATAGGGCGAATGCAACAAGCATCAATCCTTTCACACCATCGAGCTATTTTTGCAATCACTTTCTGATTGCCATTCGCATTATGTGCACCACTCAGATAATAGGGGGTATTCGAGTTGTCCGGGTTGGTAGTACTCCAATAGTAGGCTGTTGACCCGGCCTCGGTTATATTGCCATTACTGTCTCTCCTTCCACCTTGAGGAAAGAATACAGATGCATACGTTTCGATGTTGTAGACAATAAAGCCATCATAAGCCACATCCGCACCACTGCCGACTTGGTATATATTACCATTATTGCTATTTGATAATGCAATAGTCTTTCTATCATAATACCCGTCAGCATAAAGTCCACCGACTGCATATTGTGAGTTGGATTCGCCTGTTGTAGCAAGAAGATCATTGAAATCGCTTGCTGATGGGATACGATATCCGATAGGACAGATATTTGCGATGGTATCCTGATTGACTTGGTTGGCATTTTGCCAATTCGAGACATTTCCATAAGGGGGATACATGCGACTACTGGTACACCAACTCTTGAAACCACCCGATTGGGTTGGATATTCTACCATGCCATATGTCACTTTAAGTCCAATATCCATTTCACTATCATCCAGATTGTAGGGACTGAAACGGGTAGTTCCATTCACGACATCTGCTCTTTCGCCTTGACGCAAAAAGATGAGGTGATTCTTAGTCAAACCACTATGGCGCAACAGTAATATGGCATACCTCGGATTGGAAGTTACTGAAGAGAGTTCGCAGTCATACTTCAGACCAACCCGGAAGCTGATATTCCCAGTGCCGCGTATAATGGGTTGCGATGAGTACATCTGTTGTATTGTACTAGTGATCGCCACTCCCATCGTCGTGCTGTAATTGCTTGGCAAATCATCAAGTAAGATATCGTCTTTGCTCCATTGGTCATCGGTGCAGAGCACGAACACTTCCCAAGCATCGTCATTGTTCATGCGGATGATACGTTCACGCGTCTCATTGTAGCGCCAAAAGGCACCCACGAAGGCGTCAGGAAGCTCGTCGATGACGATTGATGCCGGATCCTCGTCTAGACTTAGATTATAATTGATCTTTTGCCCCGCTTTCCATATTTGTCCTGCAAGGTCAAAGGTATAAGTATTATTCTCATTATCCTTCACGATGAGTTGTGCATTGTCGGGGAGTGTCTGAGGTACCATCATTAGATAACCATTACTGGTGACAATGCTTTGCATCGTTTCATCCAGCTCGGTAGTATTAGGTATAGCTTCATAGTAGCTTTGCCCAGTACCAGTTTTCCAATTCAGTTCGCCTGTAGTGGCATCGATGCTAAGTTCTCCAGAGGTGCAGATATTGGTTAGCTGTATGCTGGTGATGGTGACATAGCTACCTGTGGCCGAGAAACCTATGCAGGTCAATCCATGCTTCATATTGAAGTTGATGGCACCCGAATGGGATCTATTAAGGTCTTTCTGTGGAATAGCGATCATCAGGTCAGGTTGGTTGGCGCAGCTCGAAGGTACGGCATAGTTGAGGGTGATTCCTCCTTGTGTTTGCAGTATTCCAATACCATTCTCGCTGGTAGCATAGGGCGCATAGGCGAAAAAAGTGATATTGGCATCTGTATCCGTCGGCCAGTACATCTGAGGGTAGTAGCTCCAATTATCAGTCCCTGAGTTTGCTCCATCATTGATCACTTTCTGATTGTTCATAAAGTTGGGCAGAGTATTGGCCCCTTTGCTGTCCCAATCGTTGCTGCCAGTTCCCGTGTAATAAGCGAATACTCCCATATCGCTCAGCTGATTGGAACTACTGAGTGGTGTACCTCTGGTGAAGGCATCATCATAACGCACCGATAGCCTGATTGTGTTATTGTCCGTCAGGTTTGCTGTATCCTCTTCGTTGCTGCATCCCGCAACACAAAGTAATAGAATTAGAATGAAGGTCGTGTAGTTTGTCCTCATAAAGAGATTCGTTTATAGGGTCTATTGAGTTGCCGGAAGAGGAACCAACCTCGTCCGGCCTTGGCGGTTTTTACATCGTGCCATTGATATGTCCTTTTAAGGTTGATCTACTGCTACGCTAGAACCAACCCAACCATCTACACTTGATGTGAAAGTGATTTGGGCGTTGAAAATAGGACCTGTAGGTGTGTTAGAACTAGAACTGATTGTGAACGTGAAATTATAGGCATAACCCATAACGAAATTGTCCACTAGAGTCGATTCTATATTATAAACCTTTAATGCTCCATTATCCAAAACTGTACCGCCTGAACTGCCTGTAATAGTGATACCAGTCAACTGGATGCTACACTCTGTGGTGGTTTGTGGCATGACGTTATAACTGGTCTTACCTGAATAAGTCAGTGCGCTGCCTGTAGATGTGCTAAGACTTCCCCATACAGGTTTTGGAGTAGTTGTTGTGTAATCATAAGCTGCATCAATAGTAGATGTGTTATAAGGTACTTTGACTGTAGCTGCATATCCTGTTCCTAGAGTATATCCAGCTGCTAGCAATTCGTCCGAAAGAACAGCGCTCACATTTATCTGTGATAGCATGTGCTGGAAGCTAAAACTAACCGAACCCTGATCTTGTTTCAATGGTTTGGCGATAGTAAAGTCCATGTCAGCGTTAGTAGGTACTGTATACGCTATATCTATCGTAGGCAAATCACCACTGGTAGTTCCTGTTTTAGCGTCAACGCTAGTTATACCGGTGGTAGCGCTAATCTCTGCTGGTGCATAGGCGAAGAAATAAACAAAAGTGTCGTTTCCTGGCCAGTGATAAATAGGAGTACTTGTAGACCCAGAAGGTGGATTGATGGTATCAGATGTATCCGTATTTGTACTAGGTGTTACGGTGTTGTCAATGAACCAGGTGGTAAGCCCTCCTATCACCGCATATACCTGATAATCTGTTTTATTATCATTGGCATAACGAGTACCCACCTTGTCACGCATGGTGTTAAAGGTGATTGCATTGTCATTCTTCATCGAATGACTCTCATCAAATACTTCGTTGCTGGAGCAGCTGGCTAGCGCACCTACAACGGCTAAAAGAAACAAATACTTTTTCATACACTTAAAGTTTTGATTAATACTAATTTTCTTATCATTCATTCTATTTAGATTTATATAACAAAAGAACTTGATAATCGGTTGTCCGTTTTTTATTCTTTTAATTATCAGCTTTCTAGTTGGCATCAAGTGGTATATCCACTACATCCCAATTGACTATACTAGTCCCAAAACCAGAGTCTCCGCCCTCAGGGGTCACATCGGGTAGTGGTGTATTTACTTCCAGATCGAGTTTAATACTTATATCTCCATCATCTTTCCTAGAGAATACGATATCGTCTGTGATGTCATAACTATCATTCACGATGGTTTTTTCTTCGTTTACCAGCATAAAGACCAGTTCCAGTGTAATAGGTTTGTTACTGGGCTGGTCACCAGACGATCCACGCTGTCCCAACACGCCAAACACACTTGCTTTACCCGATATCGTGCCTTCAGTAACTGATCCTGGGTCATAAGTTCTGTTGTTGACCGTGAATTGATAGGCAACAGGCAACATGCTGTTTATGTCTTCTTCGAATAGATAAGTTCCTGACATGTTAGTCAGATTGACCAATGCTGGCATGCGAGCATTCTCTAACCCCTTGATATGCACTATGATCTCGAATGTCGATATTTTGCTGATCGGAACCAAGCCCATCAGCTTTTTCGACGGATCAGTGCCTTCTAGTTCGTAGCCTGGTATATTAGTGTAATATACCATATCATAGGTCACTTTGAAGTTTTTCACTACCACTACGGCAATCTCATCGGGTTGTTTGATGTATGTTTCCCCTTTTACGGGTAGTGTCACATCTGTGGTTTCCGTACCATATGCCTCTAGTGTAGAAAATCTGTCTTTGCCACCTATATTTACATTCTTGATTTGGCCGGGAAGCTCATTGAACACCACGACTATATATTCGCCTACGGGCACTCTGATATAGCTTTGTACCTCATTCGTGTTATTTTCGAAATAGTGCTCCATTGCTAGCGAACCGTCACTTTGATGATAAAAGAACATGGATACGTTTTGTGGATTCAACCCGCACTTGCTCCAGTCGATGGCAACAGGTATATAAGCCTTCTCATAGTAGGCATCCTCCAACGCTTGTCTGTGGCATGCAGTCAGTAAGGTAAGCGCAATAAAGATTATCAGCCAGCATCTCTTGTTCATTGCCTGCCTCCTCTCTTACTTTTGTATTGAAGCAGCCATACCAATGATACCTTTATTCTTGTTGGGCCAACCCATGTATAGCGTCCTCGCTTTTCACGGATAGGATGCCACACGTCATCAGCACCATATATTGCTTTGTACTGTCTATAATGTGTACGCATATATCCCACTCCCAGCGAATATTCCATCGACAGATTCCTGCCAATCTTGTGTGCGAAGCCGCCACTGACTCCAGCCGCCACGAAAAACTCTCCTTGGTAGCCCTTGGCTTTCCATTGCACATCATAAAGCCCGGCGCTGCTATACACTCCCGCAAACCATCCGTTGAGCACTGGGCGCTCGGGGTTTCGACCGAACCAATAACGACCTTCGATGGTGCCACACAGCACTTCCAGGCGCCATGGCTTGTCATTGGGTTTATCTCTTTCGTGTACCCACCAAGGGAATATCCATTCACCGGCTATCGACCAATGATGTCTGATAGGGACCTCTATTTCAACATTAAGAGCTGTGACCGCATCAAGTAAAAGATTGGTTTTTAATGCGAATAAGGGTTTGCGTTCCCAAACATTTGGGGTGATAAGCTCTTCAACAAACACAGATGGCTTTTCTACATATTCATACACATTTACTTCGGGGAAAAGATAACATGGCCTCCTTTTTTCAACCACAAGCGAGTCGTAATCGATGCTGATGTTGCCACTACGAAGTTTTGGATAAATGTACTCTAGAATATTTCGATAGGGTATGCCATTATCCATTGTCTTTAATTCTTGCAAGCGTTGCTCGTCATCTGAGTTGTTGAAGACGAGCTGCAATATTTCTTGACTATCCTTCCATCCGCTTTGCTGTATCAGATCTTCTAACTCACTCCAGTTGGCACCCCTCGAAGATGTTTTAATAGGATAATTTTTCAGAGATGGATATTGGGTTATCATATATTTGAGAAGACACTGCAAGCGCTCTTGTGATAGTTTCTGGTTAAAAGAAGCGTTGCCTTCCACCGAACATGAGCTGCTCACATCTATGCTCTCAATGGTAAGAGCGCTATCCTGCATGCAGCGTTTGATAAATATACCTAGTTTTTCCAAGGCCGAGGCATTATCTGCGAAATGAGGTTGGATGGTGTATTGACTCACGGGGAAGTATATCGTGAATTGTTTGGATTTCTGGATGTTTACAGTGCTATCTTCCTCGTTAACGGTAGCTATTTCAATTTCATAATACCCTCTATCTATATTGGTATGTGTGGATATAGCCCAAGTCGGTACATAGGTTAGGTTTAGGAAGATTGTGAGCAAAAGATGCTCTATTCCTAAACATGCTTTTTTATGAAGAAGTACTTTATCCATTCATTATCCGATATGCATTTTATCAATGCTGTTCGTCAATTTTTCTATTGCTCGTTTTTTAATAACAATTAGTTTGAATGAATGTTTATTTGTACTTGTTCAGCAGATTACAAAAACAAAGGGATTTATAGGAAAAAAGAAAAGCCGCACCAGATACACACTGATACGGCTTTAGCCTTATTTATAAGAACTGACTAAGCAGTTTGTCGTGTCCTTTTACTTCACGAATTCTTTAACCGTTTCTACCGAACCATCTGTATAGATGATACGAACGAAATTCACGCCATTTTCGGGCTGAGCGATACGTATACCGCTAGCGTTGAAGTATTGGCGCTCGGCCACTTCTTTGGCTGTGGCATTGTCTTCGATACCTGTGCCGCTACCACTGCTAGCGGTCACACCATTCGAAGCTGTTCCGAGACCGCCCATCTCATTGGCTGCGCGTACACTGAACATATCTGTTTGAAGAGCATCCGCTGGGATGGTATAGCTGTTACCGTTAGTGAAATCCACTACTTGACCGTTTTTGCAGATGGCATAGGCAAATACATAGCTGCTTTCTGCCCAACTGATAATGCCGTTCTTTTCGCTGATTACTGGCGCAGTAGCTTGCTCTGTCAGCATAGCGGGTTGCCATGCATCCGAACCACCCAATACATTGTCAATAGTGAATCGGGCAGCTTCTTCGGCTGTCAATACAGGGTTATAGCTCACAGTACCTGCTGTAAATTTAGTCTTACGAGCGCTGCAGTCTACTGGCATACCGTTCTCTGTATGGCTATTGTATTCGGCAAATAGTTTGGGTAGGATTGTCTCGCTCATTTCGTTCCAGCCTTCAGCCTTTGGAAGCACTTTCATGGTTGTATTGATCCAAACACTCATTGGTGCGCCATTCCATGGACGACCTAGTGCATACGAACCTTTGTTCGAGTCGTAGCCTTCTATAACACAGTCATTGAATACATATCCCCAATCAGTATCTCCTGCAGGAGCAGTAATCACATTGCCCGAACGATCTTCCATGAACAGAGTAGTGCGGTTGAAGAATACGTCACCACCACCACATATGAAGTCTACTGTTCCGTGGATTTTACTGTCCTCAAAGTACGAACGCATGCGGTTATTGTTCGAGTAGTAAGTGTCTTGGTAAGAAAGCATACGTACATTCTTGAATACATTCTTGTTACCTTTGTCTTGCAAGCACACTGCACGGCCTGTTGTACCGGTATAGTCAAAAGCATTCTTCAATGTGATGTCCTGCATGTAGATGTTTTCACCAGTAGTCAACAGTGTTGCCGATACGGAGATACCTTCTACAGGTGCTGTATTCATGATCATGGTATTCTCCATGCTTTCACCGATAAGTGAGATGTTCGATTTTACCTCAGTTAAGCAAAGCTCACCCAAATCATAAACGCCATCATACAAGAAGATGCGATAGCGGGCACCCGATGAAGCATTGGCATTGGCACGTTTCAATGCGTCAAGTAGCTCGGTGCCATTGCTTACGATCTCGTCATACATACCTGGAGTCACAACTGGAGCTTCCATGGTAGTGAAGTTGATGCTGATAGCAGTAGTCATGGTGTTGCCAGCCATATCAGCTACACAGTTGGCAGGTAAAGTAAATGCATAAGCGGTGTTGTATGCCAAACCTAAATATGGGAATGTCACAGTTTTGCCAGCTACTGTTGGAGTCAATGTTTTGTCTCCCAATGTAGCTACTGTGCCTTCGGCCAATTTCACTTTCTCGTCGAATGTCAATACGATACGGCCTGATGCTGAAATGTTGTTGGCATTGTTGGCAGGGATCGAGCTAACTAATACGGGAGCAGTGCCGTCGTCGTAGATCTGTGGTGTACCAGTCACGTAGATAGCAGTGATTGCTGTGCCGTCATTGACTGATGTGCTTCCCACGATTTCCGAAGAATAATCTGGAATCCAGCGCAAGTGTAGGGTAGTGGCGTGGTTACACTCTGCAGGAAGGGTAGCTTCTAGTAGAGTCCAAACTTTGCTGCCAGGGATAGTGATACGTGCTGCTTCTACATAGTTTTCGCCATCCAGCGAGTATTCAAGCTTTTGTACCGAGTAAGCATTGTAGTTGTAGAGCATCTTCGAAGTCACCTTAATGTCAGTGAAGTCAGTTGCTACTACTTTAGTTTCGTAATAATACTTTTCATTGATATCCTTCCAGTTTACAGCAGCAGGTTCGCCTTCGTAGCCTGACGCTGCCTCTTCCGATTTGTCCAACCAGCTTTGCGTGCTGCCATCAGCTTTGCGAAGCACTAGTGTGGTCGCTTCATTGTCGGCAGTAGATGAGAAATCAGCAGGGCGGCCATTGCTACCACGGCGGTTGAAGTCCCAACCCACAATATAATCACCTGCGCTGTAGTGAGCTGTGAATGATTTATCACTATCCATAGTTACTGTGATCTCATTGGTAGTTTCGCCAGAAGCCCAGTTGGTGAAAGCCATCACAGGATTCTCGATTGCTGTCAGTGTCACGATCGTTCCACCTTCGTACATCTCCTTGCCACCAATCGTAGTTGCTTCGGGAGAAGCCACGATCATATAGCCATTGGCGCCGCCTTCTACACTGGTAGATAGCGAGTAAGTAGCGATTTGTCCGAATACAGCTGTCACATCCAAGTTATCATTCATGGTGTGTACATATACCTCATCAGTAGATAAGGTTTGATTTTGACCATCCACCCATTTCAAGAACTCATAACCGAAGTTTCTTTTAGCTGTCAGTGTGATGTCGCTGCCTTGGTCATATTGCGCACTGGCAGGAGTCACCATGATGCTACCGCCTTCTTCTGGCAATACAGCTGTAGTAAGGGATACTTGAGGTGCAGTGATCTCTACATTCGAATAGATTTCAAGCTCAAACATATAGGCATTCTGAGCAGTGTTCAGGTTAGACCAACGCAATTGTACGTTTGTGCCGTTTACCTCTTTCTCAACCCATACTCCCGATGAAGGATTGGCAACAGCGCTGGATAATACAACCCAGTCTTCGTCGCCGTCTGCCTTCTTTTCTAGGCTAAAGCCACGATTGCTACCAGTAGCACCGTGCATATAGCGTACGCGTGTGATATTATTGAAGGTAGATGTAGTGATGCCAGAAGCTTGTTTAGCCGCCATCACATAACCCACATGTGTAAACTTACCGTCAGGTTGTAACATGTTAGGATGAATAGTCACATAGTCGAAATCGAAAGTGATGGTTTCGTTGCTGAACGCTGTGTTTCTTACGATGCTGGCTGCGGTCAAAGATGAGGCATCCCAGTCGTTGAAGTCAGTAGCGATTACTGGACGCTCTTGGATGTTAGATTCCACCACAGGGTAAGTAAACGTGAAGTAACGATAGTAAGAACCATCACCAATAACGATGTCGATAGTAGCATCAGTGCCGCCATATTTATAAGAAGCAGTGGTGCCATTCAATGTATAATTGGTGTCACCTGCTACGGTTGTAGTGGTAGGTGCATTGAAAGCTTGGAACTCTATATCACAGTTTTTTGCGGCTGGAAAGGTCAGCGTGGTACCATTGTTCATCTGTGCCCAATCTGTCCAATTGCCGTTTGCGATCTTGCCTGTCGTAGTATTCAGATCAATCTTCACGTCAATTACTTCGTCATTTACCATAGCTTGTGATACATAGATCGCCTGCTTGCCTTCGATCGCTAATAATGGCGCACCATTCTTACGTTGAAAGTCCCATGTCACAGTTACAGGCGCTTTGCGATCCGCAAGTGATACAGTATTTGCTGTGAATACAGGTGTAAGATCAAGATCCTTCTCGATTGTGATAATCGATCCGGGTGCATAGTTGTTGGCTCCATCAGTCCATGCAGCCAATGTTTGTCCGTCCACATACATCGTACGATTGGATGGGAAAGTGTAGCTGTCACCCATATCCAATGTCTCGCTTGTTGGTGCAGTACCTGCATCTGTATACGAGCCAAGTCCGAAGCTGATCGTTGCTGTAGATGGAGCTTCTGTTACAGCTTCTAAAGCTATGTAAGGAAAATATTTACCCCCAGTGATAGACAAGGTAGTTGCTTCGCCACGATAATAGGCTTCGGCTACATAGTTGCCTTCGTGAAAGCAGTAGCCTGTATTGGTGTCAAAGGTAGCCACTGTGTTACCAGCTGCATCCTTAACCGTCACCTCGCCACCCCATCTGCAGGCGCCAATGCTGATTTTAACCATGCCGTCAACAGGTACGATAGCTGTGCCTGGATTGAGTCCATGTTCAGCACTGTGTGGCTTGAAGTTCTGAAACACGATGTTAGCCGTAGCATCATCGGCAGCGACACGAGTGGAGGCACCATCTTCGGCAATAGCGATTCCAAAAGATATTGCACTTTTCGCATCAATTTCTTCCTGAGTCAGGAAATTCCAATTCGTCAGGTTCACACTGATATCTTGGAAAGAAGAACTGCTTTTTGAGGCTGCGAACAGTGAACATGGCAACACGCTCAAGAAGCACAAACATAAAAGAAGAGTGTAGCGTACATCTCTCATAATAATGAATGATTTAAGTTAATTAATAAGAAGTTTTGTATGATAATAAGCGAATGTACGATAAATAGTTGTTGGTTGTTTTTTCTTTCTTTTAAGTAAAACAGTTATTCCACAATAACGAACAATAAATCACATACAATATGCTGTTTAGCATGTTTTAGCATCACAATATCAAATAATGCACGGTGCTAGAGCTGCTGTAAACACTCTTTTATATCATATTGAATTGTTCTAAATCACTCTCTATTCGCTATAGCTATTCAGCTTATTGTCTATTGCTGTCTACTGCGGTGTAGATAGCTGCTTAGTGCAATGAATAGCTATCTGCACTAACTTGCTTTTTTATTACCTTCATTAGCGCTTGCTATGTCTATATAAAAACAAGTGCCCCACTTCGAGCGAAGCAGGGCACTTTAGTCTTTTTAATCTAAAACAAATAATAGTCTCCTAATTGGGAGTGGGCGTTAGTGGTGTACCTGTTTCATTCACCTCCGTCCATGGGTTTACTGAAGCAGTGGCTATGCTTACCTTGTCTTCTGTCACCTCCACTTTATATTCATAAGAACTGCCAGAAGCTAAGTTGCCATTTACCAATGGGATAGCTACAGTATAACTCATAGGTGTTGAACCGCCATTGATATAGGCTAAGAAGTCCATGGTAAGGCTTCCAGAGTATCTCAATGGGAGTAGGATTTGTTGGCACAACGAATCAGTAATAGCCATTGCTATAGGAGTACTTGCTAATGACGTTGACGGAGATATAAAGCCTGTAAATAGATCTAATATGCAAGCCGATGAATTGGGCTGAGAGATAGTTGCAGAGTAAATTGAATCTACTGTCGTAGTGGTGCTACCCGAAACAATAATAACCATTACTTGCGAAGCCTCATGATTGAATGTTAGATCCATCGTAGTGGGCCCGCTTATTGCTTCATTCTCCATCACGCAAGTTAAATAGTCCAATCCGTTGCTTAGATCTTCCATTATACCCGTTTCTAAATCGGTAACTTTAGCTGCATACGTATCCTGATTACCAATAGAAAGAGAATAGAAATCGTACGTACCTACTGGTAGCGACAGATCCCCATCTACGGGCGTTAATATTCCACTCTGGACAGTTTTATAGTCTGTTTCGGCGACTTCATCTCCATGGCCTTGAAAAGTGTATACCGTAACGTAACGATTAGCCTGTAAGGCAGTTGCAGAAGAAGTACGTGTTGATGCGGAAATTTTATTAACGAGTGCATTGAACTTGATTGTATAACTCTTATCGCCCGTATTGCTCGAATTATTAGAGTGACAATCATAATCATAATAATAATTTTTAGTACAGCTCATTAAAGCCATGAGGCTTAAAGTTATGAGCGTAAATAATACCTGTTTCTTTTTCTTCATAATCATGACTTATAATATTCTAAATATCTACCCATACTTTCAAACAACTCTTCTCTTTATAGGTTTTCTTTTTACGAATGATTTAAGTTAATCCACTTCTGTAGTAACACTTTTTATCGGAATACTCTCGAAAAAAGGAAGATAAATTATGGTATTCATAAAGAAGCGTTTTACATTTGTGCTATGAACGGAATGAAGAAAAAAGTGCTTTTGGGCATGAGTGGAGGCACAGATAGTTCGGTAGCTGCTATGCTGCTACAAGATGCTGGTTATGAGGTTGTCGGGGTGACATTTCGTTTCTATGAAAAAGATGGTGACCAAACACACCTTGATGATGCTCGTGCCCTCTCTGCCCGATTGGGAATAGAGCATATTGCCTATGATGCAAGAGAGCTATTTCGCAAAGAGATTATTGATTACTTTATCGACGAATACTTGGCTGGGCACACACCCGTACCTTGTACGCTTTGTAATAATTACCTGAAATGGCCCTTGTTGGCACAATTGGCCGATGAGCGAGGTATCTACTGGATCGCTACTGGGCACTATGTGCAGCGTGTAGCTTATAATGATAAGTACTATATATCGCCTGCTACTGATCCAGACAAAGACCAGTCGTTCTTCTTATGGGGTTTGCCTCAAGATATATTGCAACGAATGGTTTTACCATTGGGTCGAATGACGAAACAGGATGTACGAGCTTTAGCTGCTCATCGTGGTTTCGAACGAGTAGCTACAAAAAAAGACAGTCTAGGCGTTTGCTTTTGTCCTATGGACTATCGTAGTTTCCTGCGCGACTCTACGAAGTATCAAGAAGCGGAAGCCACTATAGGTGTAGGCAGTTTTGTGGATGAGCAAGGTGAGTATATTGCCCAACATGAAGGATACCCTTTTTATACTATCGGGCAGCGCCGTGGGCTAGGCATCGACCTGAATCGGGCCGTTTTTGTGAAAGATATAGATGTGGCGCAAAACCGCGTAATGCTATCAGACCTTAAGAGTTTGGAAAAACGAGTGATGTGGCTCAAAGATTGGCGTGCCGTGGACGAAGAAGAGCTCCTGAACTATGTGTCTGTTGATGTACGTATACGCTACCGCAAACAACACAACACAGGAAGAGTGTACCGTGAGGGGGCATTGCTGCGCATCGAGCTGAACGAGCCACTCACGGCCATAGCGCCTGGTCAGGCTGCCGCTTTCTACAAAGAAGGCCGGGTAATAGGGGGTGGCATCATAGTATGTGCCGAGTGAGCTAGAAATAATAAACGGATAGCTACCCTAGGGGAAACTATCCGTTTATTGAGAAGTTATTATTTATCGACTGTTTAGGTTCAGCATTTCATCTATATACTCGCGGTTGTTGCTGAGGCGCGGCACTTTGTGCTGCCCACCTAGCTTACCCCTACCTGCTAGCCAATCGTGGAACAAACCTTGACGTGCAACTATTACTTCCAATGGTTGTAACGCGATGTTTTTCCAGCGTTTAGCTTCATAATCAGAGTTCACCTCCTTTAATGTGAGATCCAAGATATGAGCGAAGTCGTCAATAGAACTAGGCATCTTGGCAAACTCAATGAGCCATTGATGCCTGCACTTAGCATTGCGGTCCATAAAGACAGGAGCAGCGGAGTATTCGCATACCTGAGCGCCCGTTTCGGCACAAGCTTTGGCCAAGCCCTTCTCAGCATTGTCTACGATCAGCTCTTCGCCAAAGGCATTGATAAAATGCTTGGTGCGGCCTGTGATGACAAATTTATAAGGTTTTTTGGAGGAGAATTTCACGGTGTCACCTATGATGTATCGCCATAAACCACAAGATGTAGAAATGACGATAGCATAGTTCTTACCTATTTCTACTTCGTCCAGGCAGCAAGTTTTGGGATTCTCTTTTTCAAGCTCTTCGATAGGAATGAACTCGTAAAAAATACCATAATCAATCATTAAAAGCATAGAAGGGTCAGATAAGTCATCTTGCGTACCAAAATAGCCTTCGGATGCATTGTAGGTTTCAACATAGTGCATGGCCGATGATTTGATAACCTGCTTGTATTGCTCACGGTAGGGGGTGAAAGCTACACCGCCATGGAAGAATACTTCTAGATTGGGCCAAACCTCTTCCAAAGATGATTTTCCGGTTTTTTCTAAAACTCTTTTGATCAATACCAGCATCCATGATGGTACGCCAGAAAGATTGGTCACATCTTTATTGATGGTGCTGTTTGCTATAGCTTCAATTTTGGTTTCCCACTCGTCCATCAAAGCAATCTTCTTGCTAGGTACCCGCACCAGATTAACGATAGGATTTACGTTCTGGATAAGGATAGCTGATAAATCGCCTACCAAGCTATGGTTTGAATTCAGATTGGGGCTATGACTACCCCCTAGTATCAATCCTTTGCCCGAGAAGAATCGGCTATTGGGATTGTTGCGGAAGTAAAGAGCTACAGCATCCTGCCCGCCTTTATAGTGTATATCTTTAAGTGACTCCTTGCTTACTGGTAGGAACTTGCTTTTATCATTAGTCGTTCCCGAAGATTTGGCAAACCATTTGATCTCAGATGGCCAAAGCAAATTCTGCTCGCCTGCACGTAAACGCTCTACCCATGGCTTTATGTCATCGTAAGTCTGCAACGGCACACGTGCTTTAAAGTCGTCATAAGTGCGGATTGATTTATAATCATGCTTTTTACCCCATTCGGTAGTTGCCGCTGTAGCTAACAGATGTCGCAATACGCCTTGCTGTATTTCGCCAGGACGACTGGCGTATAAGTCAATCTCCTTGAGGCGCGCATTAAACATCGGTTTAATTATCTTGGTTATATCCATTCCTTTTCTTCTGTATAGCCTGTTTTTAAACTTTGCAAAAGTAGTTGATTTGATCTATAATAGCAAATATAGCTAACAATAGTAATTGTCAGCCATTTAGCCTTTATGATAAGGGCAATCGTTGTCTATTCAACCTATTTTCACCCAAAAACACCAATAATAAATGTGATTTGGGCGGAAATTGTTCAACTCGTGAAGGTTATTTGATAAGAAACTACTGTTTTTAATATCTCGTAAATATATGAAACAGTGGTTTGAACATGATTTCCAGAATAAAAAGCCAGAACTTTAATATCCAATCATTCGATTAGGGCCTAAGATGTAATGGCGAAATCAATAATTCAATGTATAGATGGTGCTAAGCATAATATTTAAGTATATGTGGATAGTGACAGGGCGTCCTATATTGTCCATCTCATACGTGAAAGAGAATGTATTATTACTATCTTCATAGCCTGCTTTACTGTTGTAGTCTTTGTTTTTCATTCCCATAAAATCTGGTATGACAAAGGAAAACGGTTCGAAGTTGCTAGTAATAGGAATATCTGTGTATTCGAAAAACATAGTAACATCCATATAAGATACTTTTCGGATCATCAAATAACCATTGGCCCATTCTCTTTGCTCAATGCTATCACTATCTAGATAACGCTTTATGAGCTCGCCATAGCTATTGAATTCGTAAGACGACTTTCGCCAGGAATTAATCTCACTTATCAATCTGTTTTGACTATCGTATGTACATTCACACGTTTCAGTGATATTGAAATTTATATGGTGTGTAGTGATAGTTTTTGCTAGAAAGCTTATATCTGGTGTAATAGTTGCAATAGCCCATAAATGTTTTTATAAACCGATTAGTTCTAATATCAGAACTAATGATGTGTGTAGGTTAAGAATACGAACAAGAGGATTAATAACTCAATGTATAAGTACGCTCTAATTTACCATCCTTGTTGTGAGAAATTACTATTAGGCGACCTAATTCATATGTGATAATTATTGCTGGAGAAGAATCCTCAAATGTAACTTTGTTGATCAGTTTTTTGTTAATGTTGCCTTGATATCCAAGCGATATACCCAATATAGAGTCGTAATTTACCTTCCGAGGAGTAGAGGTGTATTCAAAATAAAAAATAGTGCTAAAACTGTATTTCTGACTGCTGATATTGTTATCTGCTCAGGTATAAGTCAATATAGAATTGTCGTCAATTTTGATAAACAATAACAGGTCATTATCATCATAAGTATAGTATCTGTAAAAATCTACAGGCTGTGGATTGTCATAGACAATACGATTGTTTTCCAACGTATATACATTGATATATACTTGTTCGTCATTATTATACTCCCTTTGGGTGATGGTGTTTTCGCCGTATTCGTAAGTCAAATTATAACCTAGGCTATGCACCTCTTTAACAAGGCGATTTTGTGAATCATAGAAATACTCTTTCAATGACGTTATATTGTCGGTAGCATTGTGTACAGTTACCGATTTTACTAAAAAACTGGTTTCTGTGGATAGTTCTACCTTATCTTCATTGTCTTGGCAAGAAAAGAAAGCTAGGAGCATGCAGAAAGAAAAGTGTGAGTAGAATATTTTTTCTCATTGTTTTGTAGATTAAACTTACGGTTGCAAAGATACTCCAACAATGAGAAAGTAAAGATGTTTATTTGCTTATAGCTACTTACTATTGTGACAGATTACGATATTTATTGATTATTTTTCTTAATGTTGCTTTTGTTGAAGGCTAGGATGAGAAGAAAAATAGCGACTATGACATCGATGACACTCCAGAACCCTCTTCCTAAAGCAATCTTTACAAAGGGTTGGAAAAGAATAGTAAGAAAAGTAAAGATGATTCCAAATAACTCGTTTTTCTGTTTGAAATAGAGCCAGGCCAATAGGCCAAATCCAAACATCCCCATAACGCGTATAAACATATAATATCCATAGGGCATGGGTAAAAGACAGAGTAACAATAATATGGCCATTACTATTTTTAAAGGGCGCATAGCTTATAGGTTTAAATGAAGATCTATAAATAGAAACAGCAGGCGGAAAGAAAAGTTTGATGGTCTACAAACAGAAAGTCCAGACATACCTGGTGAGGTAAATCTGGACTTGGTCTGGGGTATAGAATAAAGACTTATTTCTTAAAGATACGAATCAATTCGCCTACCCAGAGCACTACTGAGGTAGATGCGATGATGATAATCCAATCGATAAATTTCAACGGAACTACATTGAACATATCGCCACCAAAGCTTACGATGATGACTTGACCAATGATGATAAGCATCGAAATCAGCAAGAAGCCTTTGCAACCTTTGAAGTGGAAAGCCGACTTGCCTGTTTGGAAAGCACGTGCATTGAATAGGTTCCAGAACTGCAACATCACGAAGATAGTGAAGAACATACTAAGCTCATAAGGGGTTAGCTCGGCTTGTCCATAGCCCAAAGTGATTTGTGCCAAGCCACTCATCGATTCGATATTAGCGTGCTGGAAGATATAAAGAAGTGCCAATAATAGGAAGAAGAAGAAACCGCCTACACCAATGATGTCCCAACGCATGGGGCGACTGATGATATGCGCATTTCTATCGCGTGGATTCTCGCGCATCACACTATCCGATGGAGGCAGTGAAGCCAAAGCCATAGCTGCGAAGGTATCCATAATAAGGTTCACCCACAACATCTGTGTCACCGTCAGCGGCGACTCGGTACCCATGAAAGCACCAGCAAGTACAATTAAACAGGCAGCTACGTTCACGGTGAGCTGGAACAGGATGAAACGCTGTATGTTCTTATAGAGTGAACGACCCCACATCACGGCACGGCCGATACTGCTGAACGAGTTGTCGATGATGGTGATATCGCTGGCCTCCTTAGCTACAGAAGTACCATCACCCATCGATAGACCCACATGAGCTGCCTTTAAAGCTGGAGCATCATTGGTACCATCGCCCGTAACGGCTACTACTTCGTTTTCGCCCTGCAAGGTTTCCACTAAGCGTTTCTTGTCCATGGGTCGAGCACGCGAAATGATCTTCAGATCGTGGATACGGGCTTTTAGTTCTTCGTCAGATAATGCCGCAAATTCAGGGCCAGTAATGATATTCTTATCCGTATCGGCATCGCTCCAAAGACCAATTTGGCGACCAATTTCTTTGGCAGTTCCTGGAGTATCACCGGTAACAATCTTCACACCAATACCTGCATTGATACACTCGGTAACAGCGGGAGGAACATCTTCGCGCACAGGGTCGGAGATAGCCACGATACCTAGGAACTCCAGGTTGTCGGCCACAACTTTATGGTCTTCGATCGTCTTATCACCCTCGCTTAATATTTGATAAGCAAAGCCCAATGTACGCATGGCTTGATTTTGATAACCTAAAAGCTGGCTGTCAATCTCTGTTTTGCTGACATTGCCGGCTGTGGATTTGCACAGCGCATAAACGATCTCGGGTGCACCTTTTACATAGAGTACACGTTTACCGATAAGTGGAGAATCGACAATAGTCGCCATATATTTGCGCTCGGTGCTGAAAGGAAGTTCTTCAACACGGGTGGTATCTTCTTTTAATGGAAGATAGTTTATACCTTTTTCTTTGAGCCATAAGAGCAGCGCACCTTCAGTAGGATTGCCCAATACTTTGGCTTTCTCTGGATTGGAGAGGTCGAGCGAAGCGGTAGAGTTGACAGCGATACCTTCTTCTATAAGATGACTCATTTCGTCATTGCCCAATTTCTGATCTTTCAACGCATAGAAATTGGTTTGATAGATGTTCATCTGGTTTTGGGTCAGTGTACCAGTCTTATCGGTACAGATCACAGTTGTAGCACCCATCGTTTCGCAAGCATGCATCTTGCGTACCAAATTGTTGGTCTTGAGCATACGACGCATGCTGTAAGCCAAACTTAATGTCACAGCCATTGGAAGTCCTTCGGGAACAGCTACTACAATCAACGTCACGGCAATCATCACCGTTTGTAGGAAATAGCCTAAGAAATCAACCCAAACAAAACCATTTGCAGCAAATACATCGCCCGAGAAGTACATGAACAAACGACCCACTATGATGAGGCCGGCAATCACGTAGCTCACTTTGGTAATCATATCGGCTAAACGGTCTAGCTGTTCGTTGAGAGGCGTTTTCACGCTATCGTCAATCTGAGCCGCTTCAAATACTTTTCCGTTTTCTGTATGGTCGCCTACGGCAGTCACTTGGAAAATACCGTGACCTTCCATTACCTTGGTGCCTTTCATCACATGATCGGAAGCAAAAGTAGCCTCTTTATCAAACTCAGCGGGATTGGTGGTTTTGGTACAAACAGGTTCGCCTGTCAAAGACGACTCATCTACGTGCAGTGTAACGGCTTCTAACAACTCACCATCGGCAGGCACTTCGTCGCCTGTGCCGATGATCACGATATCGCCCACTACCACATCCTTGCGAGGCACCTCGATGGTATTGCCATTGCGAATCACACGGACCGCCTCGTCATCATTTACTTGGTTGAGGATAGCGAACTCTTTATCTGCTTTCAACTCGAAGATAAAAGCCAATCCTGTGGCCAATAAGATAGCCACGAAGATACCTATCGGCTCGAAAAAAACCGCGCCACCGTGCCCTAGGCCAAAGAATTCATAGAATGAGATACAGATGGACAATACACCTGCAATAAGCAAGATGATGATAAGTGGATCGCCAAACTTCTCTAGAAACTTCTTCCAAAGTGGCTCTTTCTCGGGTGGAGTCAGGATGTTTACGCCATGTTCTTCCCGGCTTTTCAGCACCTCGGCATCGGTGAGACCGACATAGTGTTTTTTTTGTTCCATTTAAATACTTAGTTTATTGGTTTGTAGTTATGAATTATATGATTAATGCTTTGTCATCCTTATTTTTAAAGCTGCAAATATAGAGCTTGATAAGAATATGGTTGATCGAATGAGAATATTATAAATAAAAAGTATTCTGTAGATAAGCTATTAGTTGCAACATTGCAACACGGTAATTGTTTATCCTTGCATCAATTTCTTATAAAACTCAGAATGAAATAGCGGAGTCTTTTCTCCTGTTTTACTATCTATGATGAAGAGTAAATCTTCCTCCAGGTTGATACAGAAATGGCCAAAGCTATTCTTTATTACAGTATAATCATCTGCATGATGAAGTATGTCGTCAATCTTGTTGATACAGCGTTTGATGCAGCTAATCATAGGACGTCGGATTTCGGGCTGCTCCAGATTGGGCGCTTTTCCTGATTCTCCTCCAAACCATTCGTATATGATGTTGTACTTTTCCTGGATTTGCTTCATCCGTTTATTATAGGCATTAATCTGGTTGCTCGATTCAGGGTAGTTGAAATTCACACCTCCATGAGCTGACTCGATAAGAAATAGCGTGTATAAGGCCTTCTCGCGTCGATGCAATCCATTGATCGGTGTATGCAGTTCGGGTAGTGTTATAGATTCTTTGTAGGGATCGACCAAAACTGTACTACGAATACTGCTGCGAAGCAAATAGATATCGAAAAGCTGTTTGTAGAAACCGTGATAGAGGAATTGCCCTGCACTCTCTTCAATGTTTTTAATGACGATGGTGTCTGAGCTTTGCATTTCCATAAACCTATCTAGAAACTTTTGTACAGTCTGCAACACAGTGTCATGGATCTCTATTTTAAGGAAATTGGTAAACAGCTTCTCATTGGCAAATGTATCGCCCACTTTGATAAGTAGCGATGGATTGGTTTCGCGAAGAGACGACATACCTAGCTTGTTGCAAAGCTGATCCTTACAAAACTCGGGTGTGCTCATCGTAGTCAAGTGTTGAATTAGATCAGCCACGATGTCTTCTGCCAAATGAGGCGCCAAGAAGGATACGATCTGTTGGAATAGTGGGAATGGTGTGTTCTTATAATGTTCTATTATATAGGGTATATATACGAAGCTGAATCCGGATACTTTTATTTCTTTTGATATTTGGCGATAATCTTTCTCTATTTCTTCATTATACCTCTCGTCTTTACGCGATTCGATATAGATTATTTGCGTGTCCTCGATATGTATCAGTGGGCTCTCGATAGAGATGACTTCGCTGGTGTCAATATAATCATCTGTAAGCGCATAGTAAAGGGCTATCATAAGCAAAGCTTCTTGCTTAGCACAAAATCCATCACTTAGAGCTAGGTCATCAAAGTCGTTTAAGAACATGTCCCTGTCTTTCTTATCTGCTGTGGCTAGTGTTGACACGGCTCCTGCGAATGTCTGTTTTGATGCCTCGGCCTCTTCTTCTTTCGTGATATTATAACGTTCTTTTATCGCGGCAAACCACTCCATTTCGTGAGCATCAATCACTGAATCGGCCTTTATTAAGTCAGTAAATATGCGTGCTAATGCTATGCGCTCTGTCTTTTTCATGCGTTATTAATCTTTATAATTGGCAATGACGTTATAGCAAAACCAGCTATTGATGCCTTCAAGGAACACAGGTTTGCTATTAGCGCCATCTTTCTGGATGCTGACACCATTCGAGAACGATTCTACACTGACAATCTTGGTGTAGGGTATCTTAAAGCTTTTTTCGGGCGAAGAATAATAGAGGTTTTTATCTGTCAGGCAAACGCTGCCCGTAGATATGCGTTGCATATAGGATGTTTCGACAGGTTTGCCTTTAAAGCCCCCCGTGCGATAGTAGACACCGCGGGCAATGCGGACACTGATGCCGCGGCTGCGCCCTACATATTCGCGTTGTACCTTTTGTTCGTGCAATGTAACATCGCGAAATAGCCATACCAATGATTCGCTTTTGGATAGTAGGAAAGGAAAATCACCACCAATCGTGATACGTGGTGCTGGCTTATTACCATTCAGTATATCTTGCAACACTTGCGATTGTACCATCTTCTCTAATGAACGGTTGACGTTGAGGCTGGCTTGGCTCATGCCCGAGAACTGAATGAAACGGGCAATGGTCTTTTGCTCGGTTGCATCTATGATGCCATCGTCTAAATACAGCTCTACTGCCTCGTCGAGTGCCGATAGAAAGATAGTTTCCCGATTGGGGGTGTCTATATATGAGCTACGAAGAGCCGACTCAATGGCCGGCTTTCTGAGATAAAAGTCTTCTTTTCTGCGAAAGCAATCACGTAGAGTGGTTAGTATTTCACTACGGCCGTTTTCGAATTTCTGTTTGCAGGCATCGTGCGAACTGCTGAACCATCCAGCATCTTGCTGGCAATATTTACATTTTCCCATAGATATGAGATCTTTTTCTTGATTAGTTATTGACTAGTTGAACGATGATGAGACGGCCACCATCTTCGGTAGAGAGCAATATTTTTTTGCCTTCTGTGAGTTCTACGAATTCGCCTATCTCGATCTTGCGATCAAAATCCTTGTCGTACATGCTGGTGAGGCGGCGGTTTATCAATATCCATTTGCCATTGTGAAAGTGAAAGTCACCAACCGGCTTCTTATCTTCATCCTTAGTCTTTTCATTGGGTGTGATAAATCGATTGACATGCCACATGTATAGTGTCTGCTTGTTGTAAACCATCAGACGATAGTTTTCGGGTTTGAAAACACCTTTTTTGGGCGAGAAGTAAAGATTGAGTACGGGTAGCTGTCCATGAAACTCAGTGCCACAGAAAGGGCATTTGGGTTTGGTTGAATTATCGAATACGAACCATTTCTCAGGACATTTCGGATTCTGGCAAGGTTGCATCAAATCGGTAGTCTTGATGAGGGCCACCTCCCATTCGTCAGCCGTAGGGCGCATAGCGGGGTTATGCAATCCGTCAATAAACGCACGGTCGAATAGAGTCTTCAAATAGGGGCCACAAATCTTATAAGGCAGTTTATCGATATCCCCTTGCGGCAACTGACTAGGTGCCAGTTGATTCAGTTTGGGGCGATTACTTTTGTCTGTGGGATGTTCTATGAATAACGCTTTCTCACCCATGGATAATTCTTCGTCTTTGGCGGCATCGAGGTCATTGACCTTCCCGCCTCTCAATGGATGGCGATAGAGCAGGTACATATAAATCAACACAGCCAATGCATGACGGTCGGTCTGGATGCACGGTAGTTTCTTGTTGGGATCGCCTAGTGACAGGGCACGGGTCTTGAGTACCTCCGGTGCTATGAAATCGGGCGTACCTACTACATCGGGTGGATATTTGCCTGGTACTACTAGTCCATCAATATCTATTACAGCCGCTTTGCCTGTTACTGGATCGACCAATACATTCTTGTAAGACAAATCGGAATGGGCCAATCCTGCTGCGTGCAGACGCTTTACCGCACGCGCTATCTGGATACACATGTGATAATAACTGAGCCAGTTGCCTTTTTCGGTGGCCGGCAGAAACTTATTGCGTAGCTTTGCTGAGGCAAACCACTTGCCTTCCTTCTCTTTGCCTTTGAAGTTGCCACCAGCAAAGAAAAAGTGTTTTTGGTAAGCCGGACAAACGATCCCTGTCTTACCTTCCCATTCGACCATCTTAGTGGGCCAACAGAAAAGATTTTTCCAGTATTCACCGCCAGCTTGGTTGAAGATTCGTTCGCGATAAGTACCTGTGATATTGCTCAATCGGTCTTTAGAACGCACGTCTTGCGGTGTGCGGAAAAATCCCACCACATAGCTTTTGTCGGGGCTGAAGTAGACGTCCTTCATCGCTCCCGAACCGATTATCTCGTCGACAAATTCTACAGGAGTACCATCGGTGGCTGTTAGTTTTATTGTTTTCTTTGCCATTGTATCAATATAATATAGCTATTGTACGGTCATCATGATTGCCAGCCGACCAGAAATTAAGCCATTCCAATAGCTGGTCTTTTGATGCAGCATTGTCATCTTTAAGATCTACCTCTTGGTTGATATTCTCCCATAATTCATTCCATTTCTCAATCTTGTTGAGGTTGGCATCTGTCTCGAACATGGGATCGGAAACACCATCCGACATGATGATAAGCGCGGTGAAATCATCTTCGATAGAGAACTTCAATCGGCCATAGAAAGCGGTAGCATCACTAAATATTTCGGGCATTGTCAAGAAACGGGTCTGTCCAGCATACTCACCACCATCAGGTGTGCCCAGCAACTTCAGGTATTGACGCTCTTTATCGTAGATTGCCATAGCGCCATCACCAACCCAAAAGGAGGCCACGAACCAGCCGAATTCAAAACGTTTGCAGATGGACAAGAGCAGCGTAGTGGCGTAATCCTTTGCGCGTGCATTTTTTGCAGCTGCCTCTGCATTGATAGCGCGGTGTGCTTTGAAAGCTGCATTGCCCACTATAGAATAAATTCTATCTCCAACTTTTTTCTGTGTCTCGGGCGACGAACTGTGCCAATACAGCTTGATGGCTTCTTCGAATGCTTCGGCATCTATCAACTCGTTGATACAGTGACCCACTGCAGTATCGCAAGCTATGCGAGAGCCCTCGCGCGAGTAGATAGCCGAACCAGCACCATCGGCCACTGCCATGACATACCATTTAGATGCGTCGCAGAAATGAAGCCTGAAGTGGTCATCACGGGGCTTGCCTTCATGGGCATGCGAGCGACCTCGCATACTGGCAGCTACAATATCTTTTTGTGGTATATCATTGATAGCGTCTACCTGCAAATATCCAGTCTCCGAATCCTCCTTAAAATAGTCGATAGTAGTATCGGTAGGAATATTCTTCCAAAGACTCTTGGGGTCAGGATTGATGATGAGATGAAAGGTCTTGCTAGGGATGTCTCTTCCCTGCACCCATCCTTTATAAGTATATCTCATCACGACTGGAAAGTCACCAGCTGCTATAGGGGTTCCTTTTATGGTGCAACTATTATCATCGTTGGTGGTGCACTGTAGTCCAATGGCATCAAGACTATCAAACCAGAAATCCACAACCTCATCATAGGGAATGTTGATTTTTATCCCGTATTCCTTTTCTACAGTTCCGTTGGGGAATACCAGATTGAGGGCATCAATCTTATTTCTAACTATTGTTTCGAGGTCCATGATATGCATATTATAATCGTCCCAATGTTTTTTATAGGTATAGTTGATGAAGTCGTCAAATATTTCATCAGAAATATTGACTCCCATTTTGCTAAATATTTCTTTTAAGTCCATATATATTATCCTCTTGTTCTATTTACGTCCATCCCTCTTTCGTCGCCAGCCACAAGCTCACCCCCCTGATTGCACCATGGGCATCTGTTGCGCGTATTATCGCCTACACAGAATATATTGCCACATTGGCACACCACGAAAGCGAATTGATTGCCACAACAGGGACAAGTGGGCTGACCCACTAGTTCTAATGTATTGATATGTCGGCTTGACTTCGCCTCATCTGAAAGTTCGGCGTAGCTTTTTTCATCTATAGTGTAAGCACCGACAAGCTTAAAATCGGTAGCATTGAATTGCTCCATGCCGTCGAATGGTCTTAAGCGCTTGGCGTATTTCATCAGATAGTGGCGGTTAGTGTTTTGGCATTTCCCTAGCATCACCGCAAAATTCTCGTCTACTGCAATGTTCTTATTAGTATCCACTTTTTCGAGATTGATACCATCCACAGGTGGTAGTGTAAGTTTATCATCATAGATTTCGCTTACAGACACACTTGAGGCTTTGATAGAGGCAGTGATCCATTTGAAGAAAGACTTGAAGGCTTCTTTGGTCGTATCATTCAGACGCAACACGTCGTCAGTGATAGTCCCTAGGAGTTGCATGTTCACATTGTCACCGATTGATATAGCTACGAGACTGCAATGCTTCCTATATTTGTTATTCCATCGGGCAAAAGCCGATTCAGGTTTATCGGTTGGCGTGCCATCTGTGAAAAGAAATACGATAGGCTTCCAATCTCCTTTTATTTCAGATGTGGTTTTCTGGATATTCATATCCATATCATCCATTAGATAGTGAAGGGCCTTGCCCAATGATGTGCCTCCACCTATTGGTAGTTGTGGAGGATAGAAACTATAAAGTTCCGTCATTGTGGTGAGGCTCTTCGCTTTTCCTGCAAAAGCAATCAGCGACACGAAAACTGTTTCCAGCGCGTATGGGTCGCTTCGTAATTCTTGGATAATGGATCTTATACCATTCTGTATTTGTTCGATGGGTTCTCCAATCATCGACTCCGAAACATCAATGAGGAAATAGATGGGCAATCGTCTCATGCTATGTTTTGTTTTGTAAATTTAGATCACAACGTTGACTTCGGCTGGAGGCGGGGGTAGTGTCAGCTCGTCTGTGGCGCCTACACTCTTGTTGCCGATATCGATGACATCTGACACCCATTGAAAGAACTGCTTAAAGGCGGTGCTGTCCATGGTGTCGAGCGAATAGATTTGTTCAGTGAGTAGTTTAAGAGGCTCCACTTTGGCATTCATACCAGCTGCGCAGCCGATGATGGCAGCAAACTTTCGCTTTTTCACCTCGGGGATCATCTGGTTGTAAAGCTGAATGTCCGATGGCCGGCCATCAGTCATGATGAATAAAAGAGGCATCCAGTCACCCTTTTGCTCGGGTGTGCTCATCCGCACTTCCTTATCCACTTGCTGACACAGCACCTCTAGTGCCTTTCCCGTATGTGTAGGGCCTGAATCAGGTGTTTGTATTTGGGGCATCTGAAGTTCATCGAGTGGAGTGAGTGGCATAACCACATTCACCTCTCGATCGTAAGTGATAATACTGATATTGACTGATTCCAGTGCAAATGGGTCCATTCTTAATCCGGCAATCATAGCTTCGATGCCAACTTTGACCGATTCAATTGGTTCGCCCTTCATTGAGCCCGATGTGTCAATCAATAGATATACAGGTAATCTTCTCATTATAGTTTCGTGATATGCTGAAAGTATTTAGGTGAATTATCCCTCTTGCAGAACAAGACATAGTGCCTTGATTCAGCAAGAGGGTTGAAATTGTGTAGTCTCTTACTATAATTATACTACAATATTCACTTCTGGTGGTGGAGGTGGCAATTCGCTTAAACCGCCCATCTCTTTGCCTGTATCTTCTACTTTTTGGCTACCAGCGCTTACTGAAGCTGACACCCATTTAAAGAAAGCCTTGATTGTGGCACTGTCAGCAGTATCCAGCTGAACGACACATTCTGTGATTTGCTTTAGCGTATTGATGTTGGCACCTGGACCTGCACCGCAAGCCACTACCATGCCACATTTGCATTGTCTGAACTTATCTAGTCCTTTTCTAAGGTCGTCAGTAGGTTCACCGTCAGTCATGATAAAAACCAATGGTTTCCAGTCACCTTTCACTTCGGCAGTCGTTTTAGTCACTTCAAAGTTAATCTTATCTGCGAGCAAAGATAGCGCTTCGCCCATAGCTGTGCACCCAGTAGCGCTGATATTGGGCATTTGGAAAGCCGATAGTTCAGTCAGTGGTACTATTTGTCGAGCAGTGCTGTCAAAAGTAATCACACTAAGGTAGGCTGTCTCGAGTGCATAGGGATCTTGGCGAAGTGTTGCGTCAAGTGTTTGCACACCGTTTTTTACAGCTTCAATAGGTTCCCCGCACATTGAACCAGAAGTATCTAATAAAAGATACACAGGAAGTCTTCTCATATAAGTAAGGTGGTTTTTAAATGTTTATTTATTGATTAGCGGACATAATTGTCCAATATGCGTTTGATGGTGATGCACAGGTGTGCGTCTTCATAAGCGTCTCCGATAGCCGCAAATTTCCATTCACCGTTTCGCTTGTAGAGCTTACCCATAATCAGTGCCAGCTTGCCACGATATTGCGGTTCGGCTGCTACATCGTATTGAGCAAACACTTCCTTTACAAGAGTTGGAGTACCCTCGTACATACGAATCGCCGCATAAGGAATTTGTGAGAAGTCCTCTTTACCGCAGTTGTTCAGGAAGAAGAATATCTGATCTATGTTAGGATTGATTTTATTAAGGTCCACAACGATAATTTCATTATCCAGTCCATCATCACCGCCTTCATCGCCTTTACGGTCGTCGCCAGAGTGGTGCAGTGCATAGTCGTTCGAATCGAGTTTACCCCTGCTGCGTCCATATTGTGCTAGAAACTCAGGACGGTATTCGGGCGAATAGATATAGTCGACCAAATTCCCATTGCTGTCAATCATCAGACAGCTGAGGTCAAGGTCCACATCAATTGTTTCGGATCCAAAACCCAAGAAGCCTTTCTTTTCGATGGCACCCCAATTGCAGCCCACACAAAAACTGGTCAGCTTGGTACCATTATTTTTCTCCAGATTAATCTTCTGGCCTTTTTCTAAACGTATTGCCATAGTTCTTGCTTAATTTCTTTTCTATAGTTTATTGGTATAAAGGGCATTTCATATATCTCAGTCTTTCGATCCTGGTGTATAGGAAAAGCCCCACTTGTACATGTTATCACACTCTTGGTGATCTTTATGGAAAGTCACCAGCTTCTTTACCGTAATGGAGTTGTCCGTTCCAAAGTCCAATTCGGCAATGGCGCAAAATATGTGATTGTCATACTGTTGACCCATCTTCACTATGACATCTTCATGACCTGGTATTTTGATAGTAATCACCGCATCCGTCTCAGCCCATTTGGCTACACCTTGATAAATGAAGGTATAGACAATGATGCGCTTCAACTCCTTCAATCCCTGTGGATTTATGTAGATTGTTTCACCCGATTGGGTACTGCCACCACGATCATCACCTTGGTGCCAGATGTAAGGGCTCTGCGTATAGCATCCTTGACGTGTCTGCTGGTTGCGTCCACCTCCACGTCCGTGCGAGAACTGCAATCCGTCGATCACCATTTTAATGCCATTGCGCAGTTCGTAAAAACATCCCAAATCCAAATCAATGGGCTTGCCAAACATCTGCTTAAAAAAACCGCCTTTGCTCCAGTTTAGATTAATGACGATTTCTTGATTGCTAGTTGTTGACTCCTTCTCGAGATTGATGCGATGTTTATCTCCGCTTTTTTCGAGTATGATAGCCATGACGGTTATGCAAACTTGTTTACAAAGTATTGCAATCCACCTTTATAGCCTACACCCATGGCTTCGAATTTCCATTCGCCATTTCTTTTGTATAAGCGGCCGAATTCAATCGCTGTCTCGATCGAGAAATCCTCATCCAAGTCATAGCGAGCTATCTCTTCATTCGTATTGGCATTGTAAATGCGGATGTATGAATTGCGTACTTGTCCGAAATTTTGCCTTCTTGTTTCGTAATCATGAATCGTCACTGTAAAGATGATTTCACTGATTCGTGGATCTATCTTAGTCAGATCTATAGTCAAGGTTTCATCGTCGCCACCATCGCTGTTGCCACCGCTAGTATCATCTCCCGAAGATTCCACAGCCTTGTCAGGCGAAAGGGGATTGTTGTAGAATACAAAAAACTCATCTTGTGGAAGTTTCTTGTTTTCGCCTAGCATAAAAGCCGAAGCGTCAAGGTCAAAATCATAACCTGTACCTGGATTTGGGTCCCAGCCCAGTCCTACACCAACTTTTGACAACCCAATCTCAATGCGTTGTCCTTTTTGTAAATTAATCATAGTTTATTTTGTTAAAAGTATGCATTAAATAAGTATTAACGCAAAAATATAAAAATCTCACACATTTGCACTATGAATGCCCGAAAATGTTTGAAGTGATTTCTTGCGGTCAGTTTTAAACAATACATCCGTTATTTGGAAATATCTCTGAAGAGCTTCGGCACTTCGCCATAGGTTGGTAGTTTTCCGTCCCATTTCTCGATATACATCTGTTGAATGATAAGCGGAGTCAACGCAGATGCGCGAAGGTCATTAGCCTTTTTCTCTGCCTCGGCTGCAATCAGCATAGCACGTGCCTCGGCTTCAGCTTGTCGCAATTTATTTTCCGATTGGATAGCCTCTTGCGTAGTGCGGTTTTTTGCGTCGATGGCATCTTTTAGCGATTTTGGCGCTGTTAGATTGGATGTTACTTGTTGAAAAATAAAACCTTCCTTTTTCAGTTCATCCTGCATCATATTTTGTACCTGATTCTCGAAATGCATGCGATTACTCATCAGTGAATCCGATGGATACTGATTGGCGATGATACGATAACAGTCCATGATGACATTGCGGATATATCCATTTTCCAGCTCACTCAAGTCGCGACGATACTGGCTAAACATTTTCGGTACCATCGTGCGGTCCACATAGTACGAGAACGTAGGGTCTACCGTAAATTCCGAGCCGTCTTTCGCGTTAATAGTGAAAGGGTCATAATCCTTCACCTGTGTGTAGACAGGAAACTCGTAGATAGCAGTGAATAGGGGCATGTAAAACACCCATCCCGTCACCTCGGTGATATCATCCACCCCTTTGTTGTTGCCCACAAGATTGACGCGTATACCCACACATCCTGCGTCGATACGCTCTACAGCGACAAACCAATGGAATGAAAGGATAAGTAATGCTAAAGTTATAAAACCGATTAAGTAGATTCTGATGTGTTTCATGATTATAAGATAAAAATTAATAGAATAAGAATAGCGCAAACCGCAACTGGTGCCATGTCGAGTGACACACCCCTGCCCACTGCCACTTTGGGTAGGTTATGGAAAAGCCTTAATATGGGCGAAAAAATACGTTCTGCCGTGGCGAAATGTTTGATATATTTACCCTGTAGGTGCGCTTTGTAGGGCGTCAGTTTCCAATAGAGTACAAATGCCATTAATGCAATAGCAGCAATCAGTTTTAAGAATAATGTGATCATATTTATTGAAATGATTAATACGAGTACGAGGATCAGTGCGATGACAATGAGCCATTGGTCAAATTTCTTCATACGTGTTTATATTCGTTGTTCTTCTTTTGTTTCTTTTACAAAGATAGTGCGATTGTTGATTTCTGAAAGTTATTTGTAAGATTGTAATTGTTTCTTTTCTGCGCGATGTGTTTTAAGTTGCAATGTTGCAAGGAGGAGGGTATATTCCATTATATGTAGGCTATAGCTGTATCGTTTGATGATAAGTCTTGCTCAACGAGACAGATAGCCTTGTTCGATTTACTAACCATGCCTGGATTTCAATCCTATGAAGACTAGCACAAAACCAAACAACACTCAACAGCAAACAAAAACGGCTGCATCATCCAGAAATCATTCCGAATGATGCAGCCGTATATAGCTGTATATTGACTAAAAAAGATTTACCCCAGCAACTCCTTCACCTTAGCCGAGATGGCACGACCTTCGGCTAAGCCAGCGAGTTTCTTGGTAGCTACACCCATCACTTTGCCCATATCTTGTGCACCAGTGGCACCCACTTCGGCAATGATGGTTTTTAGGGCAGCTTCCAGCTCTTCGGCGCTCATCTGTTTGGGTAGATAGGCTTCCATCACTTTTACTTGTGCCAGTTCGTTTTCGGCTAGATCCTCGCGGCCTTGTCCTTTGTAGATTTCGGCAGCATCCTTACCTTGCTTTACCAATTTCTGGATGATTTTGAGCGCTGCTTCGTCTGTCAATGTATCGCCTGCACCCGCAGCCGTCTTGGCTTCGATGAAAAACTTCTTGATGTTTCTAAGTGTTTCTAGAGCCACCTTATCTTTGGCACGCATTGCGTTTTTAATGTCTTCGCTGATTCTATCAAATAAATCCATTGTAAATCTTTTTATTGCCCTTGGGCGTTTTTATATATCGTTTTTAATATTCTCGTGTAACTATCAGAAACTGATGACTGAAGGATTGTCATTGCCGAATGATTCTTCGGCTACAGGTGTATATTCGCTCACTTTTTCTTGGCCTATCTTCTTGAGCATATTTTTATCGCGCAAGAAGGTTGGCGAACTCTCTACCATCGAAATGATGTTGTCATCATCGAGATCATTGGCGCTGAAATAATAGATGTTATAGTTCTTCCGACCTTCTTTCATCTTTTCTATAAGAATGCTTTCACCATAGGCTTGCGTGATGCGATTCTCTATCTCGGCGCTCTTCTCTTCCTCTTCGTTATTCATGGGACGCTCTATGTCGGAGAGATTGTCTGTGCCAAATCCAGTCGCTAATAGGGTTACTTTCACCTTATTGTCTAGCGTTTCATCTTTGGCCATACCCCAGATGGTTTCTACTGTCTTGCTGAACTTGTTCATGAACTCATGTATTTCTCCCATTTCATCCATCATCAGTTCCGAGTTGCTGCAGAACGAAACATTAAGTATGATCTTCTTCGATTTGAAAATATCGTTATTGTTGAGTAATGGAGAATGCAATGCATCATAGATTGCCTTTTGTACACGGTTTTCGCCTTCGCCATATCCTGTACTCATGATTGCTACACCACCATCCTTCATGCACGTTTTCACATCTTCGAAGTCAAGATTGATAATCCCTTCTGTAGTAATGATCTCGGCAATGCTTCGAGCGGCTACTGACAGTGTGTCATCAGCCTTCTTAAAGGCATTGGTTGCTGATAAATCTGAATAGATGGACCGCAGACGTTCATTATTAATCACTAGAAGGGCATCCACATGTTTGCTCATCTCGTCTACGCCATCCAATGCTTGGATAATCTTTCGTTCGCCTTCGAAGATAAAGGGAATAGTAACAATACCGATAGTAAGGATTCCCATGTCTTTTGCAATGCGAGCTATCACTGGTGCGGCACCCGTACCCGTTCCACCACCCATACCTGCTGTGATAAACACCATTTTGGTGCAACCATCATCAAGCATTTTTTCGATATCGTCGGTACTGTCCTCCGCAGCTTTGCGAGCACGCTCCGGACGATTGCCGGCTCCAAGCCCTGATGTGCCCAAGCGGATTTTTACAGGTACGGGCGATTTACGCAATGCTTGATTATCGGTGTTGCATATCGCAAAGGATACATCGTAAATACCCTCTTTAAACATGTGTGTGACGGCATTACCGCCACCACCACCTACACCAACTACCTTGATGAGGTTGGGCGATTCCTTTGGGAAATCGAATTCAACTATATTGTCCATATATAATAAAATTTAGGTCTTAAACTTATTGTACCTCATTGTTGTCATCGCCAAGAAAGTTGTTGAGTGCTGTTTTAAAACGGTTTAGAAACGAAGCTTCTCTTCTGGTCCGCTCCTCTTCTTCCAGTCGCAAACGTTCCTCCTCTTCTTTTTTTAGTCTTTCCTCTTCTTCTTTTCTTTTGCGTTCTTCTTCTTCCTTGCGTTTTCGTTCTTCCTCTTCACGTCTTAATCGCTCTTCTTCTGCTTTTCTTTGACGTTCTTCGGCTTCGCGGCGCTTGCGCTCCTCCTCTTCTTCGCGTGCCTTGCGGGCAGCCTCTTCGGCCTCGCGCTGTAGCTGTTCCTCGTCAACTGTCACTATGGGTTCTTCTTCCGCAGGCTCTGGCTCAGGTTCGGGTGCAACAGGAATTATCTTGAGGCTGTCTTCTTTACCCTCGAAAAGTAGTCCACATACTGTGTTATACATGCCATTGGCTTCAGGAAAACCATCAAGAGGAAGAATAGAGTAGAGTGTCTTTTTGGCAATTCTCATCTTATCTATCTTGCTCTTGCGGCGAATTAGATTGTCCAGGTTTTTGAGATTGGCCCCCCCACCTGTGATGACGATTCCTGCGTAGAGCTGATCTGCATATTTGGATGTGATAATAAGGTTCCAAATATTGTCGATTATTTCAGATGCACGTGCATTAATGATATTATTGAGCTTACGATTCTCCACATGTTGTGTGTTATCATTGAGGATGAATGTCGCGGGTTGTGCATCTTCGGCATCTTCATACAGCACATCTCCATAGGTGAGTTTTAGATATTCAGCTTCATCTTCCTCTATTTTAAGACAGGTCGCGATGTCGCGTGTTATATTGGCACTACCTAGCGGCAATACGGCTAAGAATCGCAATATACGATTCTTGTAAATGGTAATAGTGGTAGTGTCTGCACCGCAATCGATCAAGGCGCAGCCTGCACGAATCTCACTTTCGTGAAGCACGGATGAGGCAGTGATGAGCGGTGAGATGAAGATGCGGCCGATCTCGATTTTTGCCTTCTCGAAACCTTGTTCGATACGTTTACGAATCGTTTCACGGGCTATTATGTTGAGAAAGTTACCTTGCATGTGATCACAAATGACGCCTTTAGGATCTACCTGCAGGCTATTGCCTACCATATATTCCATAGGGATGACATCAAGAATATCGAAATTATCGAGCGGCAAAGTCAGGTTTTCGTCTGTCAATGCATCGACCATGCTTTGGTCAACGATGATTTCGCTATCCATATCTCGAGTCACCACGTGGAGTCGCGACTGTAATGATTGTCCGCCTGTAGAAACATATACTTTCCCGATTTGGCAACCCAGCTGCTCTTCCATCTTGGTGATGATTGTTTGAAGCGCTTTGGCTACTTTATCAATATTATAGATGATGCCACGGCGGATAAACTGCGAAGCATCTAGTTGTGCATGGGTCAATATCTCTATTGCTCCATCATCATTCTTCCGCGCGGCGATGCCGACAACTTTGGAAGAGGCGAGTTCTATAACGGCTGTAAAATCTGAATTTGCCATAATTTCTCGTTTGGTATAATAGAATCTGACAACGATAAACCTGTTGGCAGATAGTGATTAAAAATTTATTCCGATTTCGTAAGGTAACGAGTATTGCTTTCTTTTTATCTAGTTCTCACGTTTTGTGCAGATAATCTGATTGCTGAACTCTACATTGATTCGACTATACTTGTTCCAACCTACCTTGTTCAATCCATTCTGATAAAATGTCTTTAAACGGTCCAGTTTCTCCTCGTAGTCGTTGAGCTTTCCCAAATAGATGATGTGATCGCCCACTCGAGGCACTAATTCGATCCTCTCTCGTGGCAATACGTTAATCTGTTCTATCTGGGCATTCCAAAAAGCATTCTCATGCAAAAATAATCCAAAGTTATATAAATTGCTCTGCGCAAAGGATTTTTCTACGTTACCTGTGACAATTATTCTATGTGCAACACATCTATTATCTTGCGGGATGATAGCTCCTTTATTGTCAATATAATAATTTTCACCTTTCGCACTCATTACTCTCAATAGTGGTATACGTTGATAAACCTCAATGAACAGCTTGCCACTTGGTGTCTTATAACATTCCACATTGTCGATCAGGGGGTGTTCGGCTAGAATCTTTTCAATAGTATCTGTATTGATAGCTTCTAATTGTTGGCCGATTGGTGAAATACCCCTTTTTTTGAGCACTTTTTCTACTTCTTTATCGTTCATGAAGCCCGAAAAGAGAGAATCTTTAATGACCAGTTCCATATGATTGCATACCTGCTCGGCATCCTTACGGTTAATCACCGTTACAGACATCGTCAGATAGCCGATAATGACTAAAATGAAGAAGGCGAGTAGTATATTTTTAAACATAGCCAAAGTATTATATTAATAGTTCTAACTTATGGTTCTGAGCTTAACACAATCATTCAGAAGATTCACGAGATAAGATCTCGTCGATAAGGGGTTGTGCATAGTTCTCTATATCGCCTGCACCAAGCAATACTGCTACATCTATTTTCTTGTTTTCAAAGAGGTGAGGAAGGTCTTCCTTTTTACAAAGTTGCTTTTCTATACCCTCTTTCAAATTGTTGTAAATCAGTAGGCTGCTCACTCCAGGTATGGGTAGTTCGCGAGCCGGATAGATGTCAGTCAAAATCACCTCGTCAGCGATAGAGAGACTTTCGGCAAACTCACGATAGAAGTCATGTGTACGCGAGTAAAGATGAGGCTGGAAAACAGCGGTTATCTTGCGATTGCTGTAAAGTTCGCGAAGCGATGCCAGGCTTTGTTTTACTTCGGACGGATGGTGTGCATAATCGATAAGCAATACGGCATCATCGGTTTTCAGTTTGAAATCAAAGCGTCTGTCTATTCCACGGAAGCTCGCCATTCCTCTTTTTATCTCCTCGGGCGTAACCCCATTCAAGTGAGCCAATGCCATAGCGGCAATTCCATTCTCAATATTGATGCTCACAGGGACGCCTAGTTGTACATCTTTAATCTGAATAGCGGGCCCTATAAAATCAAAGAATATCTCACCATTGGCTATACGGATATTGCTTGCATGAAAATCTCCTTCATCTCTTGAATAAGTATAGCAGGCCACTCCTTCTTGTAAGCGAGGCTTAACGGAGATACCATGGCGCAACAATAGCGCACCACCTGGTTCGATGAGGCTAGTGTAGTGCGCAAAACTTTCCAAGTAAGCTTTTTCATCCCCGTAAATGTCAAGATGATCGGGATCACTTGATGTAATTACTGACATATAAGGGCTGAGCTGGTGAAAGGAACGGTCATATTCATCGGCCTCAATCACAGTGAAAGGGCTAGTGGTGGATAGGAGTAGATTGGTGCCTTCATTCTTGTAGATGCCACCTAAAAATGCTGTACAACCAATAGATGATTGGTGTAGTAGATGGGCAGTCATGGTCGAAGTGGTGGTTTTACCATGGGTACCAGCTACACATAATCCTTTGCTGGCACGAGTGATGCTTCCTAAAACCTGTGCCCGTTTTTGGATAGTAAAACCATTGTTACGAAAAAAATTCAATTCGTCATGATCTTGTGGGATGGCAGGGGTAAGCACAATTAATGTATGTGCCTTATTTTTACACTCATCGGGGATAAGTGATATATTGTCTTCAAAATGTATATGTGCACCCTCGTCTATAAGATGGCTGGTGAGTGGAGTAGGTGTGCGGTCATAGCCAGCCACAAATTTACCTTGCGACAGGAAATAGCGGGCCAATGCACTCATACCGATGCCTCCAGCACCTATTAAAAAGACTGATTTTATATCTTTAATATTCATTCTTTGCTAGTTTAATCACTTCTTCGGCAATGATGCGTGCAGAGTCGGGCAATGCCAACTTCGCGATATTAATGCGAAGAGTGTTCAGTTTCTTATCATCTTTCACAGTTTCGATTGCTGTAGGTAGCAATGTTTCATAGGCATCCGCATCTTTCACAAACACAGCAGCGTCTTTATTAACCAATACCATTGCATTCTTGGTTTGATGATCTTCAGCCACGTTGGGCGATGGGATTAGAATGATGGCTTTGTGAAGTAAACAAAACTCCGAGATAGAACCAGCACCTGCACGCGAAACGACGAGGTCGGCAGCCGCATAAGCTGTATTCATGTCGCGTATAAATGTGGTGATATAAAGGTTGTCGGGTTTATCTTTACTCACTTTGCTTTCTACATCCTTGAAATAGTATTTACCTGTTTGCCATATAAATTGAATGTCAGGGTTCTCTCTGATGATTTTAATATGATCCATCAAAGCTTTGTTTATAGAGCCGGCTCCTAAGCTACCTCCTACTATAAGGATAGTTTTCTTTGCTGGATCAAATCCGAATGTTTTCAGTGCATCTTCCCTGCTCATGGATTGTATCTGTAGGCTTTGTCTAACCGGATTGCCAGTCATCATGATTTTATCAGCCGGAAAGAATTTTTCCATACCTTCATAGGCCACACAAATCTTGTTAGCACTTTTCGCTAACAACTTATTCGTGACACCCGCATAAGAGTTTTGTTCTTGGATGAGTGTCGGTATCTTCATTCCACTAGCTACCTTCAATGTTGGGCCACTGGCATAGCCGCCAACGCCAACCACAGCATGTGGGCGAAAGTTCTTAATGATATTTTTTGCCTTCCATTGACTCACTAAAAGTTTAGCTATCACTCTGAAGTTTTTCCATATTTGCTTGCGGTGGAATCCAGAAATAGGCAATCCGATAATTTGATAACCAGCTTCGGGTATCGTCTTCATTTCCATTCTACCTTTAGCACCAACAAAAAGTATAGCTGCTTTTGGGTCAATCTCCTTTATAGCATTCGCGATAGAGATTGCCGGATAGATATGTCCGCCAGTTCCTCCTCCACTTACTATAATGCGCAAGCGGCTATTGAGATTTTTTTTCATAACTGATTTAATGTTTTAGATTCTGTTATAAAGGAATCGGCTATCGATGGGTTGTCAAAACCATTTTTATCGACTACACTTTCTTCTGTCTGGATATTATTAAGCAACTCCTGTTCTTCAAGAAGCTCTTGTTCTCTCTTCTTCTGTTCGGCCAGCAAAATGGTATAACGGCTGACACTAAGTATCATACCAATATATACGCAGTTGACAAGAGTGGATGTACCTCCCTTGCTGATAAGTGGCAGGGGTTGTCCTGTAATAGGAAATAAACCTACAGCCACCATCATGTTCAGCATGGCTTGGCCTACTAGCAACAGTGCAATCCCCATCACCAATAATATCGGGAAAAGCTTTTCACACCGCTGAGCTATACGTCCTGCTCGCACCAATAACCAGATGTAGAGAAAGATGACGATGATTCCGCCAAATAGTCCCATCTCCTCAATGATGATGGCAAAAATAAAGTCTGAGAAAGCGAAGCTAAGGAAATCTCTTTGTACGGAGTTTCCAGGCATCTTTCCAATCACATTGCTTTGGGCAATGGCTATATTGGCATGTGCTTCCTGGGCGTCATCATCGATATTAAATTCGGCCGCTGGCACTTTCTCGGTATCAATAAATTTCACGATACGGTTTTTCCAGGTAGGAAAGCGATGTAATAAGGGTAGTTTTGTATCTTCAGGTGTGACAAATATCAATGTGGCACCTAGTAATGCAAATGATAGGATAATACCGCTGAACCACATTTGTTGTTTATGATTAATCTTGCCGATGAACATCATCAAGTAGACCACAGCGAAAAGCAACATCGCGGTGGAGAGATTCTCGATCGCAATAATGGCGATGGCCGGCATGCTGGTATACATGATCCACTTGAATGCCTTTGGGCTAGCTATGGATTTTTCGTCGCGATAGAGAGATAAGAAATAGGCAGCAAGGATGACGACTGCCATTTTAGCAAATTCAGAGGGCTGAAAGCTGAAGCCTAGGTGCTCACTCCATCTGGCTGCACCGTTGATTCGGGTTTCTGGGTTCAAATAGCCCATCAACGAAATGAATATCATCAGCCCAAGTGAAAGAGGCAATAAGAATACAGGAAAAGTCTTGAACCATTTATAGGGTATCAAGTGAACAGACCACACAACTATTACTCCTACTGCCAGAAATAAGATATGGCTGGTTATTGGCTCCCAGTGATTGCCGCTTTTATACGACATGGTGCTGGCTGCCGAAAACACTTCGATAATCGAAATGGAGCAAAGTAGGAAATAGATAACCCAGATTACCTTATCCCCTTTTAGCAATTTGTTAAGTAGTTCCATATATTCTATAGTTTTTGTTATAGCGCTCTTACATATTTCTTAAATTGTTCGCCACGGTCTTCGTAGCTCTTAAATAAGTCGAACGATGCACAGCAGGGACTCAATAATACAGACTCGCCTTTTTGCGCTAGTCTATATGCGGCTTTAACGGCGTCCTCCATGCCTGTATTAATGTCAGCGATCGATAGGCCATAATCATCAAAGAAAGCATGCAGCTTTTCATTGTGGAGCCCCAAGAACACTAAAGCCGAGCATTTTTCTTTCACCAATTCGGCTATTTCGGTATAGTCATTACCTTTATCCTTGCCGCCGAGGATTAATACCGTCTTAGTGGGCATGCTTTGGAGGGCATACCAACACGAATTCACATTAGTAGCTTTCGAGTCATTGATAAAATCGATACCGCCCACTCGTGCGACCTTTTCCAAGCGATGCTCCACACCTTGAAAATCAGATAGTGCTTTGCGAATGTCATCTTTGTCAATACCAGCCACGTTGGCCGATATGCCGGCTGCCAGCGAGTTGTAAAGGTTGTGCTGACCCGTAAGTGCTAAGCTCTCTTGTTCCATATTGAAAGCTATAGGCTCTGTGATTTTGATCTCTTTGTCTTCCACGTATGCTATCGAACCTTCTTCTTTTATAGCCGAAAACGGATACAGATGGGCTTCTATACCATATTTCTCCAGTTCTTTTTTGATGATTGGGTCATCATTCCAGAAGATGAAGGCATCCTCAGGGGTCTGATTCTGTGTGATTCTGAACTTTGAGTTGATATAGTTCTGCATGCAGTTGTCGTAACGGTCTAAATGGTCGGGTGTGATGTTCATCAACACCGCGATGTTAGCACGAAACTGATACATATTGTCCAACTGAAATGAACTCAGCTCTATGATGTAATAATCGTATATATCCTCTACTACTTGTAATGCCAGACTTCTTCCGATATTCCCAGCCAATCCCACATTGAGCCCTGCACTCTTAAAGATGTGATAGATGAGGCTCGTTGTAGTTGTTTTTCCATTTGATCCGGTGATACAGATCATTTTTGCATGTGTGTAGCGTCCGGCAAACTCTATTTCGGAGATGATTGGAGTGCCTTGCGCCATTAGCTTTTGGATGATGGGTGCTTCATTGGGTATACCTGGGCTTTTGATCACTTCATCGGCGCTCAGAATCAAAGCTTCTGTATGCTTCCCTTCTTCCCATTCTATCTGATTGTCGTCCAGCAACGATTTATAACGATCGTTGATGATCGCCATATCCGAGACAAAAGTATCAAATTCTTTGATCTTTGCCAGCACTGCTGCACCGGCTCCGCTTTCGCCTGCTCCTAAAACAACAATTCTTTTTTTGTTATCCATTGCTCTATTATCTCTTTTATTTATCTTACTTTTAGTGTTATGATGGTAATCGCCGCTAGAATGATGGTTACAATCCAAAACCGGGTTGTAATTTTAGATTCATGAAACAGCGTCGTTGGTTTGGTGATAATCACTTTACATCCTGGCTCAATCTGACTCATGGAAGTACGGAAATGGTCGTGTATAGGTGCGCGTTTAAATACACGTTGCTTCACACCTTTGCGCTTCCCTATTTTGTAATAGACACGCTGCAAGATAACCGAAACGCTCTCTACGAAAAAGATCCCACAGAGTATCGGTATCAACAGTTCCTTGTGAATAGCGATGGCAAATACAGCGATGATACCACCAATCGTCAGACTACCAGTATCTCCCATAAATACCTGTGCGGGATAAGCATTATACCATAAGAATCCAATCATTGCACCGATAAAAGCGCAGATAAAAATAACCAACTCCTCAGATCCAGGAATATACATGATGTTGAGGTAGCTTGCAAACTCCACGTGACTCGAGACATAGGCCAATATACCTAATGTGGCACCGATGATGGCGGAATTTCCTGCAGCCATGCCGTCCATGCCATCGTTCAGGTTAGCACCATTGGACACGGCAGTCACCACCAATATAGTGACCAATACAAATAATATCCAACCTGCTGTTTGCGCATATTCGCCCATGAAAGATACGAAATCCGCATAATCCAGGTTGTTGTTTTTGAAAAATGGGATTGTAGTCTGCGTTGACTTGATCGTGTTTTTTTTGTGAGTAACAATGATCTCGTCATTCTCAGCATGGCGTGTTTCTATATTTTCACACATCACCACACTCGGGCTGAGATACAGCGTTAGTCCTACGATGAGGCCCAGCCCCACCTGACCTATGATCTTGAATTTACCATGTAGCCCTTCTTTATCTTTTTTGAATATCTTGATATAGTCGTCTGCAAAGCCCAACGCGCCCAGCCAAACAGTAGTGACCAGCATTAGCCACATGTAGACATTATGTAGTTTACCCAAGAGCAGACATGGTAGTAATATGGACACGATAATGATAATACCTCCCATGCTGGGAACACCCACTTTGTTCACACCAAATGGGTCGATTTTAGCGTCACGCTGAATCTCCGTGATTTGTTTGCTCTTCAGCAGTTTGATGAAACGCGCTCCGAAGATGGTCGATATGAGCAGCGCCAAAATAATGGCCATCAATGCACGAAATGAGGTATAGGCAAACACGCCTGCACCTGGAAAATCGTATTTATCTAGCCATTCAAAAAGATAGTATAACATATTCTGTTGTTAGTCGTTAGTGTAAAAAAGCTCCTTCAGTATTTCTTTATCATCAAAGTGGTGTTTCACACCTTTCACGTCTTGGTAGTTCTCGTGTCCTTTGCCGGCTACCAGAATGACGTCACCCTTTTCTGCCAGCATACATGCTGCTTTTATAGCCTCTTTCCGATCGGCTATGCTGATGGTTTTGCGCATATCCTCTTTGTCCAATCCTGCCAGCATGTCGTTGATGATGTCTTGCGGCTCTTCAAATCGCGGATTGTCCGATGTGATGATGACTCGGTCGCTATAGCGCGCCGACTCTTTGGCCATGATGGGTCGTTTGCCTTTGTCACGGTTTCCGCCTGCACCTACTACGGTGATTACTTTTCCGCGCCCTTCCAATACACCATGAATGGCATTCAATACATTGATCAATGCATCAGGTGTATGAGCATAGTCCACGATGGCTGTGAATCCTTCAGGGGAACGTACAGCGTCAAAGCGTCCGGCTACAGGGTGTAAGGTACTTAATGCCACTAATACATCATCTTCTTTCTCACCCAGAAGTACCGCTGCGCCAAACACAGCCAATAAGTTCGAAGCATTAAACTTGCCGATGAACTGCACCATCAATTCTCGGTTGTTAAACTCCAGAAGCATCCCTTCGAAGTGTGATTCCAGTACACGACCTTTGAAGTCGCTCATGGTGCGTAGCGAGTAGGTATATACCTTCGAACGCGTATTTTGTGTCATCACCAATCCGTTCTTATCATCCAGATTCGTCAGACTAAAAGCTTCTTTGGGAAGATCATCAAAGAATTTCTTTTTTGCTTTCAAATAGTTATCCACCGTCTTGTGATAATCCAAATGGTCGCGCGTTAGATTTGTAAAAATCCCTCCGGCAAATTCCAGTCCGCTGATTCGTTTCTGGTCGACAGCATGTGAACTCACTTCCATAAAGGCATATTCACACCCAGCCTGTACCATTTGCCCCAACAGACGGTTCAGGGTGATGGGGTCGGGTGTGGTGTGTTCAGTAGGTACTGCGGTTCCGTCTATATAGTTGCAAACAGTTGATATCAATCCTGCTTTATGACCCAAGTAGCGGAATGTGTCGTAGAGCAGGGTAGCTGTCGTGGTTTTGCCGTTGGTACCAGTCACTCCAACTAGTTTTAACTGTTGGGTGGGGTTGCCAAAAAAAGCGGTAGCCACTTTTCCGCAAGCCTCTTCACTGTCTTTCACGGCCACAAACGTCACTCCCTCTGTCAATGACTCGGGCAACTCTTGGCATAACACTGCACGAGCACCTTTCTCGATAGCAGCGCTTATAAAGCGATGACCATCTGTCTGTGTACCTTTCAGGGCTATAAACAGAAATCCCGGTTCGATTAATCTTGAGTCTATTTCCACTCCATCGATTTCGACAGCTATGTCTCCATTCACTTCGAGTGGCTCTATGTTTTTTAATAATTCGCTTAACTTCATTCCCTTAATCGATCTATTATTAATATTCTATTCTTATTTCAGTTCCAATGTCACGGTTTGCCCGCGACGTATTCTTGTGCCGTGGGCTATGGATTGGCGGTATACTCGGCCTACGCCCGCGAGCCTAACCTTCAGACCTCTACTTTCCATCAGGAAAACAGCGTCTTTCGCGCCCATCCCCGATACATCCGGCACCATCTCCGCCATCATGTCACGATGGTTCAGACTCACTCCGTCATTGTTATGCTCCACACTGCACCAAGCCTCTCTATTGCGCGGGAAATTATATCCCAATTTCGTATCTACTCTTAAATCGCTCAGTACTTTTCGTGTTTCCGTGAAATCACCGGCTTTTACATGAGGCACGAATATGCTATTAGAGTCTACGGCTGCAGTCAGTGGCAGATACAGGTTTTTGGCATAGACACGCTCGGCTATTTTCCCGAAGACGCTACCTGCCATCATCCCCCCCGAAGCGGGTAAACCTGGTTTGCGGATAGAAACTATGCAGCTGTACTGTGGATTCTCGGCAGGGAAATAGCCACAAAAGCTCACCAGATAGTTGACCGTGCCCGTTTTATAACCTTGAGCACCTTGTGAGATCTGTGCTGTACCGGTTTTTCCGGCTACCGCAAACTGCCTACTTCCAGCAGGTTTAGCCAATCCGTCATATACTACTCGGTAAAGCATCTCTTGTGTTTGTTTTAATGTGCTTTCCGAACAGATCCGTGGGTTGATTACCTCCGTTTCGATCTCTTCTATGACTCTCCCATCCTTCACAATCTCTTTTACAAATTTCGGTTTCACCATCACTCCATTGTTGGCGATGGCGTTGTAGAAGGTCAATATGTTGAGGGGTGGCACCTGTGTCTCATAGCCTATACTCATCCATGGGAGTGTGGTTTTCGAGAAATAGCGTTCACTAGGTCCCTTGATATTGGGGCGTCCTTCGCCTTTTATCTGCAAATTCAGTGGTTGGTCTATACTCATCCGTTTCAGTCCATTCACGAATTTCTCGGGTTGGTTGGCGTAATATTTATCAATCAGATGCGATACGCCTACGTTGGACGAATACATCATGATGTGTGTCACGTCTATTTTACCATAGCCTCCACGATGCCAGTTATGGTCTCTCATGCGGCTTCCATACATGTTGACTACTCCTGTTCCTGTATCCACCTCCGTGTCGGGGGTGATATACCCATCCTCCAGCGCCACCATGATGGAAGCAGTCTTGAAAGTTGATCCAGGTTCCAACATATCGCTTATGGCGTGGCTGTCCATCTCATAAAAGTTGCCATCATTCCCTTTCTGCATGTTCACGATAGCCTTCACTTCGCCTGTCGCTACTTCCATCAAAACCACCACACCTACGTGTGCGTTGATTTCTTTCATCTTATCAACAAGTGCTTTCTCGCAGATATCCTGCATGCCCACATCGATAGTCGTAACCAGGTCACATCCATCCTGTGCGGGTATATCCACTATATTCACATAGCGATTTCTTACTTTCTGGCGACGTGTATTTCCTTCTTTTCCACTCAGCAAGCTGTCATAGGCCAGTTCTATACCACTTCGGGCTCCTCTCGAAGCATCGGCATAAACACTTCCCAGTGTATGTGCAGCCAATGAGCCGAATGGTTTTTTACGGTTATTATAGGCCTGGTGATGGAAGCCGCCACGATACTTGTTCATGTTGAATACTGGCAACTCCTTAATCTGCTTGTATTGTATGTATGAAATACGTTTTGGGTAAATCAGATAATTCTGCGAGCCCTTTCTTCGTCCTTCTTGAAGTATTCGTTTAAATTCAGCTACACTCTTATCGGGCAGCACACGGTGCAAGCCTTCACACACTTCGTCGAGGTGTACCTTGAACAGTAGCGAGTCTTTAACAGGTCCGCCCGCTTTAAAATCCATGTAGATTCGATACTCTGGCAAGGAGCTAGCCATTAGCTTGCCATCAGCCGAGAGTATATTCCCTCGGTTGGGCTTGATGGGCACATTTTCCTTGACAAAGCGGTCTGCCACAGCCTGCCAATAGTCTTTCTGGAAAAACATAATGACGGCAGCTTTAATGATGATAGCTACAGCAACCGTGATGAAAATCAGCGCGATGCCATAGTAGCGGGTGATTATCTTACTCTTTATCTGGGACACGTCTCTTTTAGGGTCTGATTGTTAGCGTTTCGTTTCTATCTCTTTATGATATAAGGTGGGTTGGTGGATATTTTCACACTCTCCTCTTTTCCTGCGATATGTTCTTCGATGCGCGATTGCCTGCTCCTCTCCATCAGTTCGGAGTTGCGGGTCAGGGCGTCATATTTGATGTCGACTAGCTCTTTACGGAGTCGGTCTATTTCGAGTACTTTGCGCTGCGCTATATATCGGTTGTTGATGTAAAACATCAGAAGTACTAAAATCAGCAGAAGCAATTTCAGCTGCCGGCGGAAAAAGTCCATCATCAAGATGTCGCCGCCCATAAAGCTCTTAAGCGAACTCTTCTTCTTTTTTTCCTCTGTCTGTACCATATCCTCTTCTCCTTATAGCGTCTTTTTCTCGGAATATAAAAAAATTAAACTTGCTTCTCTGCCACGCGTAGTTTGGCGCTTCTAGAACGCGGGTTACGCGCTATCTCTTCTTCATCAGGCACTATCACCTTATTGCTCACTGGCCGCAATGGTGCTTCAATGTTGCCATAGAAATCTCGTATGGTTTTCCCTTCCACATTTCCCGTCTTCATGATGTTTTTCACCATGCGGTCTTCTAAAGAGTGATAGGTGATGATGACCAATCTGCCGCCAGGCTTTAAGGCCTCTATGGCTGCATATAGCATTTCTTTGAGTGCTTCCATTTCCTGATTCACTTCTATGCGTAGTGCCTGGAATACCTTGGCTAATTCTTTCTTTTCGCGTTCACGGCCAAATAGTGGTTTGATCACATCCAGAAACTCATCAATCGTATTGATGGATTTCTCTGCACGTTTCTTCACTAGTGTGGCGGCTATTTTTCGGCTATTCTTCAATTCGCCATAAAGATAAAAAATATCCGCTAGTTTTTCCTCTGGATATGAATTCACTATATCTGCCGCTGTCATGCCAGCACGTTTGTTCATGCGCATATCCAAAGCGCCCGAGAAACGGAATGAGAATCCACGTTCGCTGTCGTCAAAATGATGCGATGATACGCCTAAATCTCCCAGAATGCTGTCAACCTGACTTGCTTCATGGTACCGAAGGAAGTTAAGCAGATAGCGGAAGTTGCTTCTAACGAAGGTGAATTGTGGCGAACTAGGGATATTGCGTTCGGCATCTTCGTCTTGGTCAAACCCGAAAAGGCGTCCTTCGGGTCCGAGTCGTGATAAAATCTCGCGTGAATGACCCCCGCCGCCGAAAGTGACATCTACATAGGTGCCATTGGGCTGGATGTCCATTGCGTCCACACTTTGTTTCAACAATACGGGAACGTGATATACCGGTTGTTCTTGATCCACTTTCATTAATTATATTTTATAATTAGACTAACATTTGCAAAAATACATATTTCTAAAATACTAATTCAAGACTTTGTGCTTAAAATGGGGAATAAAGTTATCAACCGATTGTTAAAATGTTGCTTCTCTGTCATTTCGGTTTTCTACCTTATCGGGTAGGTCATAATAATTTAGGTTTTGATCCTATCTTAAGTTTGTTTTTCGAGTTTCTCAAAGTTCATTGTCATATCAAAGGAAAGAGAGCAAACTTACGGGTTTCGGCCGTATAGTCTGCTCTCTTTCTTGCTATGCTATTAAAATCTAAAAAATATTGTACAAAATAGTCTAGGTCATTTTACTTGAGTCTTGTTTTATCTGAAATCTTTTAATTCTTGTTGCAGTTTTTGGCGGGTGAAGAAGATTCTGCTTTTCACGGTGCCTAATGGGAGATGCAATCTTTCCGCTATCTCACGGTATTTGAATCCCGATACATGCATAGAGAAAGGCACTTTGTATTCTTTGGGTAGCCCTCCTACTATTTTGCGCATCTCTTTCAAGTCGTATGAACTCTCGCTGTTGTCAAAACTGTGCTCCTGCGATTGATTGATGTGGTAAAGATTGTCTGTCTGATCGACAAAGGTCTGATCACGTACCACTTTTCGATAGTTGTTAATAAAAATATTACGCATAATGGTGTACATCCATCCTTTAAAGTTAGTGTCGGGCAAAAATTTGTCCTCATTATCCAGCGCTTTCAACGAAGTTTCTTGCAAAAGATCGTTGGCTTGTTCGCGGTTGGTAGTAAGCTTGTACGCAAATCGTAGAAGTTCATCTTGTACACCAATCAAGTCTTTTCTGAAGCTTAAACTTTTCATATGCGATACTATTTTAGAGTGTGAATTTTCACTGAAGTTTTGTGATACAATGTTAACTCTTTATTTCTCCTCGAACGGGGGGAAAACCGTTATTGTTAAGTCTAAAAACTGTCATTTGATAGTTTTTAGGTGCTTGATTGGATAGTTTTTAGGTGGTATAGGGTGTTTATCGTGTATTTTAATGCTCTCTAGGTTGAACTCTCAAAGGTATTCGTTTGTTAACTGGTTCTGTTTACAAATGAGACCCTTGATGAGTTGATTGCGTGGGGCAAGAAAAAAAGGTAAAATCCGAATCTTAAATCCAGATTTTACCTTCATGAATGTGGGCTATTAAAAAAACATATATTGAAAAAACCTATTGAAAACTCTTATTACTTTGAATTTGTCATGCACTCAACGCTTCTTGCATGTTTTGATAAGTATCCTCAATGCGTTGTTTGATTATTTCTTTAGGCATATCCTTAAGTGTATGGATGCAGATGTCTGAAGAACTCTCCAACTCGAAGATGTTATCGTTAATATTGTTATTGGCGTAGGCTATAAATGATTCATGACGCACTGCGCGGCGATAATTGTTGAATACTATGATATGTACCAGTGAATAGAAGCATCTCTTTAAAGTCAGCTTATGTAGATTCTGGCAGATGCGGTTATTAGTCGCAGTTCTATAAGTTTCATAGAAACTATTAATATGCTCAAAATCATTGATAAGCTTATCCATTAGTGTTGTTATTCTCACTGTCGAATGGCTCAGATTTTTCTTTGAACTTAGACTTTTCATGATCGTTTCCTTTATTTAATAAATTTGTTCTCTTATGTTTACGTTGGCAAATTTATGCCATATTTAAGGAACATGGGGGAGACAATCTCACTTTCTTGCAGCTACAAATTATCAAATGATAGATTCTAATACTATTTTGATAGAAATTGGGTCTTTTTTGACGAGTCTATTTATTCGTTGAGGGCACATAATTGAATTATTTACACGAAATCCTTCAATTCTTCTTGCAGTTTTTGGCGTGTAGCATATATGCGGCTTTTTATAGTGCCGATAGGGAGGTTCAGCTTAATAGCTATTTCGCGATATTTAAAGCCAGAAACGTGCAATGAAAAAGGAATGCGCATGTCACGGGGCAATGTATTGACGATGCGCCACATTTCTTTGAGTTCAAATGTCTTTTCTATATTGTTTATCTCGCAGTCGGGGATGAAGTTAAGATAATACAGGTTGTCGGTATGGTCAATAAAAGTTTGATCACGTACCACCTTATGATAATTATTGATGAAGGTATTGCGCATAATGGTATATAGCCAACTCTTTAAATTTGTGTCTGGCATATACTTGTCCTCATTGTCGAGAGCTTTAAGTGATGTTTCCTGGAGAAGGTCATTAGCTTGGTCTCGGTCTGTCGTGAGTTTGTAAGCAAATCTAAATAATTCTTCTTGGAGATGAATAAGATTGTTTCTAAAGGTTACACTTTTCATAAATGATTGATATAAGATTTTTAGTCGCTATTTTGTTTGTCATTGCGAAGGTAATAAATAATGCTATTTAATAGTTGTCAGAAAACTGTTTTTTTTTGTAAAAATGCTTTTTTGTTAGTTTTCGGGTGGTCTTAAAATAGTTTTCGGGTGGTTTTAGAACGTTTTTATAGACGTTTCCTCCCCTTCTTTGATAGTTTCCAGTAGTTGGATACTTCGTAATAGTTGAAATTGTAGTACCTTAAAACAGTGAAAAACCTTGCAAAATAGTTCTCTTTTATGGCTTTTCTAATACGATGAAGAGCCGACAATGGGAAATCACTCCATTGCCGGCTCTTTATACTTGAAAACAACCTTAATTTATCTGTATTTTTCAATCTTTATCCCTGTTTGCTTGATAGCTTGACTTGTCCTTACTATAAAGACTTCTGCAGGGAGTGTGATATGAAGAATTGAATCGATAGATGTGAATAGTCTTTTATTCCATATTCACATTCTTATCTGAAGTCTTTTAATTCTTCTTGTAGCTTTTGACGAGTAAAGAATATGCGGCTCTTTACAGTACCAAGCGGTAAACCTAATTTTTCGGCTATTTCTCGATATTTAAACCCAGAAAGATGCATCGAGAAAGGCACTTTATACTCTTTGGGTAGTGCGTTGACGATGCGGCGCATTTCTTTCAAGTCATAAGCACTTTCGCTACTATCAAATCCACCATCTTGAGACTGGTTGATGTGATACAGATTGTCTGTCTGATCTACGAAAGTTTGATCGCGTACCACCTTGCGATAGTTATTAATAAAAATGTTGCGCATAATGGTGTACATCCAGCCTTTAAAGTTAGTGTCAGGCAGAAATTTATCCTCATTATCAAGGGCTTTTAACGAAGTCTCTTGCAATAAGTCATTTGCTTGTTCACGATCAGTAGTTAGTTTATAAGCGAATCTCAATAATTCTTCCTGTAAGCTGATTAGGTCTTTTCTAAAACTCAAGTTGTTCATTTTGATTTTTTATTTAGTAAGGTAAATAATTGCTTCATTTTGATAATGCAATTTTAGTGTCTATTATAAAAATGCCGGGTAGGGAAATTGTCATAAATGTGGGGCTAAACTAACATTTGACGGAATTCAGATGGTTTTTGATAGTTTTAAGGTGCTTTTTATACTGAAACAGTTGCAAATAAGAGGTATTTTATTAAAAAATATAATGAATAATAGAAAAGAATCAGTTAATTTTGCGACATCTTTTTATTTCGAATAGATGACTGACGATAGCTTATTTATAGTTGATATTGAAAAAATACTTCGAACCAAAGCACCGAAGTATCACAAATATATACCGCGTTTTGCGACTTCCTATCTAAAGAAGATCATTCACCAGGATGAGATTAATGTGTTTTTAGTCGAATCCAAGGATAAGTTAGGGGTCGATTTCCTTGAAGCCTGTGTGGGTTTCCTCGACGCGAATCTAGTTGTTGAAGGTGAAGAGAATCTTCCTAAAGAAGGACTTTGCACCTTTGTCTCCAATCACCCGCTGGGTGGAGCCGATGGGGTAGCGCTGGGCTATATATTAGGCAAGCATTACAATGGCAAGGTGAAATACCTTGTAAATGATCTATTGATGAACCTACATGGATTGGCACCACTTTGTATACCTATTAATAAGACTGGCAAGCAATCAAAAGATTTTCCGCGCATGGTCGAAGCAGGGTTCCAGTCCGATAGCCACCTCATCATGTTTCCGGCAGGATTGTGTTCGCGCCGACAGAATGGTGTGATAGCTGACTTGGAATGGAAAAAAACCTTTATCACCAAAAGTATACAGGCAAAGCGGGATGTCGTGCCCATTCACTTTGGTGGCCGTAACTCTGATTTCTTCTACAATCTATCCAATTTATGTAAGCGAGTAGGTATCAAATCTAACATCGCCATGCTTTATCTGGTAGATGAGATGTTTAAAAATAAACATAAGACCTTTACTGTGAAAATAGGCAAACCTATCCCATGGCAGACCTTCGATGCTTCGAAGACACCCGCTCAATGGGCGCAGTATGTGAAAGACATCACGTATAAACTATAGTATTAAGAGAAGAACAACGACACATATATATAATATGGAAGAAATTATTGCACCTGTAAGCCGAGAACTGCTGAAAGCTGAGCTTACGGAGGATAAAAGACTACGGATGACGAACAAGAGTAATAATCAGATTTATATTATTACTCATCACGACTCACCCAATGTGATGCGTGAGATTGGACGCCTTCGAGAAATTGCTTTTCGTGCCGCTGGTGGTGGAACAGGAAAGTCAATTGACATCGACGAATTTGATACCATGGAAAAACCCTACAAGCAACTGATTGTATGGAATCCTGAAGCTGAAGATATTCTTGGTGGTTATCGCTACTTATGTGGCAATGAGGTGCAGTTCGATGAAAAAGGCGAACCCATCCTGGCTACTTCGCACATGTTTCATTTCTCCGATGAGTTTTTGAAGGAATATTTGCCGACGACTGTCGAATTGGGACGTTCGTTCGTTACTTTGGAATATCAGTCGACACGTGCCGGTAGCAAAGGACTTTTTGCGTTGGACAATCTTTGGGATGGCCTGGGAGCGCTTACGGTGGTTATGCCCGAGGTGAAATACTTCTTCGGTAAAGTGACCATGTATCCTTCTTATCACCGTCAAGGTCGTGATATGATCCTCTATTTCTTGAAAAAGCATTTTGCGGACAAGGATAACTTGATTCTTCCGATGACACCACTTCTTATCGAGGCGGACGAGAAAGAGCTCGAAGGGTTGTTCAGCGAAACATCTTTCAAGGAAGACTATAAGATATTGAATCGTGAGGTGCGCAACCTGGGTTACAACATTCCTCCTTTGGTAAATGCTTATATGAATCTAAGTCCCACGATGCGTATGTTTGGCACCGCGGTCAATGATGAATTCGGCGCAGTGGAAGAGACCGGTATCTTGATCGCTGTCGATGAGATTCTGGAGGATAAATATATACGCCACATACAGTCGTTCATCGAAGAGCACCCCGAACTGTGCGAGATCACGTCCGGGGCCAATAAGGTGTTTACACCGCAGGCAAGCTGTTGCCATTAATCTTGCGATACAAATCCAGGGCAAAGACGTCAGTCATGCCCGAGATATAATCCAATACCGCCTGTACTCTGTCAAAGAGTGCGGGCGCTTTTATTTGGTACTGACTCGACACGCGGTCGATAAGAAGTTTGGAATATGCACGTTCGGGCGAAGTCACGGCCTCTACCATCAACTCAAGCAGAGTGCTAATAATTTGGAAACCTGCCAACTCAATATCCAGCACATCTCGCGAACAATAAATTCGTTCCACAGACAGTCGTGCACTGTTCTCGTATGCTTGACGTGGAAGTGTGCTGATATGGCGAATCAGTGGCCCGTCAAAATCGCCACATAGTATGATTGCTTCATTTTCCACAAAAACCTTCTTGCATTCTTCAATCAGCATGCCGATGACCGACGAGCGTAGATAGGCTATCTGCTCGTTAACATCACTCACGCGCTCGAAGGTGCTTTCGAAACGAGCTTTGCGTGCATCGTCAAAGTAGGCCATCAATAGTTCCTTGGTCTCGGCAGTAGTGATGATTTTTAGCTTGTGCGCATCTTCAATGTCCATCATCTGGTAGCAGATATCATCGGCGGCCTCTACTAGATAGACCAGTGGGTGGCGTGCATAGCGCAAAGGCGCGTCTTGACGCTTGATCAATCCCAAATCATCGGCTATGGAGCGGAAAGAATCTTCTTCGCTGATAAAAAAGCCGAATTTTGATTTCTTGCCAGCCAAAGAAGATGAGTAGGGATACTTCACGATGGAAGCCAATGTGGAATAGGTCATAGCAAAACCTCCTTTCCGGCGACCTTCAAATTGGTGAGTCAGCAGACGAAAAGCATTTGCGTTCCCTTCAAAGTGTATCAAATCGTTCCATTGTTCGGGCGTGAGTAGCTCTTTCAAGAATAACCCCTTTCCTTCTGAAAAAAAAGTGGCGATAGCCTGTTCTCCCGAATGCCCGAATGGTGGATTACCCATGTCGTGGGCCAAACAAGCTGCCGAAACGATAGAACCAATTTCAGATAAATAGGAGTCTTTCAGTTCGGGGTGTAGCTCTGTCAGTTCACGCGCTACATCATTGCCCAGCGAACGGCCCACACACGATACTTCTAGGCTATGCGTAAGGCGGTTGTGCACGAAAATGCTACCTGGCAAAGGGAATACCTGTGTTTTGTTCTGCAGGCGGCGGAAGGGTGCAGAGAAAATCAGGCGATCGTAATCGCGTAAAAATTCGGAACGGTTTTCGTGACGTTCACTGTGATAAGCTTCCATACCAAATCGTTTAGCCGATATCAGTTGCTGCCAGTTCATTGTTGCGCTGCTTTCGATTTTCTCTTTCTGCATCTTTTCTGCTCTTTTATTGTTACGATAATTGACACAAAGTTAAGCGATTTCCATAGAAATTATGTATTTTCGCCCTTGAATATAGAAAATGTCACGCACTATGCAAGTTAAAATAGTAAACCGTTCAGCACATCCGCTACCCACCTACGCTACGCCACTTTCGGCTGGTATGGATCTTCGCGCCAATCTTACAGAACCCATCATATTGAAGCCATTGCAGCGCTGTTTAGTGTCCACGGGACTTTATATCGCTTTGCCTCCAGGTTATGAGGCGCAAGTGCGCCCCCGCAGCGGACTGGCCTTGAAGAAAGGGATCACAGTTCTCAACTCGCCTGGCACGGTAGATGCTGACTATCGTGGAGAGATCTGCGTGATATTGGTTAACCTTTCCTCCGAAGATTTTGTTATAGAGGATGGAGAGCGAATCGCGCAGATGGTCATCGCACGCCACGAACAGGCGGAGTGGCAAGAAACCGACTCGCTCGACGAGACACAACGTGGTGCTGGTGGTTTTGGCCACACCGGTAAGAAATAAATTCAAACCTTTTAAGCCGATGAAGTTCTTCAAACTGTTATCATCTTTTTTGTTGTTGACTTTACTAATCGGATGTGGAACATCCAAAAAAGCGCAACAATCTCAACGTCCGCAAGCACTTGTGTTGTCCGAACCCGAGCAACGCCGATATGACTACTATTTTCTGGAGGCAGTGAAACTGCGCAACATGAAAGAGTATGATGCGGCGTTCGAACTTCTACAGCACTGCTTGGCTATCAACCCTACAGCTGCATCGGCCTATTACGAACTCTCGCAGTATTATATTTTCCTACGTATGATTCCACAGGCTCAGCGGGCCATGGAACAAGCCTGCCTTTATGACCCTGAGAATTATTGGTATGCCCAAGCACTGGTAAATCTCTACCAACATCAGAATCTCAATGACAATGCCATCGCTTTACTCGAAGATATGGTAGTCAAATTTCCCACACGTCGCGAGTCACTCTTTTCATTGGCCGAGCTCTATGGTCGAAATGAGAACTACGATAAAGTGATCCATACGCTGGACCGCATCGAGGGACAGTTGGGAAAGAGCGAACAACTCTCCATGGAGAAATTCCGTATATATTGGCAAAAGAATGATTCTGTACAAGCATTCCGCGAAATAGAAGGTCTGGTGAATGAATATCCTCTGGATTATCGTTACAAAGTATTGTACGGTGATGTGATGTTGCAAAATGGCAATGCCGATGGTGCAATGAATGCTTATACCGAAGTGCTCACCGCAGAACCCGATAATGTGTTGGCACTTTTATCGATGGCTTCTTACTACGAGCAGACCAGCCAAGATTCGCTCTACCAGGAATATTTGGATAAGATACTTTTCAATAAGCAAGTCGCTCCAGATGATAAACTCAACGTGATGCGCCAGATGGTGGTGCGCAACGAGCAGCAAGGAGCTGATAGCACGCAAATCATCAATCTTTTCCAGAAAGTGATTCAGATTGATACTGAAGACGACCAGATACCCATGCTCTATGCCCAATACTTATGGTCGAAGGGCATGGAAGATGAATCGGAGCCTATCTTAAATCATATCCTACAGATCGATCCTGCAAATAAGGCGATACGAATGATGGCTCTTCACTTGGCTACCCGCAAGAATGACTATGCACTAGTAGAGGCGATATGTGAACCTGGCATAGAAGCAACTCCCGAAGCATTGGAGTTCTACTTCTATCTGGCCATAGCCTACCATCAGGCCGAGCGTGAACTTGAAGCCTTGCAGGTCACCCAAAAAGCAATCCCACAGATCAATAGCCAGACGCCCAAGGATATGGCCAGCAACTTATACTCGATAATGGGTGACATCCATCACACGCAGGGACAAATAGAAGAGGCATATGCAGCCTACGAAAATGCGCTGCAATATGAACCCAATAATATAGGCGTACTTAATAATTATGCCTACTATCTATCTGTGGAGCGAAAAGATCTCGATAAAGCCGAAGAAATGAGCTATCGTACGATCAAGGCTGAACCCGAAAATTCCACTTACCTTGATACCTATGCATGGATATTGTTCGAGAAGGAAAACTACCCTATGGCACTCCTTTACATCGACAAGGCTATGCAGCATGGAGGTGACACCAGCAGCGTTATCGTGGAGCATGCCGGTGACATCTATTATATGAGCGATAGAAAAGAAGAAGCACTTAAGCTTTGGAAACAAGCACAGGAGATGGGCAGCGACTCAAAAACACTGTCCGAAAAAATACGTAAAAAGAGATTTATTAAAGAATGAAGAAATATATTTGTTTACTGATAATGACGGTTGCCTTATGGGGATGTAAGAGTTCGCAGAAGGCCATACTCACCCTACCTATACCGCAAACCGTCGAAGAACCACAATACCTGTCATCGCGTCTGCAATTGACCCTTCCTGAAAAAGTGGGTGGACAAGAGCTCAATGGCACGATGAAGATGAAGCAAGGAGAGATGATACAGATTTCACTCTTGATGCCGATACTTCGTACAGAGATACTTCGTTTGGAAATCATGCCCGAACAGGTGTTACTGATTGATCGTTTGCACCGTCGCTATGTCATGGCGAGCCGTGATGAGCTGATCCGCTTATTCCGTCGGCAAGCCAGCTTCTGTGAGTTAGAAGCATTGCTTGTTGCCGCCTCAAAGGCTGAGGGTAGTACCCAGTTTAGGGGAGATGATTTGGGTTTTGCACCTTTCGGTGATGCGCAGATCAATTTCTTTAACTTTTCCGATAAACCTATCGACTTAGAGCCAACGAAGCTCTCGGACCGCTATAAACAAATCACCATTGACGAACTCATGCTAATGCTTCAGAATAGTATATGATGATACGCTATCTTTTTATATTGCTTTTGGGATTCGCTGTCCTGCCACTCACTGCTCAAACAAATAAGGAAATCAGGGAGTTAGAAGGGCGTAACGCGAATCTGCGTAAAGAAATAGCCGAAGCTGACGAACTGCTACAGTCGACCAGAAAGACAGTAGCTGGACAGCTCAATGCGATCAACACCCTGAATGGTCAGATCGCTCAGCGAAAATCATATATACAAGCATTGCAAAAAGATATAGCCACCGTAGACCGCGAAATGTCCGAACTGCGCAAAACGCTCAATCAGTTGCAGTCCGAACTGAAGGATCGACAAAAACTTTATGAAGCGTCAGCACTCTATCTCTATCGCAACCGCTCTATCCAAGACAAACTGATGTTTATCTTCTCGGCGAAGAATCTGAACCAATCCTATCGTCGTATGCGATATATGCGGGAATACTCCACTTATCAGCGTCGACAAGGTGAAGAAGTGATGAAGAAGCAAGAGCAGGTGCGCACAAAGCAGGCTGAGTTGGCTGCTGTGTTAGCAACTAAGCAAGAGCTATTGAAATCGCAAGAAGAAGAGAAGAAAACACTAGATGGTCAGGAAAAAGAACGCCGTGCGTTGCTGGCTACTATGCAAAAACGACAGAAATCATTGCAGGCAGAAGTTAATAAGAAGAAGCGCGAACAAGAGCGTCTTAATGCTCGTATTGATAAACTGATTGCCGAGGAAATAGAACGAGAGCGCAAACGTGCAGCGGAAGAAGCGCGAAAACTGGCGGAAGCTAATAAGAAGAAGGCAGCTGCGGGTACAAAAACCACAGCTTCTACAAGTACAGCCGCCTCTAAACCGAGCACTAGCGGCACGGCTTCAACGGCGTCTGCTACAACAGCAGCTGCCAATACGAGGCTATCCACCAACTTTGCCCAAAATAGAGGGAAGCTGCAACGCCCTGTATTGGGCACTTCTGTTGTAGTGGGACATTATGGACAGTATGCCGTAGAAGGTTTGCGCAATGTGCGGCTAGACAATAAAGGTGTTGATATACAAACCAAGCCAGGTACGCAGGCATGCGCTATATTTGATGGCAAGGTGACAGGCGTGTTTCAACTCAATGGCATGTTCAACGTGTTGGTACGACATGGTTCGTATGTTTCGGTGTATTGCAACTTGGCATCGGTGTCAGTAAAGAATGGCGATGATGTGAAGACGCGTCAACCCTTAGGCGTAGTTTATACGAACAAAGCAGATAATAACCGGACCGTGCTTCACTTCCAGCTCAGAAAGGAAAAAGAGAAAATCAACCCTGAACCTTGGTTCAGTAAGTAAGTTTGCTCTGGCTCATGTAGCTTTGCGTAAAACTACCTGTGCCGCATACTGTTCTACCATGGCTTTCCGGAACTTAAGAAAATCTTCATAACTATCCTTTGTATAAATGCCCCGGCGCATCAGAAATTGGTGCGTCGCCTTGATTTCATTTCCCTCCACCGTAATGGTGCTGCTGAATGTGCCAAACTCCTTCTCGATATGTACAGGGTGTGGCAGCGCTTCAATCACAAAACCCTCTGGGATATCAATGCTAATGCTATCCGTATCCAGATAGCCATAGTTGATATGAATGTCCTGTTGGCGTTCATCTTTTGCTGGTAACCTTAAACCTTGCCGGAACACATTGATCGGTATGAACAAGCGGTTACCCGTTTTATTGCCGTACTGTCCTGTCTGTACACGATAGCTGATATCTATTTGTGGGCAAAGTTCTCTTCTTTCCAGGATCTGTATCTGATCGATGGTTGCGTTGCTCAAGTTCACCTTGTTTCTCAAGTAATCTTTTTGTCTGCCTGCTTCTATACGCGAAATGCCACGTAAATCTTCATATTGAAACAAACTTGATACTTCGTTTACA
>CAMTPC010000005.1 GCA_947074295.1 uncultured Bacteroides sp. | reverse complement strand
CCAATTCCACGGTACGCTCTTTGCGTAGGAAGTTTCTGATCTGCTCTTTTGTCTGTAAGTCGGTACGGTCAGTCAGCAAAGCTGTCATACCAGCACGGTCACGGATTGGCTGAATGGCATTCAATACTTGTTCACGGCTAGCACCCGATTCGTTCAAGGCTTCTGCATAGTTGAGAAGGACCTCAGCATAACGGATCAATGTCCAGTTGCGATAGCTCGAACCTGTATGTACAGAGCTTAAAATAGATTCAGGGATATACTTGCGTGTATAGTAGCCTGTAGGTGTCGCATTGGCATTACCGATAGGATTGTCACGTTGACCCAACAATACATTGATCGTACCATTGCCCCAAGCCACCCCATTGTACAAGATACTTGCAGTCAAGCGTGGATCACGATTCTCGCAAGGTCTTGCATCGTTGTAGTTGCTGTTGGCATTGATGCTTGGTGTAGCTGTGCCATTGTAAACAGGTGCACCTGTTTCGTCGTATTGCGCGAAAGGTGAAGTACCATCAGCCATGTCGTACATATCAACCAGATTTTGAGTTGGACACATACCTCCATTACCACCCTCGCCTACGGGTGTATCAGAGAAGATAGCTCCCCAGCCCACTCTTACGTCATTACGGAAAAAGATGGTTTCCTTGTTGTTTCCTTCGTAAGTAGTTCTCAATAGTGCATTGGTATAGGCATCTATCGGGTTGTTGTCTGTAAACAGACTGTAGTTAAAGCTGTGTTTCTCCATGAAATCTTCGGCTGCTTCTACAGCTTGCGTCCATGTCACACCCGATTCGCCACTGAAACGGTCACTTGCCATATAGAGCATCACACGCGATTTCAATGCGCTGGCCGCAGCTTGTGTCACACGACCCGCATTCGAAGCATTCGAACCTTCTTCGTAATCGATCATATCGGGTTCGCATTCTGTTAGCTCATTCAAGATAAAGTCTACTACATACTCTTTCAATGAAGGACGTGTCGTGTAGCCTGTCATCAAGTCGCCATCTGGGTCAAGAACTTCTGTCACCAAGGGCACAGGACCATAGCGCAAGAACATTTCCCAATAGAAGTAAGCACGGAAGAAGCGAGCCTCTGCTTTATAGTTTCTTTTCTCTTTCTCATATTTCTCGTCCGAGTCGTCAGTAGCTTGTGGCACACCATCAATGCGCTCTAGAATCATGTTGCATTTACGGATGCCACGATAACGACTTTCCCAAATTCCTGTGAATTCCGCATTTCCACCCCAAGCATAGTAATTACCGATGTTGAAGCTAGTACGTGTTCCACCATTGGCATAGCTAGTATGCGCCAAGTCGGTAGCTGCATCCAGCCAAGAGCTGTTGATACGGCCAGCACCATGAAGCAAGAAGTTGTACGTATCGGTATGAAACTGTTTCATCGTATTCCAGTCGCTGAAAACCTCTTCTTCGGTCAGCTCGTTACTGGGCTGTTTGTCTAGGAAGCCACCAAACACATCCTCGCACGATGTCAAGGTCGATGCAGTGATACCCAGTGCAAATGTGATATATAATAATTGCTTTTTCATGCTCTGTTAGAATTTAATATTAACACCAAAGTTCACTGTCCTCATGATGGGGTAGCGGTTAGAGCCATTACTTTCAGGGTCGCATAGACCATCAAGCTTGTCCCAAGTCACAAGGTTGTTCGCATTTACATAGAAACGTAGATCGCTCATGCCCGCTTTAGATATCCATTGTTGTGGGAAGCTGTAGCTCAACTCGATGTTTTTCAAACGGAAGAAGTTACCGTTTTTCAAGAAGAAAGAGTTAGAGCGTTGATTGTGGTCACCATTTCCATCATAATGCAACAAAGGATAACGTGCGCTAGCCAAGTTTTCTGCTTCGCTCAACATTGGGTTCCAACGGTCCATATGGTGTTCGCGTACCTTACCGCCATTCACGAAAGCGTACATGGCTTCAGCATCGTAGAAACGGCTTACATTGCTCACACCTTGGAACATGATATTAAAGCCGATGCCTTTATAATTCATGTTGAGGTTAAGTGCATAGGTGTTTTCTGGAATATCACTGAAACCGATGAATGTCTCGTCACGGTCGTCGATAAAGCCGTCACCATTCATATCACGGTATTTCAAATCACCCACTTGCACATTGCCATAAGTTGACACTGGGAAGTTAGGATCAGCAAGGTCGGCAGATGTCACGAATCCGTCACATACCAAACCGAAGTATTGGTTGATAGGATTGCCTTCGCGTTTGCGGTAGCCTGTTTTTGAATCGGGCTCGTCCATGCTGATGATCTCATTTTTAGCGTGTGAGTAAGTGAAGCCTACCGAGTAATTGAAGTCTTTTCCTACTTGGTCGTTGTACTTCAACTCTATTTCATAACCCTTATTCTTGGTTTGTCCCAAGTTACCAGCAGCCATGTTTACACCGACCCATTGAGGACGTGTAGCATAAGGAGTAAGGATGTCGTTACGTCTTTCATAGAAGAAGTCAATATTAGCAGTCAACTTGTTGTTCCATACTCCAGCTTCAATACCTGCATTATACTTGTGAGCACGTTCCCATGTCACACCATAGTTAGGATATTGGCTTTCGAAGATACCAGTCTGTCCTGTTGTACCGAAGTAGTAGTCATTATTGATCTGCGACCAAATAGCTTGATACAAGAAACGTTGTTTCACTCCGTTGATCTTGTATACATCATTACCTACCTGACCATAAGAAGCACGGATTTTCAAGGTGCTCAACCAGTCTTCAGTGCCTTTCATGAACTCCTCGTTGTTGATTCTCCAACCCAATGAGAAAGAAGGGAAGAAACCGAAACGTTTGCCGCTGATAAAATTTTCCGATCCATTGTAACCGAAGTTCACCTCGGCCAAGTAGCGATTGTCGTAAGCATAAGTAGCGCGACCCACTAAACCTTGATAACGCTCAGCCAAATCGGCTTGGAAACGGTAGTCGTTTTGGTTGTAAAGCACCATCGCTGTAATGTCATGTTTTCCAAAAGTACGTGCCCAGTTGATCTGTGCTTCCAAATAGAGTTTGTAGATCGTAGTTTGATCGTTTCCAGCATAAGCTAGCTCTGTATCACTGTTAAACTGATTGTAAGCATCGAATGACTGAAAGTTAGCACGGTCGTTCAATTCGTAAGTAGCAAATGATGCAGCGAACTTACGATTGTAGTAAGCATCATAGTCAAAAGAAGCCATACCGCGAACTTTCAAACCTTGTGTCAGCCAACTCATATCATAGTCTAGGATGAAGTTAGTTTCACTGATAGTATTGGTAGCACGATAGAAACCTGCATTGGCCAGACGACCCACGATGTTGTTCTGGTATTGCGAGCTACCTCCATAAAGCGTCTGACGGTCTTCGCCTTCGCCTACTGTATAGCTCACTGGGAATATCCATCCTGGAGTAGAGTTCAGCTCATAGAACACTTCGCTATAATCCGATCTTTCAGTAGTGTTAGGACCACGACGCTCTTCGAAACGTGTACCGAAGTTTACCGACATCTTCAAATCACTTGTCAAAGTGAAATCCAAATTAGCACGGAAAGCATAACGACGGAAGCCAGTATTCGACTTATTGCCGTATGCATCTGTACTGAAATCGCGATACAAACCTTGTTGGTCGTAGAACTCACCAGATACGAAGTAGCTCATACGTTTGGTACCACCCTGAATGTTGATGTTGTAGCGTTGAGCTGGAGCCGATTTGCGGAGCACAGTATCATACCAATCTACATTGGGATAGAGCAATGCGTCTAGTCCTGATAACTGACCAGCTGATGACTTACGATACATATCTAGATCGGCAGCTGTATACTGTGAAGGTAAACCGTCATTGGCCAAAGCCTCTTCGAGCAGAGACACCGAGTTGTACGAATCCAAATAGCTATCCTTACGTGTAGGAGACTGAATCTGATAGTTGGCAGTCAAGCTTACCACTGGTTTCTGCTGGCGACCACGTTTAGTCGTGATAATCATTACACCATTGGCACCACGTACACCATATACAGCTGTTGCCGAAGCATCTTTCAGTGTAGAGATAGTTTCGATATCGTCTGGTGCAATTTGCGAGAACGAGCGTTCTACCCCGTCTACCAATATAAGTGGCTGGTTGTCACCTGCAAATGAAGCGCGACCACGAATAAAGATCTGCATATCGTCCGAACCAGGAGCACCCGAGGTCTGAGTAGTGATCACACCAGGAATCTTACCTGCGATGGCTTGCGACACATTGGCCGCGGGCGATTTCAATAGTTCCTTTGAGGAAACCTGTGAGATGGCACCAACCACACTCTCTTTCTTCTGAGCGCCATAACCCACTACAACTACTTCGTCAAGCACCTTTGTATCATCTTCTAGTACCACGTTATAGAAGTTTTTACCCCCCACAGTTACTTCCTGTGGGGTATATCCTACGAAACTGATCTGCAATACGGCCTTGTCTCCACTTACCTGTATCGAGAAGTTTCCATCAAAATCAGTGATTGTACCATTCGTGGTACCTTTTTCAAGAACACTGGCACCAATAACCGGCTCACCTGTCGAGTCCTTTACTACACCTGTCACAGTTTTTGACTGTGCAAAGGCAGCATGACCCATAAACAGAAAGCTAAGTGTCAGTAGCATAGTGAGACACTTCATGCCCCATGCTCTACCTGTTTTCTTTTCTTTCATATAGTGTTTTTTAAATATTAGACTTAAACTTATTTCTTTGTAGCATTGTACATAGCTGATGCTTGCTGCTCGGTCAATGGACTAGCGCATAGATAGATATCATCAATCATTGCTGGTGCACACTTCCACCATGATTCATAGCCCAAGAAGAAATCATTAGCAGTAGTGAAAAGATTTACAACTACACTATAATCAGGCATATCACCACCGAAGGCAGCATTGTTCTCGTTATCGAACTTCAACTCACCGTTGTAGAATACTTGGAAACCACTAGGTAACACGTTGATAGTAACCAATGTCCATTCGCCTGGAACCAGAGCGTTGTCGGCATTATTGTTGTGACAGTCAAACCATCCACCTGCACCGTTGTAGCCTAGGTAACCGATAGCGTTGAACCAGAATTTAGTAGTTCCATCGTTCATCACGAAGATCTGATCCCACCAGTTCAAATGAGGAGGGTTCAACCAAAGACTTACGCTAATACCTTCTGGAGCTGATTTACCTTTCAAAGGATTGTCAAAACGTGTGTAAGCCCAACCATTGGCATGATCTGTCCAGCCTTCTTGCTGATTCCATACCGTACCGCGTACAGCGTCTGTCACAAAGTCGGATGGAGTAGCTTGTGGTTGAATCGTGATGAACTCACCACCCTGCGAAGCGTTTAATGCATTGGCAAATGTATTGTCCAAAGAATAATAGCCAAACAACGATGGCGCATAAGATGGATTAACAGGAGCGCCACTATTGCTCTTTTGCGTATCTGTATAAAGGTTCTGAATTTCTTTTTCAGTCAATGGACGAGTCATCAAGAAGATATCATCAACCATTGCAGGCGCACATCTCCACCATGTCTCATAACCCAAGAAGAAGTCATTCGAATTAGTGAACATATTTAGGATTGTGTTATAATTGGCCATATCGCCGCCATAAGCCGCATTGTTATCCTTAGTAAACTTCAATACACCATTATAATATACTTCGAAGTCATCAGACATCATATTGATGGTAACGAATGTCCATTCGCCTGGTACCAAAGCATTATCTGCATTATTGTTATGACAGTCAAAATAACCACCATCACCATTGTAGCCTAAATAACCGATTGCATTGAACCAGAATTTGCTGATACCATCATTCAACACGAAGATCTGATCCCACCAGTTCAAATGAGGAGGATTCAACCAGAAACTTACACTTACACCGTCTTCGATAGATTGTCCTCTCAATGGATTAGTGAAACGAGTATATGCCCAACCGTTGGCATGGCCCGACCAACCTTCTTGTTGGTTCCATACTTGTCCACGCTCTGCATCGTTCACAAAATCCGAAGGAGTGGCTTGTGGCTCTACAGTGATGAATTCACCGCTTTGCGAAGGATTCAAGCTATTGTCAAAAGTACCATCTAGCTTGTAGTAGCCCATCGTGCCACGAGGAGGGAAGCGATACTCTTCGCCGCCACTAATAGTTGGTACACTGATTTCTTTTTGTGTGATGATATTTCTATATACACTAATATCGTCGACCCACATCTTTTGTGGCTCAACGTCCGATCCATAACCGAAATATAAGAAAGGCATCTCGATGAACGAGCTTACCAATTGTGTGTAGTTATAATTATGTTCGGCTTCTACAGTATCTTCAAAGGCTTGTTCGCCATCTATATATATAGTATAGCCATCAGTACGCATAATCAATGCCACATAGTGCCACTCATCGGGTGTCAACGCATTAGTTACAGTAGAAGTGGGGTTGTTAATATCCAAAGATGCAGAAGGGCTATCAAATTTTAACCAAGCATTGGGCGTGAAAAATGTTTTTATAGAATTGTCTTCATTAGCAAAGCTCAGAATAGCACCCGAAAGGTTGTTTTCAGCAGTCTTTACCCAGAATGTCACAGAGGCACCTGTCTGGATTTTTACATCGTACAAAGGATTGGTAAAGCGAGCATACCCACCAGCGAGTTGCAGTACTTTTCCTTTCTCTTCATCCGTCACGATTTTAGGGATTTGTCCGTTGTCATAGGCAACGAGTAACGATGTTTCAGGAGCAAGCTCTTCTTCGAACTTAAAGCTTCCTTTCAATTCTAGTTTTGGGTAAACTTGGTTTCCGGCTGGCGGATCCATTTCACCCCAGTCTTTACAAGACCATAAACAAAGAACCGTAAACGCAGCCATCAGGAGTGATGACCATTTTTTTGTCTTCATAATATAGATTATTAGGGTTGTAACTTGTTTTTTCGATGGTACAAAACTACATCTAACGCCCTAAATCGAGGTGGACAAAAGAATATTCGATGCGGATAAAAGTGTATAAGCTACCCTTAATGTGTGTTTTAAGCATTTGTGCATAAGTTTTTAATGTGCTGTGTATTTTTAGCTAATTGTAAGATTAAACGACCATTTTTTATATTTAGTATAGGTTGCAGTTGTTAAATATTTAGATCAACTCAATCTATATTCTCAAAAGGCATTGACATTTTTATTAATCAGATACACCTTATTAAGTTAATTGAGAATGTGCATTATTAACAAGAATCACAGCTATGGATATCATATGAAAAATGATCAAGGATTAGTGCAATTTTTACACATATCAACTAACAAACTATTTCCCAACTGATTAACAGGCGAAAAAAATACACCTCATACCACATGCGGTGAGCACGGTTACTCAGCTGGCTACTGACACCTACTCAGCGCGCTGGTCACAGCTGATCTATATGACAACCAGGGGTAGCGGTCAATGATAGATATATGGGCATAAACATTGCTACATGTAGTCCTGGTTTCATAATTATTTAACTTATGAAAAGGAGTGCTTCAATAAAACTCAAGCATCGATCATGGACGAAGGTGTGACTCCAAAATGCTTGGTAAAACAGCGGGTGAAGTATTTGGGATCGTTGAATCCTACCTCATAAGCCACTTCAGATACATTCATCCCTTTGGTCTTGGAGTTGCGTCCCAATAGCTCGCGTGCTATATTTAGACGATAGTTGCGGATAAACTGTCCGGCGCTTTGCCCTGTTAGAGTCTGCATTTTCTTGTTTACCAAACTCTTGCTCACTCCCATTGCTTCTACAAAGTCGCTCACCTCCCAGTAGGAGTTCTGGAAGTTGTCCTTTACCACACCCATCGCTTTATCCAAGAATTTCTTATCGCCCGATTCGCAGTCGATATTGAGAGCATCGACCTCCATACTGATGGAGAATTTTTGTTGCAAACGGCGACGGCTTTCTAGAAGATTGTCGATACGGGTCAATAGTAGTTTCTCATCAAAAGGCTTGAGTAGATATTCGTCTACCCCCATGCGGAAGCCCTCCAAACGTGACTCTTCTGAAGTTTTGGCCGTCAGCATCAAGAAAGGTAAATGCGACAGCGTGAAATCGGCTTTTACCTGACGCGATAGCTCCATGCCATCCATCACGGGCATCATCAAATCACTGATAATAAAATCTGCCGACTGGTTGCGGAGTATTTCGAGTGCCTCTTTGCCATCACAAGCTTCGATTACGCTATATTTATCGCGCAGAATAGAGGATATATAATCGCGCATATCTTTATTGTCTTCCACTACAAGGATAGTCATCTGTGCAGGAGACGCAACTGGAAGTATTTCATCAACCTCATCTGCGAGCAACAATGGAGTAGATGTAACTACTGAAGGATTCTCGGCATACTGCAAAGGCAATAGTATGCGGAAGGAGCAACCTAGGTCGCGGTTGTTCTTCACAGCGATACTACCATTATATAGACTGATAATGCGTTTGCAGAGATAAAGGCCAATGCCTGTACCACTTTGTCCCGACAGCGATTCTTGTTGCTGATTCTGTGCCTGATAGAAGCGATTAAATACCCTTTTAATATCTTCGGCGGGTATGCCAGCACCCGAATCTTTGATACCAATAAAGAGTGATGGCTTGCCTTGATGCATAATGGTAGTGACATAGATAGATACCGATCCACCTTTTGGGGTGAACTTCATGGCATTCCCCACCAGATTGGTAATGACTTTGCGCATGGCGTCTTCATCAAAGAGAATGGGGCGGTCGGGCAATCGCAAATAACTGTTGAATATTACCTCATTGTTAATTGCAAAAGCCTTGAACGGCAGGATTACTTCTTCAAAGAACTTCTTCAGATCGCCTGCCTTAAGTAGGATTTCCATATTACCGGACTCTACCTTGCGGAAGTCCATGAGCTGATTGACCAACGAGAGCAAGTATTTGGAATTGCGTTCGACAAAGTTGAGCTGCTCGATGACTTGCGGATTGTAACTGAGTTTCAAGGCACGTTCGATGGGTCCGATAATCAGTGTCAAAGGTGTTCGGAACTCATGTGTGATATTGGTGAAGAAGGAGAGTTTGTCCACTGTCAACTCCTGCACCTTCTTGCTCATGGTCAGAATCTGTGCCTTTTGCTTGGTAATTTTCTCATTCTGCTGTTTTAGCAGTTCATTTTGGCGCGACAGCTCATTGGTCTGAGTAGTGAGCAGCTTCTTTTGTTCCTGCAAGGCTTGCGTGCGTTCTTCCACTTTCTTGTGCAACAGTTCTTGTTGTGCCTTCAGTGTCTTGATACGCCAATTCCAAGTTTGATACCCAATCAGGAGGATAAAGGTTATCATAAGAAGAATAAACCAGAGTGTCTTATAAAAATAAGGTACGACTTTTATTGTCAACTGCTCGGTGCTCTCTTGCCAATCTTTACCATCGGGCGCATAACGCAGTTCGAAGTGGTATGTACCTGCCCTAAGATTGGTAAAGGCTGCAGTACGGCGGTTGGCCGATACGCGCACCCACTTATCATCAAATCCCTTGAGGCGGTACGAGTAAGCAGAGAATTCGGGCGAGTTATAGTCGAGGGCGGCAAATTCGATGTAGAGTGATTTGTCGCGCTCGTGCACACGCAACACGCCATCGACTGGCTGTGTCTCCTTGTCGGCTACACGGATATGCGTGAAGGCCATAGGAGTACGCTCGGTTTTTAATGTCTGCACATCGGGTTTCACCACTGACAAACCATTGACACTACCCAGATATAAATCGCCATTGTGTCCACAGTCTATGGCGTTCCAATAGAACTGGCTACACCCGAGTCCGTCCTTCTCGGTATAATTAATGAAGCTTTCGGATTGGCGATTAAAACAAGAAAGACCATTGGTGGTGGATATCCATATATTACCAAGATTGTCTTCCTGGATGCCGCGTACACTATTATTGACCAAGCCATCATCCGTGGTGAAGGCTTTGAACTGATAATCGCCATCAACATCCAAATAGGATTGGTAAAGGCCATACCCATTGCTACCTACCCATATGGTGCCATCTTTTGATTCGGTGATATAGGTGACACGTTCGCGGATTTTGGATTCGGGTTCGTCCAACTTGTTGCGCCATAGCTGGTAAACGATTCGTGGCGCATGCAGTGTGCGCAAATCAATGCGACAAAGTCCTGATGAAAGACCAATCCATAAGTGGTGGTTACTATCGATGCAATAGCCTGCGCAACCTTCGATACCACCTATGTTGATGCCATTGAAAGGCTCGATGACTTGACCAGTATCTAGCTTGTAAACATATATGTTTGAAGATGTACCTACCCAGATGGCCCTATTGATGGAGTCATGGCAAAGTACACCAACCAAGTCTATAGAGAAGTTTTCAAAATCGGGGTGAGTGATAGGGTTAAAAACAATAGAGCTTGGCGAGCTACGATCTATCCAGCCTATACCCCCACCCCATGTGCCTATCCATAGGCGGTTTTTGTCGTCGGTGGTAAAGCAGCTCACGGAGTTGTGCGACAAAAAACCAGGACGCTCGGTGGTGTAATGGGTGAAATGTTTCTCATTCTTGGCTTTGCGGTTCAGACCTCCTTCTACCGTCCCTACCCACAATGTGCCTTCTTCGTCTTCGAAAATAGCGTTGACGGGGTTCTTTGAAATACTATTGGGATGAGAGGGCGAATGCGAGAAATTCTCTACATAGAGCTTGCGGCGTGATATTTTATTCAATCCACCGACTTCTGTACCAATCCACACCACATCACCATCGGTGAGCATGCAGTTGACGAAGTCGCAGTTCAAGCGATTGGAAAGGTGGAAGTTGGCTTCCGAGGCATTGCGGTCTTTATCTATACGTTCGAAACTATCTGTAGTGGCATTATAGACATTGATCCCCTTGAGTGTAGCTACCAAAAGGAAATGGTCGTTGGTCTCTGTGATGTCTGTAATGAAGTTTTGTGAAAGCGAGGAGGAATTAGCTGGATCGTGCAGATAGAAACGCATGGCGTCATTATGAAGATTGAAACGAAACAGGCCATTCGTTGTTCCTATCCATAACTCGTTCTCTTTATGATAAATAGACTGTACACGTGCATTGGGAAAAGGCATCACCAGAAAGGGGGCAGCAGCCGAAAGATTATACTCCTCGGCATCTTCCTTCAAAGAAATGATATGCACAGCACTATTAAACAACAACATATCATCGACTTCGGCAATGGTTCGCACGATGTCATTGGATTCGGACAGTTCATAGACCTTCTGTATTTGCTTCACATCACCGTTTTCATTAAAACGGATACGATAGAGTTCATTTTCGGATGCCACCCAAAGATGACCACTCTTACTTTTATATATATAATGTACAGGCAGATTACTGAAAGACACTAGTCGCCCCTCGAAACTGGGTACTTGTTCGATATCGAGTGTGTGAATATTGATGATATCTATTCCCATCTCGCTGCCTGTCCAGATGCGACCAAAATCGTCTTCGCACAGACTGCGCACGAAATTACTACGAAGCTTGGTGCGGGGTGAACCCATGTTGCAGACCATGAAATCGTATCCGTCATAGCGTGTGACGCCTTCGCCAGGAGTAGCTATCCACATAAAGCCACGACTGTCCTTTATCAGATCATCAACAAAATTACAAGGCAAACCCTCGTTCATGCAAAGGGCTGTAAAATTATAACGTTCGGCCCAATCCTTGGAGCGATCGTTAGCAAATGCAAACGAGGTATTGATCGAAATAAAAAGAAGTACAAATAAAAAGAATCGCATCATAAAAGTGTTTTCCGAAAAGTGGCTACTAATAGCCTCGATATATTGTTTGATAATAAATGATTAAAAGGTGATATAAAGCCATAACGTCAAGAATCATGCAATAATTGTAATCGAAACAAAAAATAAAACTTTACTTGTAAGCTCTATATTATATATAGGTAGCAAAGATAGAGCAAAGATGTTCAGTAGAAAGTATTTTAGCTGCTATTTACGCCTGATTGGCCTTACGTCCACTCTTATTAGATGTTTGTCCACCTACTAAGGTAGTTAGACATTATATATTTGCGACATCAAATTAATCATAATACTATGAATATTTCTTCTTCAAAGACAAATAAATCCAAAATCAGTGCTTCCCAAAAAATTACTGGGATAGTGTTGCTTCTAGCAGCCATCACTGGTGTATACTTCTCCTTTCACACACCAGTAGCCTACCACATAATTCCTGCCAACAACCCATGGATAGACGATTATTCGGCGATCGCTGCGATGGAACACTACAAATCGTGGGGTACCTACAATGTACACGATCCCGCTTGCAAGAAAGTAGGCGATACCTATTATATGTATTCTACAGATGCCATCTTTGCCGAAAACAAGGAAGAAGCCAAAGAGAAAGGTGTGCCTCTGGGATATATCCAAATGCGCAAATCAAACGATTTAATAAATTGGGAGTTCATCGGTTGGGCCTTTCCTGAAATACCTACTAAAGCTGTGAACTGGGTACGCAGCCAAGCCAATGGTGAGGGAGCAACGAATATATGGGCACCTTATCTGATCGAACATAATGGAGTCTTCCGACTTTACTACTGTGTATCGGCTTTCGGCCTTAACACCTCGTACATCGGTATGGTAGAATCCAACTCACCCGAAGGTCCATGGACAGATCGTGGATGCGTGGTGAAAACGGGTAAAGGGGATGTGATGAATGCAATCGACCCTTCTGTTATCGAAGATCCAAAAAACGGCAAATGGTGGATGCACTATGGTTCGTATTTTGGTGGCTTGTTCTGCATGGAGTTGAACCCAGAAACAGGACTGGCTGCGACAGAAGGCGACCAAGGACACCTAATTGCACGACGTGCCGATTATGAGAAAGACAATTTGGAAGCACCAGAGATCATCTATCACCCTGGGCTGGAAAAATACTTCCTTTTCACTTCGTATGATCCGCTTATGACTACGTACAATGTACGTGTGGCCTATTCAGATAAACCAGAAGGACCGTTCATGGATTTCTATGGACAAGATATAAAAGATACCACCAACAATGTGCCAGTAATCACTGCGCCCTATCGTTTTAACAATCATCCAGGATGGGCAGGCACAGCGCATTGTGGCATCATTGACGCAGGAGATGGCCGTTTCTTCATGGCACACCAAGGACGTCTATCGCCTGGCAACCATATGATGAATCTGCATGTACGCGAAATCTTCTTTACAGAAAGCGGTTGGCCAGTGGTATCACCACAACGCTACACTGGTAATCCCAATAGAGATTTTAATCGGGATGACTTGGTAGGCGAATGGGAAATCATCCGTATCTTCGAGCCACCATTGGTACGCGACCTCATCGCAGGGCAGATTTTGTGGGGAGAAGGCGATCTCCGCAAAGGCGAACAAGCCGAATCGACAATCGTGAAATTCGAGAAAGATGGAAGCGCCGGAAACGCCAATTGGAACTTTAATAGCAGAAAACAGAGCCTCAATATAAAATCAGACAACGAAGAAATCAGCAATCTGATTGTGATGGCAGGACATGACTGGGAGAATGAAGCGGAGACGATTCTTTTCACAGGTCTCGACAAGGAGGGTTGTGCTGTTTGGGGAAAGAGAGTGAAATAATTATTTAAAATTGCTAATATACCATGAAATTACACAAGACTTTTTTGGCGGCAGCAGCAATTGCCGCAGGCATGACGATTCATGCACAAGACGTATCTAACTTGGTTATCCAAACCAATAAAATAGGAGCACCGATACAACCTACAATGTATGGTTTGTTTTTTGAAGACATCAACTATGCAGCTGATGGTGGACTGTATGCCGAACTGATTAAGAATCGCTCGTTCGAGTTTCCACAAAACTTTATGGGCTGGAACACTTTCGGTAATATACAGTTGATGAATGATGGTCCATTCGACCAAAACCCACACTATGTTCGCCTGAGCAATGCTGGACACAACCATAAACATACAGGATTGGAGAATGAAGGCTTCTTCGGTATTGGTGTGACAAAAGGTGAGGAATATCGCTTCTCGGTATGGGCTCGTGGTAAAGGTCAGAAGATTAGCATGGAGCTGATCAAGAACAATACGATGGAAGAGGGTCAAGCATTTGTGGTAGAAAATATGGATATCACATCGGATGACTGGAAACAATATGAATTGGTGTTTACCTCTCCACGCACCGAAGCCAAAGCGCATCTGCGCATCTTCCTTGAAAGCCCAGGAACAGTCGACTTGGAACATATCTCACTTTTCCCTGTAGATACTTACAACGGTCATAAGAATGGTCTACGTAAAGACTTGGCGCAAGCATTGGCCGAAACTAATCCTGGCGTGTTCCGCTTCCCCGGTGGCTGTATCGTAGAAGGTACTGACCTTGAAACACGCTACGACTGGAAGAAATCGGTAGGTCCAGTAGAAAACCGTCCCTTGAACGAGAACCGTTGGCACTATACATTCAAGCATCGCTTCTTCCCTGATTATTTCCAATCGTATGGCCTTGGCTTTTATGAATATTTCTTACTTTCGGAAGAGATGGGCGCCGAACCAATTCCCATCGTAAGCTGTGGCCTTTCGTGCCAGTTCCAGAACGAAGGCGAACATACGCATGTAGCAGTTTGTGATCTGGGTAGCTACGTGCAAGATGCATTGGACTTGATTGAGTTCGCTAATGGTGATGTGAATACAACTTGGGGTAAGGTACGTGCCGAAATGGGACATCCTGAACCTTTCAACTTGAAATATATCGGTGTAGGTAATGAGCAATGGGGACCTGAATATCCTGAGCATTTGGTGCCATTCGTGACAGCTATCCGCAAGGTTTATCCAGAAATGCTAATCATCGGTAGCTCGGGCCCCGACTCGGAAGGTAAACAGTTTGACTACCTATGGCCAGAGATGAAAAATATCAAAGTAGACTTAGTGGACGAGCATTTCTATCGCCCCGAAGAATGGTTCTTGGCACAAGGTAGTCGCTATGACAACTACGATCGCAAAGGTCCTAAAGTATTTGCAGGTGAATATGCTTGCCACGGTAAGGGCAAGAAGTACAACCACTTCAACGCTGCCCTATTGGAAGCTGCTTTCATGACAGGTTTGGAACGTAATGCGGATATCGTACATATGGCAACCTATGCGCCTCTATTCGCCCACGTGGAAGGGTGGCAATGGCGTCCAGACATGATCTGGTTTGACAACCTGAACTCGGTACGTTCGTGCAGCTACTATGTACAACAGCTCTACGGTCACAACAAGGGAACAAATGTGGTACCTTTGACAATGAATAAGAAACCTGTATCAGGACAAGAAGGACAGAATGGTTTGTTTGCCAGCGCTGTATGGGATGCACCAAGCAATGCCTATATTGTGAAAGTGGTGAACACTTCGAACGAGCCTCAACCAGTAGCATTGAACTTTGCAGGATTGAAGAAGAATAATAAGCTAACTAATGGCACATTAACAATCTTCCGCTCGGATAATCCTGACTTGGAAAATACCATCGAGAACCCGAATGCTATCATTCCTCAAGAAAGCGCTGTTGCCATCGAAGGCAATGTGCTAAATGCAGAAATCGCACCCAATACATTCGCGATGTATAAATTCACAAAAGAATAAACCAATAATACGATGAATAGACTCACAAAGTATATACTGTCGGGATGTGTAGCTATGGCTGCACTCCCCCTGACAGCACAAGAAGATTTTAAGTTCGTGGCAACTGGCAACCCCATCGCTACGCACAAATATTTGGGTGACCCAGCTGCTTTGGTACACGATGGTACGCTCTATATCTATGCTGGCCACGATGAGTGCCCTGCACCCGAACAATATTACCACATGAACGAATGGGTGATTCTATCTACAAAAGACTTAGTGAACTTCACCGAACATGCGCATAAGCTTCAAGCTAAGAGTTTCGAATGGTCGAAAGGCGAAGCATGGGCCAGCCAAGCCATCGAACGCGACGGTAAATTTTACTGGTATGTGACAGTAGAACATGGTACCATTCCAGGTAAATCTATCGGTGTGGCCGTATCTGACTCGCCTGTAGGTCCATTTAAGGACGCTCGTGGCTCGGCATTGATCACTAACGATATGACCACCGAGCAAACCTCTATCTTCTGGGACGATATCGATCCAACAGTGTTTATTGATGATGACGGCCAAGCTTACATCAGCTGGGGTAATACGCAATGTTACATCGCTAAATTAAAAGATAACATGATAGAGCTAGATGGCCCCATTATCCCGATCGATCTACCACGCTTCACCGAAGCACCATGGATTCATAAACGCGATGGTTGGTATTATCTATCGTATGCATCTGAGTTTCCAGAAAAAATCTGCTATGCCATGAGCCGCAGTATCAATGGACCTTGGGAATACAAAGGCATCTTGAACGAGATAGCTGGTAACTCCAACACCAACCATCAAGCCATCGTGGAATTCAATGGTCAGTGGTATTTCATCTACCACAATGGTGCAATCAACCATGCAGGAGGCAGTTTCCGTCGCTCTGTATGTATCGACAAATTAGAATACAATCCAGATGGCACCATGAAGAGAGTCGTGATGACGACCGAAGGTGTACAATAAATAAAGAACTTAACATTAAACGTTTCGATAATTAGATAGGTATTATAATTGGTTAGGGTCTGCTCCATTCCAACTCGTAGTTGATGAATGGGGCAGTCTTTGTTTTATACTCTTTATGGTATCACCCTATACTTCTCTCTCGCTTCCTGACGGCTGCACCAGTTGAAATGCCACCACTCCGAATGCAGGGTTCGATATCCCCCATGACGCATCACCCGACGCAACAACTGTCTATTTTCCCACTCTTGCTTTGTCAATTTACCGTCGCTAATCAAATCAGCCTCGTGTGTGATATGTGACTCCTCACCCAAATGATCGACCGGCGTTCCCATGGGCAAAGATACTCCTTTTTCGTCCAAGATGCTGACATCTACCGCCAGACCATAATTGTGCAATCCACCTCCGTTGGCGGGATTGGCCACATAGATACGCAATGGTGTGCCTCGCACCACTTGCCACATTTTTTTCTGGATATGCATCGGACGGGCTGCATCATAAATGATCAGAGTATATTCTGGAAACAAACGTTTCAGCTCTTTTTGTGCTTTTATCACGCCCTTCAATGCATCGGGATGCAGATAGGCTTCGCGCAGGCACTCATAAAGCAATTGCCCTGTGAAGTTGTCATCATGAGCATACATCAGATCAACCACAATAGTACTATCAGAATCGGCAACGTTGAGCAAACCCATAGCTTTCATCTTTTGTGCTTCAATGCTTTGTTGAGCCATCAAACTCGAAATCATCAAAAGAGCAAGAGTAAAAAGAAAATTAAACTTCATTCGTTTTGTGTTTAACAAAATGCAAAACTAAAGATTAAAACGGGAAGAGAATCATAAAAATATCTACTTTTGCCTTACTTAATCCATATAACCCCCTTCGGTATGAAAGAAAAGATAAAAATAGCTCTCGATCAGTCTACTATCGAGGCCAATAGAAAGAAATACAACTCTTACTTCGATGAATCAGTAAAAGCCTATCTGATCATACAGCTCAAGTTCATGCTGATTTGCATTTGTTCGTTGGGATTGGCCTATCCATGGGCCTTGTGCATGAAATATCGTGCGAAATATCATCATACTGTAGTTTGTGGTAAACGGTTGAAGTTTATCGGTTGCCCTAAAGATCTGGCGCAACACTGGATCTTATGGTGGTTGCTTAGCATCGTTACGCTAGGCATATTCGCTTTAGTGATACATGTACGCATGGAAAAATGGACAGTAGCCAATGTAATATTCGAAGAGATAGAGGCATAAAATAACAAAAGCACCAGTCGAGTCCCGGTGCTTTTGTTATTTTATATAAGTAATCCAAGGTTAGACTGTCTGCTTAGATAGTCGCATGGCGCAAAAGTTAGGACCACACATCGTGCAGAAATCACCTTCCTTATGCGCACCGTTCGCATAGTAATATTCGCGGGCACGTTCAGGGTCGAGCGCCAGATTAAACTGATCTTCCCAACGGAAGTCAAAGCGGGCTTTACTCATAGCATCATCGCGCACCTGCGCTCCGGGATGCCCTTTGGCTAGGTCGGCAGCATGAGCAGCGATTTTATAGGTCACTACACCCTCGCGCACATCATCCTTATTGGGCAGCCCTAGGTGTTCCTTTGGCGTGACATAGCAAAGCATAGCCGTTCCCAACCATCCTATTTGCGCTGCACCGATGGCCGAAGTGATATGGTCATAACCCGGTGCGATATCAGTGGTCAAAGGACCCAGTGTGTAGAATGGTGCAGCATGGCACAATTCGATCTGCTTACGCATATTTTCGGCGATCTTGTTCATGGGCACATGACCAGGACCCTCGATCATCACTTGTACATCGTGTGCCCAAGCTTTCAAGGTTAGTTCGCCCAGCGTAGCCAATTCCAAGAACTGTGATTCGTCGTTGGCATCATAGATAGAGCCTGGGCGCAAACCATCACCCAAAGAGAAAGCCACATCATACGAAGCCAATATCTGACAGATCTCTTCAAAATGTGTATATAGGAAGTTATCTGCATTGTGAATCTCACACCACTTCGTGAGGATAGCACCACCACGCGATACGATACCCGTCTTGCGCGTCTTCACTAACTCGGCATGTTCTTTGCGCACACCTGCATGTATCGTGAAATAGTCCACACCCTGCTCGCATTGCTCGATCAACGTATCACGATAGATTTCCCAAGTAAGGTCCGCTATCTTGCCATCCACCTTTTCCAATGCCTGATAGATGGGTACTGTACCCACTGGAACGGGTGAGTTGCGGAGAATCCATTCGCGTGTCTGATGGATATTGTTACCCGTAGAAAGGTCCATAATGGTATCACCTCCCCATTTGCAGCTCCATATTGCTTTCTCTACCTCTTCTTCGATGCCCGATGAAAGTGCAGAGTTACCGATATTGGTATTGATCTTCACTAGGAAGTTGCGACCGATAATCATAGGCTCTGCTTCGGGATGATTGCGGTTGGCAGGGATAATGGCACGGCCTTCGGCAATCTCCTGACGCACGAACTCAGGAGTGATAGGGCTATTAATACCTAATGCTTCATTGTTCATGTTTTCGCGGATCGTCACATACTCCATCTCGGGTGTTATGATACCTTGCTTGGCATAGTGCATCTGTGTGATGCAAGCCCCTTTGCGATCTTTCACCCACTCGGCGCGCAGTTTAGGCAAACCTTTCTCCAAATTGATCTTGACATTCGGATCACTATATGGACCACTTGTATCGTAGACATAAACAGGTGCATTGCCAGCACCACATAGCTTGATACGGCGCATGCCTACCTTCACATCCGGGAAGAGCGTGCCATTGATATATACCTTTTCCGATGCCGGATATTCAATTCTAAAATTCTCCATGTTGTTCTTATTTAGTTTATGATTGTTTCAGTTGATAAAAGTGATGAACGGGCCCATGTCCACTACCGATCTCATAATGGCTTCCTGCTTCGATAGCACCTGCCATATAGACCTTTGCTCGCTTCACCGCCTCGCTAACGCCATAGCCTTTGGCCAGCCATGCCGCAATGGCCGATGAGAGTGTACAACCCGTGCCGTGTGTATTTACAGTATCCACTCTGTCGCTATACAGTTCTTCCAGTTGTCCTGTTGTGGCATCATAGAGTACGTCACACAAACGGTTGGTATCTACTAGGTGCCCACCTTTGATGAGTACCGATATTGTGCCATCCAGCGATAAAGTTAAGGCCGCTTCGCGCATATCTTCGATTGTCACCACCGTCTTGCCCCATAATGCTTCGGCTTCGGGCAGATTGGGAGTGATCAACGTACTGATCGGGATAAGTTGAGTCTTGAGAGCCTCGAGTGCCTCATTTTGGAAAAGACTATCACCCGATGTGGCCACCATCACCGGATCGAGCACTATATTCTTTGCGTTAAAGCTTTTCAGTATTTCGCTGACACAGCCGATAATCTCTGCCGAATGAAGCATACCTATCTTCACCGCATCAACACCAATGTCACTCAATACCGATTGAATTTGCGATTGCACCACAGTGGGTGGCAAAGGGAATACACCTTGCACACCTTGTGTGTTTTGCGAGGTGATGGCAGTAATGGCCGTCATGGCAAAAGCGCCATTGGCCGATATACTCTTGATATCAGCTTGAATGCCTGCACCACCACCGGAATCACTCCCAGCAATGGACAATACACGATCATATTTCATAGGGTTTTCTTGTTTTGATGAATGATAGACGATAGCTCCTTGGCATTCTGTTGAGGATCAATAGCCGAAACGATGGCTGATACCACAGCCACCCCATCGACTCCCGTTTGCATCACTCGTGCCACATTATGTGGATGGATTCCCCCGATAGCCACTGTAGGATGACGGGTTATTTCGACCACCCGTTTTGCCCCTTCCAATTCAAAAGGCTGTTTAATGTCCTGCTTTGTCTGGGTGCTGAATATGGGCGATATACCAATGTAGTCTACATCCAACGCATTGGCTACCATAGCCTCATCGAGTGTTTCCACCGACAGGCCAATATATTTATCGTTACCCAGCAATCTACGCGCTATTTCATAAGGCATATCACTTTGTCCAATATGGACGCCTGCTGCATCCACTGCCAGAGCTACATCAATGCGATCGTTTATGATCAAAGGGACATTATAGCCATCGAGCAATGTCTTTAGCTGCAGAGCCAATTCGACAAATTCGCCTGTCTCACAATCCTTTTCGCGCAGTTGCACACATGTCACTCCACCTTGTACAGCCGCCTCCACTATCGTACAGAGATCTCTTCCCAACGTTAGCCCCCTATCCGTTACCAGATAGAGTGACAAATCCAATGCCTTCTTCATCATGTAGGATTATAGACGGTTGATAGAGTCTGCGTTAAAGCTGTAAAGCTCGTCCAAGAAGTTAACTTGCAGCGAACCATTACCTTTGGAGTATTTAGCGGCCAGTTGGCCAGCCATCCCCATCAGTAGCATGGCATGGGTAGCCGCTTCAAAGGCATTGGAGTTGACACTGATAAAAGCACCCATAATGGCACTCGCCGTACACCCCATCCCAGTGACACTACGCATCATGGGCGATCCATAACTGACACTATTTACTTGTGTACCATCGGTGATATAGTCCGTCTCGCCACTCACCACAACCACAGCCTTATATTTCACAGCCAAAGCCTTTGCCGATTCTAGTGCAGCATCAGTGGTGCTTGTGCTATCCACCCCTTTCGTAACCGTAGTATTGTCTATCAATGCTTGGATTTCCGAAGCGTTGCCTCGGATAATGGCAGGATTACAAGTATCGATAATCTGGTGACAAGTAATGGTTCGGAAATCAGTAGCCCCCGCGCCTACCGGATCGAGCAATAACGGAATCTTCCGCTCATAAGCAGCTTGTCCTGCTTTTATCATAGACTCCACCCAGTTGGTACTCAGCGTACCTATATTGATGACCAGTGCCGACGAGATCGCCACCATTTGCTCCACCTCCTCCACCGCCTGCGCCATCACGGGTGATGCACCGATAGAGAGTAGTGCGTTGGCTGTATTGTTCATCGCCACATAGTTGGTGATATTGTGAACCAATGGTGATTTGGAGCGGATCAATGCCAGATCGCTCAACATTTTAGCAGCAAGAACACTTGTTTGAGTATCCATATCAGTTAGTCGTTACTATTATAGTAGCGCCGGGAAGGGGAGGTCTAACCAATACTTCAGGTAATGCAGATAGCTAAGAAGGGCCATCTATGAAGAGAATTATATCCGCCTGTTTCCCTACGCTGTAATTATACATATCAGGTTCATGGGGTATTATCTCAGCATCACTCCAACAAGGATGCACCCCCAACAGTAGCGGCAAAAATAGCTATATTTTCCAGATTGGCAGCAGAAAGGGAAACATTTCTTTACTACTTAATTATTTATCTCTAGAAAGAGCCCTATCCATCGCTTTCACTATGCCTGGTCCCTCGTAGATAAAAGCCGAATAGATTTGAATCAGATCCGCCCCAGAGGCTATCATGGCCACTGCGTCGCGAGGAGTCATAATTCCACCTGCCCCAATGATGATAAACTCGCCTTTTACCTGTGCGGCCAAATACTGAACCACTTTACGCGACTTATCGCCGATTCCTTTACCGCTTACACCACCTGCACCAATGCTATCACTCTCGATAGTAGTGAGAAACTTCAGACCACCACGATCCATAGTTGGTCCTGTGGCTATAAAACCATCCGTCTGGTATTTACGCGCCAGAACCACTACTTTGTCTACTACTTCCATAGGTATATCAGCTGGCAGTTTAATGAAGATTTTTCGGCACATAGACTTATCCTGCCTATATATTGTCAAGGCTTCAATTACCGCTTCGAAGTCCTTCGGATCGATACTACCCCAGTTTATGGTGAAATAATCCACCTCATCATACAGTTTCTCGAAAAGCAGCAAAAAATCATCCACTATACCTTTGCCAGTTGATGTAGGGTCACGGTTTATATTAGCGCCCAGCACATATTTGCGATGAAGCGAATCGGCCAACCTTTCAAGTATCACCCGGATACCAGGGTTGTTAAATCCAGTACGCGAAATAAGAGATTCATCCTCTACTAGCCGAAATATACGCGGTTTAGGATTCCCATATTGGCGGTTAGGAGTAATAGTGCCTATTTCGATGAAGCCAAAACCAAAGTCAGCCAATTCATCATAGACCTCGGCACCTTTGTCTAAACCTGCTGCAAGTCCTATACGAGACCTAAATCGTAAGTCTTTTAATACAAGCCCGGAGTGCATACGACTTTTCATAACACTTCGTGCAGGCGGAAGGTGTTTGTAAAACTTTAATCCGTCAAAGATCAACTGGTGAATATTCTCGGGATCCATACGAAATAACATCGGGCGAATGAGAGACTTATACATATCCGTACTGCTTTTAGCTATTAAATATATCAATAACAAACAGATAGCAGTTTGGTTGAATCACTCGTATGGCCTTTAACTAATGGCTCATGAAAGCTACATTATCCGTAAGAGAATATCCGTTAATAGTATAGTGTATAAATTAGCATAACGATATCGAACCTTATTTGCTTAATTTGTAGGGGTCGTCCGAGGCTATCTAGTTCATAGGTATAAGCTAACTCATAAGTGTCACCTAATAAATCAGTCCCTATGACTTTATCAATCAGATCCTTGCTTCTATTCTTATCTAACTGAAAACTAATTCCAGAATCAGGATGGAAGTTGATCAGATTTGGATAATCCGTATAAGTGTAGCAGACATTATAGTCTTCACTTGACATAGAGGCACAAGCTAAATTACCATCTTTCCAGGTATTATCGACACTATAATCCGACCCGACTAAGGAGATGAGTTCGCCTTTGGAATTATACTTGTAATCTACTATCATCGTTTGGCTGTCCATAAATGGATGATGCAAGGAGCGAACTATCCGGCCATTTTTCAATATGAAATCGGTGACAACAGACATACTATCATAATAAATAGAACTAATCACTGTATCAGATTTATAGCTATATCTACTACTCAATTCCCCATCAGTATAGCTAGCCAAAAGGCGATTCTGATCATCATAAGTATATATCACAGTCTGTACTGTGGTATCACCTTCGACAGATAGAACAAGTTTCTTCACCAAATAGTCGGCAGTCAACGCTTCTTGTTTCGAACTCTTCTTGCATGACACTATGACAAAGGCAAGAAGCAATGATAATATAAGCAATACGTTTTTCTTCATAGCAGTAAAATGTTGGTTTCTACAAATATACCACTTATTTTCAATATTTTAAATAACATAAATCAATATGTTTATATAAAAATACAGTGTAGATATTCATAATTATCTACACTGTATTTTTTATCGCTATGGATTGTCTACGAAGTAAAACTTGTCGTTTAAGGAGAAACTCCGATACCCAAAAGCCAATTAGTGATCAGCGCAGTGATATCGCCATTCATTGCAGCATAGTTTATCCACAACTCATTGGTCAGTATGCTATTGGGACATAGACGACGCGCATCCGCCATTACCTGACTGACTCCACTGCTTGCACTCGTGATGATGAGCGCCAGACGCTTTCCTGCTAACTTTTCGGCATGACTATACAAGAACGATTGCATGGGAGTGGACATTCGTGCATGCCATAAAGGCGTGAGCAGAAAAACAGTATCATAGGCCTCAAGACTCTCTATCACCGTATTGATTGCCGGATAAACTCCATCCCGGTCAATACGGTTCAGTTCGGCAGTAGCGATGGAATAGAGTTGCTGGTCGGTAGTAGCGCTATAAGGATTGGTCATCGTAACTTCTACTATCTCTGCTCCAGTAAGGTTATGAAGAATTTGAGCGAAGCCACGCGAATTACCACTCCATGAATAATAAGCGATGAGAGATCTGCCCGTAGGGCTAGTATTGTTTCCCTCTTCATCACCATTTTCATTTGGAGCATCAGGCTGTTGGGGATTTTCGGGCACTTCGGGTTCTACCTCCAATTGATCTCCTTCGGAACAACTATACAACACCATCGATAGTACTAAAAATAGTATATAGGTTATCTTTTTCATAGTACATTAGATTTACTTTGTGGCTTGTTCGTAGGCCTCATCACTCACGGGCTCTCCCCAAGTGGTTGCATTTTCATTTACTCTTGGCGTAATACCGATATGCGTAAAGCGGCTATCAGTAGCTGCTCCATGCCAATGCATGGTATTAGCAGGAATATTGACTACATCGCCTACCACTAATCGCCGTGCAGGTTGTCCCATTTCTTGATAGTAGCCCACCCCTTCGGTGCAAAGCAATATTTGCCCAATGGAATGGCTGTGCCAATAGTTGCGTGTGCCAGGAGCAAAAGTCACGTTGTAGACATTACAGTCATATCCGGGTTCGGTTGAAAGCATTTTCAACCAAGCATCACCTGTAAAGTTAGCGCTTATGGGTTCACCCAATCCCATTACGGGTTCGATTCCTGTATTCATAATCTCCAGTTTTTGAGGTTTGTCGCAGCAGGCTGATAATAGCATCACCAATATTGCCACTAAAACGATTTTACTTCTCTTCATAGTTAATTTTCTATTTACCACAAAATTAGTATACTATCTCTCCAAAATGATTAAACATCTTACGGTGAATAGTACACATTTTACGGAAAATGAAGTAAAAAACACAACGGAGGGCAGAATGGTCAGAAACGATCTTTCACAATCTGCGCCAGAGAGGTGCGCATGCGATAAACGAAGATAAAACACATGGTTTCTGCGGGCTGCAAACGAAACACTTTGAACCAACGACGAGACTGATAGCGGAAGGAGAAAAGCTTACCTGCCCAATAACTTTTGGGCCGCTTGGTGTAGAAGTCCGTTTCGTTGAAACCAAAGTTACCATCATTCATAATCATCGCTTTGGCCATTTCCATTTCGGTGCGCATTGCCGGATTGCAATATGGCAACTTTGTGGCATCCAGCCCTAGATATTCCACCAAGAATAGACCCAGGTATTGCCAACCCTTCATGCACCCTTCCACATTTATATCTTTCAGCTCAGTGTGGTTCAGCAGAATGGCCCAATCGCATAGTTGCCTCAACCCCACCCCCATCTGTATGAAGTGCTTGTACATGTGGAGAAAAACAAAGAGGACATTAAAGTGTGCGGGGGGAACCGGTATTTCCTGCCCATTGATCTTAACCATTTCAGCACCATGCGGATACCATTCGTCTAACTGCTGCAGAAACTCTGACTGTAAGGTTTGTGAGAAGATAGTCACCATTTTACGATGGTTCTCCACCACCATACGACCTCTATCCATATGGCTATGTTGACTGCTTTCGGCACCCATCACATAGCCTATGGACTGGGCTATACGATTAGCAGTATCGTAATCTTTTTCACCGATATAAACATCCATATCCCCCGCACAGCGATGGAGTGGATTGGGGTAGAGTGCAGCCAGTCCAGCTCCTTTTAGCAAGACAGGGTGCAAACCATTGTTCTGATAGACAGCTACAATCTCCGCGACACTAGCGTTTATCTCTTCATTCCCCTGCTCTACTTTCAACACATAGGTGTACCAATGCAACTTTACTTTCCTCGGTGGTTGCAACTGTGCGGGTAGTTTTGCCATGCCATCCCATATCAGTCCGATTACAGTCTGCTGCATGGATAGGACAAAGATCTCGTTCCAATTTGTATCGCTATCGAAGAGAGCTGTATCTGGTGTATGATCATTCCATAAACCAGCTCGGAGCAGAGAGAAAAAGGCTTTTTCGGTTGTAGGTGATACTGTTGTTTTCATATAGATAGTTCTTAGTTGATTCGACGATAGATAGCTAAAAGATAACGGCGTATGGGCAGAAGACGATGCCACCAGATGGCTTTCCGCCGCATGGCAGTAGTGGTGCAGTCGATCAGTCGGTCATCTTTTTGAATCTGCACCACACGGGCGATGATATCCGCAAGCAAACATTGTTCGGTAAACTCCAGGTTGCCATCTCCCATCAGCGTGATGCAGTCGGGTGCGATTTTGATGACGCGATGTATCACCAGGCGCTGGTCCAAATCACGCGCCAGCACGATATCCCACCGTTGTAGGGGCGTGTCAAGCGATCGCAACAGCACAAGGTCTTCGCCACCGCGTATAAAGGGCAACATGCTATTGCCTTTGACACGCAGAGAAACCTCATGACCTTCATCAATAAGTTTCTTCACTTCGCCAATCACGATATCATTGGGCAGCACAATCTTTTTCATGGATTGGAAATGGTGTTGAATGATAGCTGTGCCGCCGCCTCATCGGGCAGGCAGTCCATGCGATAAACAGGTGTCCGTTCTATCAGTTTGGTGATAGCCTCGCGCACGGCCGTCGTGATATCTACCGAGCAAGGCAGACTGCTTACAGTAGGCAATAAAGCTGCGAAAGCCTGGGCGGGACGCAGACGCTGTATTTTGTTTTCGGGCGCTTGCCATAGCCGTACTATAGCACCCACTGGAAAGCTCTCGTTGCGATAACAAGGAGTCTTACCACTCCACGGTGAGCCATAGGCGCGCACCTCGTCTGGCAGGATTCGAACCACGGGATTATCGTCATTCAAGCGGTGTGTCTGGCTAATATGTTGCAGCCAAAGCCCCGTATGTGTACTTTTTCCTGTCCCGCTTTTTCCTAAGAACAGGTATGCTATGGCGTCTTTTACTATCACTGAGCTATGAAATAAAAGCGTGTTGCCTTGTTGTGCCGCAGCACAAGCATAGAGCAGCATCATGGCGTTGTTGAAAGCAAATTCGGCTTGTTCCAAATCGAGGATATAGAGCGTGTTTTGGGTATAATGGCTGTTACACTCTATCACAGAGAAAGCAGTGTCACTCTCGGGCAGATAGCTGACCATCTGAAAGTTATCACGCCCCTTACGCACTTCAATTCTTAATGATTCATCGGGATAGTCATCAATAATCGCTCCCCAATCTATTCGCCCAACACATGTTGTTGTATCTACCTCCAATTCGAATAAACGGTTACAGCTATCTGGAAATATATCTACTTCAAAAGGAGCATAATTTTCCCCAACCACAGCTGTATCACCTGCCACTGTACAAGCCAGATCGGCGATTATATAGTTTTTCATAACGTATCATTGAATAAGTCAGACAAAAATAGCAAAATAAAACGCTATAAACCGTAACTTTACATCATTAATCATGCACTGCTATTCGGAACGGCCATGAAAAATACACTCAACGCTTTTTCTACACTCTACCACATTTTACCCCGATCACTGCGTTTAAAGGTGATTCTTACGGGGGTGAACTCATTCCTGATGATAGGACTTGACCTGTTGGGTGTAGGCCTATTATTGCCTTTATTGGTGATGGTGCTGGGTGAAAACAATATTGATGAAAACCCCTATCTCCATACGCTATACCAACATACGGGCTTCGAAAGCACTGCCACCTTTATCCATTTTGTGTTGATAGTGGTGGTTTGTATCGCTTTGATACGTCTGCTACTGACATCGTACATCAGTTACCGGCAAAGCCGCATGCTGTTCGATATCTCTCAATTCCTATCGCTACGTCTCTATCGCATCTATTATAGCAACGGTTTTATGTTCGTGAAACAGAACAACAGCCATCGCCTCATCAACAAGATAGAAGGGGTTGCCGCCTACCTGATACAGGGCTATTTCATCCCTTTCGTGGGATTGATTAGCGAGCTAGTGGTGACGCTCATTGTACTTGGCGCTCTTATGGTCTATAACATTCAGGTTTTCGGATTGGTGGTCGTCACATTTGCGCCGATTTCCATCCTGTACTATCACTTCACCCAGAAACGTATCCGCAGGTATGGTGAAAGGCTCTTCGAGCTTTATCCTCGAAAAAACCAACTGCTGCAACAAACATTCGTAGGGTTTGGCGATATGGCACTCAGCGGCATGTTTGACGAGAGTGCCCGCCAGTACGAGTCATTGCTTCATCAACAAGGCATCTTGATAGCTCGCAAGGGAGTGCTGCACTCTTCATTGCAACGCGTGCTGGAGTTCACAGTGGTATGTGCGGTAGTGGTGCTGGTAGCTGCCGCCCAGTATTTATCCCTTTCATCGCTCAGCATAGTGGTGGGATTATTCGCCATCGCCATCTATCGGGTGATGCCTGGTGTGGTAAAAAGCACCAACGCCATATTTGCCATGCGCAGCAACTCCTTCGCGCTAGAACTGCTCGATGAAATAAAAGCGGATGATGAAAAGGTGAAGACCAAAAGCCAATACGAACCCATCGTATTTCACGATAACATAGAATTTAGTGAGATCAGCTTCAGCTATGAAGAAGGAAAACCCATCTTAACGGATCTATCTTTAGCTATCAACAAAGGAGATTTTATCGGTATCAAAGGAGAGTCAGGATCAGGAAAAAGCACACTTTTCTATCTGCTACTAGGCTTTATATCATCCCAGAAAGGCAAAATAACAGTAGATGGACAGCTGCTCGACGAACGATTCAAAGACAACTGGCGCAGTCAGATAGGGTATGTCTCGCAACAGCTCTTTATGATTAATGGTTCATTGCAAGACAATGTCGTGATGGGAGGAAATGTAGATACTCAACGTCTGGAAAGGGTATTGCGACTTGCTTCGCTGGAAGATTTCGTGGCCACCCTACCCGATGGCCCACTAACACAGGTTGGCGAAGGGGGTTCGAAACTTTCGGGCGGCCAACGCCAACGCATTGGCATAGCACGTGCCCTTTATCGTGATGTAGAACTATTGTTGCTCGACGAAGCTACATCCTCGCTGGATGAAGATACCCAGCTGGCCATCAATGAGGCACTCCAACATCTGAAAGAGCAGTGCCCTTCACTGACTATCATCGTCATATCACACCGTTCAGAGGCCTTGGCGGTGTGTGACAAAGTGGTGGACATTGAGGAATTGAGTGCAAAGGGTCGAATTCAGCCTCTTTAAGGTTCGAGAACTACTTCTCTATCACTCCCGCCTTCAGCCATTCGTCTATAATCATACTAGCATCTACCAATACAGTGGCATTGTCTATATCATAGCGCTTCACCAAGAGATCTGCTAGTGTATTGATCTCAAATGAAGGCATAGCCGACACTTCCTTCCAAAGATAGGCAGCAGAGTCATTTAGTGAAATCAGTTTAGAAAAATTGGTCGACATCTTTCCAGTCGCCACAAGAATATTCTCGCCTGCTACAGTGCGCAGTTCAAAGTCGGGTTTTACTTTCATCAGTCTTATAGGGTTAAATGGTTGTTAGCTACAAATGTACGATAAATTGGAACAAATACAGAGTGTCTTGCCCTAAAAGAACATAGCAGGCAAGACTTCTTCGTTTCATCAACCACCCTTACACACTTTGCTGACTAGCCTTTGAGAACAGGATGGGCAAGGCTGCCTAGCGACCAATATAAGGACTGCCCAGAAGCAAAGCGGTATAATACTGTATATCAGCCCTATACAGCATTAATAACGATCCCACTTTATGCACTATTAGAACAGTCATTTTGTTCAGTAAATCGCCATATAGACACACACTGACAAACAGATAGTTAAAACTATGGGAACTAAATTTGCATACCTGAGGAAAACCAAATAAATTGGTCGACTGTTTATATAACTTTGATTTTATTCTCATCACTGAAAAGAAACAAGACTATGTTTACAACTCATGATATCGTGACAACAAGCAAGACGGGAGAAGACGGAAAGCTGAAGCTTTTCTCGGCGTTTCAACTGATGCAGGACTGCTCGGAACTGTGGTTCGATTCTGAACCTGAATTTGGCGCTTATATGCGGAGAAACAACATCACTCAACTGCTTTATTCGCGACAGGTGGACATCATTCGCATACCATCTTATAAAGAAAAGCTGACGATAAGCACCAGTGTCTATGAATGTAATGGCTATTATGGCTATCGCAATACCATCATTTACGATGAGAAAGGATTGCCTTGTTATGCAACATGGAGCACAGGGGTCTGTGTTAATCATGCTACGGGCAGACTGAACAAGATGGAAGCCGAAATGGTGCAAAGCATGACTTTCGACCCTAAATATGATATGGAGTATCTGGACCGCAAGATAGTGATACCCAAGATAGAGGCATTGAGTTCTGAACCGGTGATGGTGATGCGCAATGATATTGATTACAACCGCCATATGAACAACGCACAGTATATCCGGATGGCTTGCGAGTATCTGCCTACTGACTATGCACCACGCCGCGTGAGGGTAGAATACAAAAAGCCGGCTAAACTGGGCGATTCGCTCTATCCACAGCTTATCCGGCAAGATGATAAGATATTCGTATTGGTGAACAGCATAGAGTCCAACTATGCGGTAATTGAATTTACGGCTTAAGCTCTACGGTTTGTATTGGCGAGCGAAATCCATCACATTGGCGGGCGGACGCTGCGCCATGAGCTCTTGCTTCATGAAATCCATATAGGGGGCTACATGGTCGAAAAACTGATAGTACCCCTTACAGAGATAGTTCAATCCGGGCTGTCCATCGGCGGTAATAGCAAAACGGTTCTTGGGGCATTCACCATTGCAGGCAAATAGATAGGTGCAATCCTTGCATTGCTGCGGCAGGCTATCGCGCTTAGCGGCTCCAAAAGCTTGTTCGCGGTCACTGTACATCATCTCGGTTAGGGTATGTGTATTGATATTGCCCAGCTTATACTCGGGGAATACGAAGTGGTCACACGCATATACATCGCCATTGTACTCCATCACTCCAGCATGTCCGCAGGTCTGCGCCATGGTACATACACCGGGTTGCTCGCCTATCCAATTGGCTAGCGTGGAATCGAATAGCTGTATATAGTATTGACCGACATCGTTGCGCACCCATTCATCAAATATCGTACAGAGAAAATTGCCCCACTGCTCGGGCGAAACGGAGAAGTCGGCAAGCTGTGCCTGCGGATTGTCCATAGGCGAGGCCAAATAGCGGCCATCCGATTTGGGTGCAATGCGCTCCACGATAGGTGTGAACTGGATATATCGACAACCTATCTCTTTGAAGAAGTGATAGAAATCGAGCGGATAATCGGCATTGAAATCATTTACTACCGCCAAAGCGTTCCACTCCACACCATGTTTATTGAGGAGGTCTATGCCTTTCATCACCTTGGCCCACGAAGGCAACCCCTGCTTGTTGCGGCGGTATTCGTCGTGAAACTCCTGCGGGCCATCAATAGAAACACCTACCAGCCAATTGTTTTCCTTAAAAAAACGACACCATTCGTCGGTGAGTAGCGTGCCATTGGTCTGAATACTGTTGTCGATGGTGCGTCCACGGGCATATTTCTGTTGCAACTCCATGGCTCGTTTATAAAAGCTGAGCGGACGCATCAGAGTCTCACCACCATGCCATGAGAAGAGGATCTGTGGTTGTGTCTGCGACTCAATATATTGTTGGGTGAACTTCTCCAGAAGAGCTTCACTCATGATGAACTTGTCTGTTTTGTCGTCCGTCTTATAAAGATTATTCTTTTCCAAATAGTAGCAATATTCACAAGCCAGGTTGCAAATGGAGCTGACAGGCTTGGTCATGATATAGAGCGGACGGGCAAATGGTGCGAAAGTTGACATAATAGATAGATATTGAAAAGGGTGAATAGAAAGATAGTTGATAATCTGTTAAGTTGTTTGGGTTTAACCGGCCCAGTTTTCGCGGTCAAGATTGCGATAACTGATGGCTTCGGCTATATGTGCAGGCTTTATTCCGGCACTATTGTCTAGGTCGGCTATGGTACGAGAGACTTTGAGGATACGGTCGTAGGCACGTGCCGAGAGATTGAGTCGCTCCATAGCATTTTTCAACAGCTGCAGACCTTTGTCATCGGGCTGTGCATACTGGGCGATGAGCTTGCTGGTCATCTGCGCATTGCAATGGATACCTGGATGCTCGGCAAAACGCTGCGCCTGCAACTCGCGCGCATTGACCACACGCTGACGTATAGTGCCGCTGGCTTCGCTTTCGCGGCGCTCTGCCATCTTATCAAACGGCACTGGCACTATTTCGACCTGAATATCGATACGATCCAATAAGGGTCCCGATACTTTATTGAGGTATTTCTGTACTTGTCCTGTAGAACAGACACAAGCTTTCGTGGGATGATTATAGTAGCCGCACGGACATGGATTCATCGAAGCGATGAGCATGAAACTGGCGGGATAACTGACGGAATACTTGACACGCGAGATAGTGATGTGACGATCTTCCAAGGGTTGACGCAGCACTTCGAGCACTGGACGATTGAACTCGGGCAACTCGTCGAGGAAAAGCACTCCATTATGCGCCAAGCTGACCTCTCCGGGCTGTGGGTAACTGCCACCTCCGACCAAAGCCACCTGTGAGATGGTGTGATGAGGATCGCGGAAAGGACGCTGCGAGATGAGTGATGTATTGCGATTGAGCATGCCCGACACCGAGTGAATACGAGTGGTCTCTAAACTTTCGGACAACGATAAAGGAGGCAATATAGAAGGTAGTCGTTTGGCCATCATCGATTTACCACTGCCCGGCGCTCCGACCATGATCAAATTGTGACCACCACTGGCAGCAACCTCGAGCGCACGGCGCACACTCTCCTGCCCTTTGACGTCGGAGAAATCGAGATCGAAATGAACCTGACTCTTATAAAACTCTTCACGTGTATTGACAATGGTGGGTTGAAGTTGTCGCTTCTCATTGAAGAAGTCGATCACCTCGGTGATATGGCTCACACCATAAACATCAAGGTTGTTGACTACCGCTGCTTCGCGGGCATTGCCTTGGGGGACTATCAGACCCTCGAAACCCAGTTCGCGAGCCTTTATGGCAATGGGTAAAGCCCCCTTTATAGGGTTGACACTACCATCCAGACTGAGTTCGCCCATAATCATGAATTGTCCGAGACGGTCAGAGAGAATCATCTCACCTGCTGCCATGATACCGATAGCGAGCGGCAAATCGTAGGCTGACCCTTCTTTGCGGATATCAGCAGGCGCCATATTGATAACTATATTATTGGAAGGCATCTTGTGACCGCTAACCGTCAGTGCAGAGATGATGCGCTGATGACTTTCTTTAACGGCCGAGTCGGGAAGTCCTACCAAGTGAAACATACACCCCCGGGAACTATTCACTTCTATGGTGATTAGGGTTGCCTCAATGCCTTGTACAGTGGCTCCGAATATTTTTACTAGCATAATGTTTGTCGTATTAGTCAGGTTAAAGAAATTGGTGTGATTATCTATTATTTGTTTGTTGTAGTTCCGGTATTTGTTTTACGCTTGGATTTGGGCTTTTTCTCTTTACGCAGATAGATGGGAAGACGATTAGAAATGCTGTCGATGGAGACATCCTTAAGCAAAACCACTCCAGTAGGCGAAACCAGATAATTGGTAGGCAGCGTATGCACGCCAAACTGTCCAATAAGAGTGCTATTAAAACCGCCTAAATCGCACACTTGCCCCCAGGTCAAAGAATCCTTTTTCACGGCATCTAACCAGGCTTGACGGTCAACATCAAGTGATATACCTATTAAACCTAAATCCTCAAACTTGTCATATTTCTTCTGGAGTTCGCGCAAAGCTTTATTGTTGGCCGCACAAGTATCACTCCAGCTTGCCCAGAAGGTGAGAACTAGATACTTATCAGCATAGTCATTGTTACGGGTAATCTTAGTACCATCGGCGTTGGGAAGACTGAAAAAAGGGATGGAACGTGAAGTTGTCATCTTGTCCAACTCGGTCAGTTTTTCGGAAATCATGGTCACAGCCGGCTGATCTTGCATCACTCCTGACAAAGAAGAAATAAGGTCTTTAATCTTCCGGAAATCTGGTGATTTCTGACGAGCAAAGTATTTATCAATCAGATACACACTTACGATAGATGTATTGTTTTCACGGATGAAAGTTTCGACCAGTTGTAATTGTTGTTCCTTATCGAGTGAATCCGCAGCATGTAGCTCCTTCTCGAAACTGTAGTACAAAGCGTTAGGCCCTTTATCATCTATATGCAATAGAGGCAATGACAAGGTATCACCTTTAATCTGAAGTTGCTGCTTTTTGTCGATGAAAAGAGGATATTCGGTACCATCCCCAAAAAGCACTGTCAGAATTTTTAATGTATCAACAGGGAACTCCAAAGCAAAGCGATCGTTACTGATGACAATCGTATCGAGCGTGGCGTCGAGAGTATAGTCATCAAATAAAAAAATCGTATCATTACCCATGCCTTTGATGCTTCCGGTGACTTGCGCCAGATCGGATGTCTTGCGGCAGCTCGCGAAAAGAGCCAATGCGAATAGCAGATAAAGAAGTTTCCTCATGTCAATCAATGTTTTGTACAAAAGTAAAGGGTTTTGAAATAAAAAAAAAGAGTTGCCAACCCAATTTGCAGGGTGGCAACTCTTTTTATATATTTTCAATCAGTCTATCAGTAATTATTTGATAGTGTTGATGAAAGCTGTGTTAGTGTAATACTTAGCAAACTCAAGGTCTGTAGCAGCTTTCTTAGCCAAAGAAGGATCTTTAGCGATAGCGCTCTTCAAGCTTGTAGTTACCAAGTTTACGTTGTTAGTTCTTGCAGCAAGTACAGCCATCAAGTAGTCAGTATATGCGTTAGGAACTGGCACTGCCAACAATGTTTGGTTAGCCTTGTTGTAGTCTTTAGCAAGGATCTGAGCCAAAGCAGCACTATTAGTCTTAGTGTCACCGAAAGCATTTACAGCTCTTTCGTATTGACCTTGAGCTACGTAAAGGTTACCCAATGATTCGTTAAGTTCAGGAGCACCAGCAGCTTTACCGAAGTATGCTTCAGCAGCAGCTTGATCACCCATCAACAATGCCATGATACCAAGGTTCATGTTCACTTCAGGAGCAGACTCGATAGAGTTAGCCTTGTTGAAGTAAGCAAGAGCTGCATCATAGTTACCTTGTTGGTAAGCCAATTTACCAAGGTTGTTGTATGCACGGTAGTCGTTAGGATACAATTTGATTGTTTCAAGGAAGATAGCTTCTTGCTCAGAAGGATTCTTAGTCAATGTAGCAGAGTAAAGAATTTCTTCGATGTTCAATTCGCTTGGGTTAGTTTGGAACAACAGGATGATTTCTTCGTCAGACTTACCGATGATTTCGTAGTTCAAAGTCAAACGAGAGAAACGCAATTGAGGAAGGATAGAGTTAGCCAATTCTTCGTAGATTGCAGCCATGTTCTTGATTTCTTGCTCACGAGTAGCAGGATCACGATACATAGAAAGAACGCGAAGGATCAACTCTTTGTCTTGCAAGTTAGATTGAGATACCAATTCTTGGAAACCTTCCCAGTCTTGAGCTGTGTATGAAGCATCAACTGGAGAGTCAAGCTTAGATCTCTTCATGTTGCGTTCTACCACTTTTTCAGTAGCTTTCATACGATTGTCAGACAACTTGTCATTCAATTCGTAACCACCATCAGGAGAAGATGTAGAAGCGATATCGATGCTAGTGATTTGCTTGTTAGGAGCATTGTTTACGTCAACAGCTTCAGTGTTGAAAGTAGTAGCATTCTTCATTTGAGCTGGACGAATGTCGTACGAGTTGATCAAGAACATGATACGATCTTCGAACTTATCTTTGATGATACGTTGGAAAGCGTCATCACCGTTAGCCAAGTTAGCAGAACCCAAAGTGTTGTTAATCAATTCTGATGTAGCGATTACACCATCAGCGATTTTCACAGCAGGGATATTTACTGTCTTGTTACCAATCTTAGCATTGAAAACTAAGTAAAGCTCTGATTGTGCCATCTCTGGTACATAAGTAAAGCTAGTTCTCATTGTGTAGTTACCACCCATTTTGTAAGAAATAGTAGGATCATTACCTTCTACTTTCTCACCTTGGAAAACAGCAGGAGTACCAACAGCCTCACCACCATTCCATCTCAATACTGGTGTTACTTCCACAACAGCTTTCTTCTTGAAATACTTCATTGGGAACTGACCATTGATAGTCACAGGAACCTGACCGGCAACTGCTTCTAATACTTGAGGAGTTGTAGTGAAATAGTCCGAAGACAAAGCACCCATTTTCTTGCTACAAGAAGAAAACGCAACCACCATCACCATCAATAAAGGCAAATACAGTTTCTTAATCATTTTGATAAAAAATTAATAGTTTATAATTTAATTGTTTACGAATGCAATATTTATACAATAAACATTTAGAAAGCAAATATATCAATTCTATTCTTATTATATATTCACAATCACAACGATTTATCATTATTTAAATAATTTCGTTCTCACTCCTTGCATAAAATTTAATATTACGAGGATGATGTTCTATAATTTCAGAACGAAGCATATGCCTGTCAATATGCGTATAGATCTCTGTTGTTGAAATAGATTCATGCCCCAACATGCATTGTATCGCCCGAAGATTGGCTCCTCCCTCCAACAAATGGGTTGCGAAAGAGTGACGAAAAGTATGCGGGCTTATATTTTTTACTATTCCAACACCCTTTGCCAACTCTTTAATTATATGAAACACCATAATGCGCGAAATGTTGTTCCCCCAACGCGCTAAGAATACAAAATCTTCATAACCTCTCTTAATTTTACCCTCAACACGACAGGGCAAATACAACTCAATCTCTTTTATGGCACGAGGCGAAACAGGAACCAAACGTTGTTTATCACCCTTACCCGTAACTTTTATAAAACCTTCATCAAAATACAAATCCGAGAGCTTAAGGGAGGTCAATTCTGAAACGCGAAGCCCACAACTATAAAGCGTCTCGAGCATGGCACGGTTCCTCTGACCCTCTTTCTTGTTCACATCGACATGGGCAATGATGGCGTCTACCTCGGACACAGTCAACACTTCGGGCAGCTTAAAACCAATCTTCGGACCTTCTATCAACTCACTGGGATCTTTGTCTATCATTTCACTCATGATCAGAAAATGAAAGAAAGATTTGATACCCGAAAGGATACGAGCCTGTGAACGAGGATGAATGCCAATATCATGCAAACCCGCCAAAAACAATTCCAAATCTTCTGGCGTGGTTGCAAGAAGCAGCTTACCAGCCGCCGTCAAACTAACTACCAATTTATCCAAATCGCGCATATAAGCATCCAATGTATTGGCAGACAAAGACTTCTCTAATCTTAAATATTGCTTATATTTACGGATTATTCTTTCCTGAACCTCGTTATCTACTCTTTTTGCTGTCTGTTTCATTTCTTTTTGCTAACTTTGTACCCAAATCAGTGCTCTTTATCGAGCAAAGGTATCGAATTAATATAAGAGTTTGTTATGCGGATACAGATTATTAATGGCCCAAACATCAATCTTTTGGGCAAACGTGAGCCTTCTGTCTACGGCGCAGTTTCGTTTGATGACTATCTAAACGAATTGCGCACGAAGTATAACGACATACAGATTGATTACTTCCAATCAAACATAGAAGGTGAACTGATTAACTGCATCCAGCAAGTGGGGTTCGAAGCCGATGGTATCATATTGAATGCAGGTGCGTACACGCACACATCAATTGCGCTACAAGATGCCATACGTGCAGTCACGACCCCAGTAATCGAAGTACATATTTCAAATGTGCATGCGCGTGAATCTTTCCGCCATAAATCCATGATTGCTTGTGCATGCAAAGGTGTGATCTGTGGTTTCGGACTTGATTCTTATCGTTTGGCTCTTGCAGCTTTTATCTAAAATTATCCGCCCATACGAGCGGAGTTTTTTATTATAAGCCCTTTGCACTGTTCTGGCCAAACCTGAAAGAATCTTTTATTATTGAGTAATTGTTATATAATATAATAGGTATATATGTTGTTGAAGCAAACTAAAATTGTAGCCTCTATCTCGGATAGACGCTGTGATGTTGATTTTATCAAACAATTGTTTGATGCGGGTATGAATGTTGTTCGTATGAACACTGCTCACGCCAGCCGTGAAGGTTTTGAGGTGTTAATCGCCAATGTTCGTTCAGTATCTAACCGCATTGCTATCCTGATGGATACCAAAGGACCCGAAGTTCGTACAACTTCACTTGCCGAGCCCATTCCTTATCAGATTGGCGAGCGAGTAAAAGTTGTCGGCAATCCAGAGCTCGAAACAACACGTGAATGTATCGCAGTGAGCTATCCAAACTTCGTACATGATCTAAACGTTGGTGGTACAATCCTTATTGACGATGGCGACCTTGAACTTAGTGTCATCGATAAGACTGACGACTACCTGCTTTGCGAAGTACAAAACGAAGCAACTCTTGGTAGCCGTAAAAGTGTTAATGTCCCAGGGGTACGTATCAATTTACCTTCGCTTACAGAGAAAGACCGCAACAATATCCTTTATGCCATTGAAAAAGATATTGACTTTATAGCTCACTCATTTGTTCGCAATCGCCAAGATGTACTTGATATCCGCGAAATCCTTGACGCGCACAACAGCGACATCCGTATCATCGCGAAAATCGAGAACCAGGAAGGGGTTGACAACATCGATGAAATCCTTGAAGTGGCCGATGGTGTGATGGTAGCGCGCGGTGACCTCGGTATTGAAGTACCACAAGAACGCATCCCAGGCATTCAACGTTTATTGATCCGCAAGTGTATCTTAGCAAAGAAACCGGTAATCGTTGCTACACAGATGCTTCACACCATGATTAACAATCCACGTCCTACACGCGCTGAAGTAACTGACATCGCTAACGCTATCTATTATCGCACTGACGCCTTAATGCTTAGTGGTGAAACGGCATATGGCAAATACCCAGTTGAAGCGGTTAAGACTATGGCAAAGATTGCAGCTCAAGCCGAGAAAGACAAGTTGAGCGAAAACGATATCCGCATCCCATTGGACGAAAACAGCAATGATGTGACTGCCTTCTTGGCAAAACAAGCTGTAAAAGCGACCAACAAGCTTAAGATTCGTGCAATCATCACAGATAGCTATAGCGGACGTACTGCGCGTAACCTCGCGGCATTCCGTGGAAAATTCCCTGTATTAGCTATTTGCTACAAAGAAAAGACAATGCGTCACCTAGGTTTGTCATACGGTGTAGAATCCATCTTTATGCCAGAGCTTTCGAACGGACAAGAATACTATTTCGCAGGTTTGCGCCGCCTTTTGAAAGAAGGACGCTTACAACCATCAGATATGGTCGGTTATTTGAGTAGTGGTAAAGCCGGTACACAAACATCCTTCCTCGAAATCAATGTAGTGGAAGATGTATTAAAACACGCCCAAGATTGTGTATTGCCCAACAGCAACCGTTATCTGTAAATGGAAGAACAAAACACCATTGACAGTTATATACTAAAGCATATCGACGAGGAGAGCGACTATTTAAAGTCGCTCTATCGCGATACGCATGTCAAGCTTCTGCGTCCTCGTATGGCTTCTGGTCATCTCCAGGGACGCCTGCTCAAGATGTTTGTTGAGATGGTTCGCCCCAAACAGATTCTAGAGATTGGTACTTATAGTGGCTATTCGGCACTTTGCTTAGCCGAAGGCCTACAGGAAGGAGGCATGCTACACACTTTCGAGATAAATGACGAGCAAGAAGACTTCACACGCCCTTGGCTTGAAAACTCCCCTTTTGGTGATAAGATAAAGTTTTATATAGGTGATGCCTTGCAGCTTGCGCCACAACTTGGCGTGACTTTTGATCTTGTTTTCATGGATGGCGATAAACGCAAATATATAGAATATTATGAAATGTCATTGTCTATTCTTTCAAAAGGCGGATTCATCATCGCTGACAATACTTTATGGGACGGCCACGTTCTAGAGAAGCCTCATCCTACCGATTTACAAAGCCAAGGAATCATAGCATTCAATGATCTTTTGGCCACCGACCCACGTACAGAAAAAGTCATTCTACCTTTACGCGATGGATTGACACTTATCCGCAAAATCTGATCAATTACTTCCCGCACGCTATATGTCGCTTTCATCATTACTTTGATGCAATGTCTCATTCGTACATCCAAGCTGATTCATTGCGTCTGCCCTGCGCAAATGCTGCCTTATTTTCCTGGGACGTACCACAAAAAACTATTAACAAACAGAAAAGCTATGATAGACATGCAATTATAATATATTTGTATAGCTGATGTTTCTGGGTAAGCAGTAGCTGCCCCTGGATATTATTATAGGACAGTAGCATTTCTCTCCAACTCTTTCTTACTACTATATACTTGCGCTATGATTAATTGCGCAAAAGCCACGCCTCGTTGATTCCCTACTTCTAGTGCTTCCTTTTCCATGGCTTGAGCCTGTAGCAGAGCATACACCAAGTCACTTTGCACTATTGACTGTTGTAACAAGCTAGACTACAATTTGAAATATACATCAAGTATCCGTATACACAACTCTTCTTCCGTGCGCTTTCAAAGTTTCTACGATATAGAGAGAATCACATAAACTGTTGTGTTGTTTGCAATAGAGAAAGTCCTGTTCTTCATTCCCGTATAATCGTGGCGTTTCAATTTCGTTATGAAGTGAATCGATCAGAGATGAGTTGTTGACAGAAACAGTCGAAAAAGATATTGTAATAAATAAAAGAAAACAAAGTATCCGTGTCATTACATGATATCTTGCATAAAATACTACAAATATATTTATATAATGACGAGTCATTAAAACTGTCAAGCAACCCGAAGAAATATTTATTTTATTGCCGTCTAATCCGTAGTATTTTTATTGTATATTACAGTCTACTAGCCATCCGTCATTATACTTATTTATGCTAAAAAAGAAGCCTTTTTTGGCTGCCTAACCATATATTTCCGTAATTTTGTGTTATATAAATAAACATAATATAGGATTTACGTATGGAAACGACCCGCCAACAAAAAATATCACGCTTGATTCAAAAAGAATTAAGCGAAATCTTTCTGTTACAGACCAAGGCTATGCCCGGTGTGCTAATTTCGGTGAGTGCCGTTCGCATCAGCCCCGACATGAGCATTGCCCGTGTTTACCTCAGCATATTCCCATCAGATAAGGGTGCAGAAATCATCAACAATATCAACGAACATAAGAAAGCAATCCGCTACGAGCTGGGAACACGTGTAGGCAAACAGCTTCGCATCATTCCTGATCTTAAATTCTTCGTAGACGACTCTTTGGATTATATTGATAAGATTGACGAACTATTGAAGTGAAGCTATCTTATTTCATTGCCCGGCGTTATCTCTTTTCCAAAAAGAAGCACAATGCCATTAACATCATATCGGGCATATCAGTATGCGGTGTGACACTTGCCACACTAGCATTGGTATGCACGCTTTCTGTGTTCAATGGTTTTCAGGATATGGTATCTACCCTTTTCACTGCATTCGACCCAGAAATCAAGATCACAGCGCGCGAGGGGAAAGTATTTGACGCACACGACGAGCGAATCCTAGCCCTCCGAGCCTTACCCCAAATAGACGTATTCACCGAAACATTGGAAGAAAACGCCATGGTGCAGTACAAAGACCGCCAGACCATGGCAGTCATCAAAGGCGTAGAAGACAACTTCGAACAGCTCACCGCCATCGACAGTATCCTTTTCGGCAATGGCGATTTCCTACTCAAAGATCATGAAGTGGATTATGGCATCATGGGCTTAGAATTAGTCTATACCCTCGGCACAGGAATCCAGTTTGTACATCCCCTTCAAGTATTCATGCCCAAGCGAGAAGGTCGTGTCAACATGGCCAATCCAGCCGCCTCTTTCCAAAGTGGCTACTTATTCTCGCCAGGCGCTGTATTTGCCGTCAAACAGCAAAAGTATGATGGCAACTACATCCTCACATCACTCGACTTCATCCGAGGCATGCTCAACTACACCACCGAAGTGTCAGCTATAGAGCTCAAGCTCAAACCTAACACCAATCCCGAACGTTTCAGACAAGAAGCTGCTGCTTTGCTAGGCAGCGAATTCATCATACAAAATCGTTACGAGCAGCAATCCGATGTGTTCCGCATCATGGAGATCGAAAAGCTCATCTCTTATGTATTTCTCACCTTCATTCTTCTCATAGCCTGCTTCAATGTTATCGGTTCACTATCGATGTTGATTCTCGACAAACGCGATGATGTGGTGACATTGCGCAATCTGGGTGCAAACAATAAGCTCATCACCAACATCTTTCTGGCCGAAGGGCGCATGATATGCTTTTTTGGCGCAATCACCGGTATTGTGCTAGGTTTAGTCTTATGCCTCATACAGCAGCAGTTTGGCATCATCACCTTGGGCGGGGGCACCAATAGCTTTATAGTCAACTCCTACCCCGTATCCGTTCATTGGCAAGATGTACTTCTTATTTTCGCCACAGTTGTTATTGTCGGATTGCTTGCTGTGTGGTATCCTGTTCACTATCTCATCCGCCGTTTGCTCTAAAATTAGCAATCCATCAAGCAAAAAGCTTTTTCCTTCATCGCCGAATCGATAAAAAAGATTGTTATCCAATCCTTTTTATCTTTAAACGTACAAAATAAAAAAAGAACATTCCTAGAAAACAATATCCCATCTCATGTGTTGATTATGGTTCATTTTTCAACTATAAGTATACACCCATACCCTATTCTCAACCTTCCTACACTCCTATCCTCCAATCTATGAGTAATATATTTTTAATACTTCTACTATTATTCATTTAACAATTAAGCCACCCTATAAACGTTTAAATCACGACCGTAACTCATTAAGTTAAAATATACAATAGAAACAACTATCTATATTTTTTTAAACTACGCCGATATTTAGAGCATTCTACTTCACAGTATAGCAACTAAAAGAGATTTCGACTAATAGTTCGTTCATTAATCAAACCGAAAAATCACCGGAAAAAATAAATCGGCTTTTTATTGATTTTTTGTTAAAATATATTTTGCACATTAATTACTTTTTCATATTTTTGCACATGTTCTCAAGAGTGAGCAAACATTATTTATTATATAAGCGTTTTTTTATTATCCGGTCATGAAATCTGGACAATTTCGTAACACAAGGATGATAGACAAGAACACTTACGCCGCTGTACCAATTGTACTTTGAAAAGTGAAATTATTTCACATTTTGGCGTGGGCTATTGTTTATTATTTGTGTTAAGGCAGTCCAGAGTCTCATGATAATAATATTCAAAAGCCCAACGCCATTTCTTTTTTCTATAACCCTGAACGTTTTCCTTAAATCGTGATTTGATATGAAAAGAAATCTTTGCATCTACGTGGCCTCTCTTCTTTTCCTCTATACCCTTCTTACCTTCGGTCAAGATCAAGGTAAACCAGGTTCACTCTATCTACATGCCAATTCATCAATCGCAACCAGTAAATACCTGGACAAAATAGCATCATACAATGACATATCTGATAGTCATCAAATTCCCGTTTACTTCTATGCGCACATGATGAATTACAGTATAGCCATCCAGAAGGATATCATTATAAACCCAGTGATTATTATCCCAATGTCAATTCTTAAAATAAATAATAGATTATGATTGGAGCCATTATTGGCGATTTCGTGGGAAGTGCCTACGAGTTTGCCCCTACCAAGGATTATCATTTCGAACTGATCACGCCACAAAGCGATATTACCGATGACACCATCATGAGTGTAGCTATCGCCGATGCCATTCTAAACAATATACCCTATCAAAGCTCGCTTCGCTATTGGGGCAATAAGTACCCCATGCCAAAAGGTGGCTATGGCAGTGCATTTCGTATATGGCTCCAGACACCCGACCCCAAACCCAACAACAGCTGGGGCAATGGCTCAGCTATGCGAGTGGGAGCTGTGGCATGGGCATTCGACAGTCTGGAAAAAGTTCTAGAAGAAGCCAAGCATACAGCCGAATGTACACATGCGCATCCCGAAGGCATCAAAGGTGCACAAGCCACGGCTGCAGCCATATTCCTTACCCGTCAAGGAAAAAGCCGCGAAGAACTGAAGGCCTATATAGAGCAACATTTCGGTTACGACCTCAATTTTAAGATAGAAGACATCCGCAGCTGGTATGGTTTCGACGAAAGCTGCCAGGGCACAGTGCCACAAGCCATCGTTTGCTACTTGGAAAGCAAGTCGTTCGAAGACGCCATACGCCTAGCCGTAAGCCTCGGTGGGGATAGCGATACGCTAGGTTGCATCACGGGCAGCATTGCCGAGGCCAATCTAGACTACCAACTGCCTCAACCCCTTTATGACGCAGCCATGAAAGCTCTACCCGAGGAAATGAAAAAGATTGTCAATCAGTTTGAAACCTGTTATCAATAAAAGTTTTATCTCATTTTTGATAAATCCCTTTTAAAGGCTAACCCCAACACTGTTTGGGGCTAGCCTTTTATTTTATCTGCACCAAAACCTTCTCATAGCAACCAGCGCTAGCCCGCTCCATTCTCAGACCAATGCAAAGCACTCTCAGTTCACTTATTGAACAACCTCAAATGGCCCGGTATGCAGCCTTAGTCCGCTTACCTTTCAGCCTTGGCCTGGAAACAGAAAACCAGCCCAACAAATGAGCATGAAACTTTGTCTGCAGCGAGACAATCCGAGATGTCTTCTTTTATACGCTATTAACAAAGCAATAAAACATGGAATAGTTTTCAACAGCTTTTCCACCGTTAATTCTAACTTTTAAGATAAATATAAACTAACTATCAGCACTTATCAACAACTTATCTCTATCTTATCAACATACCTGTGAATAACCCTACCTACTTAAGCTGATGATATACGAACAAACAAAAAAGTTATCCACCACTTATTCACATATTATTCACAATAGAAAAACAGTTATTACCTATTTATTCACACACTACTATAACTTATTAACCATAAAATAAGCTTTTGTTCACAAGCCCACCATCGACATACCGTCTCTAACTGATGTCTTCTTTCGGAATAAATAAAAAGTAGTAACTTTGTTTCCCTTTGCGCAAAAACTATATAGATGGCAGATTACGTCACTTTAGATAGAATTCTGTATTTTTGTGGCAAGTAGCATAACTGTGGCCATCTACGATTCAAGAAGACTTTTACACCGCTTTACACCGGTGTTTTCAACTGTTTTCACGAGTTATTAACAGGAAAACCGCAGTTATCAACAACCTTCGATAGTTCTTAACAGCATCTTTAATTAAAATAAAAGCCATGTTCAGCTTATTCGATCCATCACGCTACATCCCCGTCGATCTAAAAAGATACATCAACAGCGAGATTCTGCCCCGCTATGATGCATTTGACAAAGCCCATAATCGCAAGCATGCCATCCATGTCATTACTGAAAGCCTTACCATGGCCGAGCATCAGTCTGTCAATCCATCTATGGTTTTGGTCGTTGCTGCCTATCACGATTTGGGTCTATGCAACGGTCGCGAAAATCATCATATTGACTCTGGAGAAATCCTGATGAACGATCCAGAATTGCGCATATGGTTTACAGAGACTCAAATGCTGGAGATGAAAGAAGCTATCGAAGATCATCGCGCATCCAATACACGTCGCCCGCGAAGCATTTACGGAATGATCATAGCCGAAGCCGATCGCCTGATTGACAAAGACGTGACACTGCGACGCACCGTGCAATATGGTTTAGCAAAATATCCCGAACTTAGCAAAGAAGAGCAATTTCAGCGATTCATGCGCCATCTCAACGAAAAGTATTCCGAAGGTGGCTATCTGAAGCTTTGGATAGAACCCTCTCACAACACCAAAAAACTAGCAAAGTTGCGCGCCCTCATTGACGACCCTGTCTTGATACGTATAGCTTTTGACCGCATCTATAAAGAGGAAACAAAAAAGTAAAGAAACCAATCAGAAAGATGGAAGCTATTTCAACTACAACATCATTGTTCATCGACCAGCATATCGATGACGATCCCCGTAGCCTAGCCTTGCAGGCACAAAAATATCCCGACGTGGATATGAAGTTGGCCATCACCCAGATAGCTGGTCGCCAAGCTGCAAAAAGCAAAATACCAAGCTGGTTTGCACACCCCAAGGTGCTCTATCCACGCCACTTGTCGCTGGAGCAATGTTCCAGCGAGGCCACCGCCCGCTACAAGGCTACTCTGGCAGAGGGAAACAAGCTGACCGATCTGACAGGAGGGTTCGGGGTGGATTGTGCTTTCATGGCACAGCGATTTGTCCATGCCGACTATGTGGAACGTCAGGAAGAGCTTTGCGAAATAGCCCGACACAATTTTGAGGTCCTCGGCGAAAAGCAGATCAGCGTACACCATGCCGACGGAGTGGGCTATCTATCGGAAATGAATGCGGTAGACTGGATATTTCTGGACCCTGCACGCCGCGATAGCAAAGGTGGAAAAACCGTCGTGATAGCCGACTGCGAACCCGATGTTTCACTCATCGAACCTCTGTTGCTGGACAAGGCGAAGAGTGTGATGGTGAAGTTGTCGCCTATGCTCGATCTTTCATTGGCGCTCAATACGCTGCAGCATGTATCAGAGGCTCATATCGTATCTGTTAACAATGAATGCAAGGACCTGCTATTGGTACTGAGTAAATCAACGACTCCACAACCCATCAAGATCCATTGCATCAATCTATCGGGCAGTCGCATAGAGCGATTTTCTTTTACCCGCGAGTCCGAACAAGATGCATTGTGCAACTACACCCATCAGCTGGGGAAATATCTATACGAACCCAATGCATCGGTGATGAAAGGTGGCGCATTTAAGCAAATAGCCGCTGAATATGGTGTAGCAAAACTCCATCCCAACAGCCATCTTTATACATCAGATAGCTATCTTCCTCAATTTCCAGGTCGTGTATTCGAGATGATGGACAGTTGCGGGTTCAGCAAGAAAGAATTGAAAGAAAGATTAAAGGCAATATCCAAAGCCAACCTTGCCGTGCGCAACTTCCCTTCTACCGTGGCCGAACTACGCAAAAGACTGAAGCTCAGCGAAGGGGGAGATTTATATCTATTTGCCACAACGCTAAACGATGATAGCCGCACGCTGATATTCTGCCGCAAACCTATGGTGTAGTTGGAGGTGGCGTAGTCGTTGGTGGAGGTGGTGTGGATTCCGATGTTTCTTGTGGCTTATCCGCAGAAGGAGTAACAGGCTTTGATGGCCCACCTGTCGCATCCTCGGCAGGTTTAGCAGCAGTAGTTAGCGGTTCGGCAGGAGTAGCGGGTGGCATTTTATGCGATGTTTCCTCACCTTCTCCCATAAAATCTTTCAGATTGGCTTTCCCAAACAACAATTCCGGATGTTCCTCATATAACTGTTCTTGCTTTTCTATCTCTGCGTCGCGCTCCTTCTCATCCTCCATGCGTTTTTTCATTGCCTCATCATATTGCGGATATTTATCGCGCATCTCATTCTTTGGTATAGTGGTTTCGTTACCATCGCGATTGGCACGATAGTGAGGCGACAATATTTCTACACCCGCCGCATTGAATACATCCTGTATATTCTGGTGCAGATCCGAATAAATCTGATTCATACGATCGGCATCACGTATATAGGCATTGACCTGATACACCGGATAATAATCACTCAATGATGTTTCGAGCACAAATGGCCGTGGATCTTCCAAAACTCCAGGCGTATTGAGGGCGGCATTGATCAAAAGTTCGTGCACCTGACGCCAAGCCGCATCATAACCGATAGTGACTTCGGAGTGAATGATCAACCCGAACTCGCGCGCCGAACGGCTGAAGTTCACCGTCTGTGTAGACATCATGAATGAGTTGGGGAGTGTCACTACTTCATTTTTGGGGGTGCGTATACGTATCACTAGCGGAGTTTTCTCAATCACATTTCCCATGGTATCATTGAGCTTGATGCGGTCGCCTATCTTGAACGAACGCATATAGGTGATGACCAGTCCAGCGATGATATTGCCGATTACCGTACTGGACCCCAAAGAGAATATCAAACCAATGAACACAGATATGCCTTGAAAAACGCCCGACTTGGAACCAGGGAGGTAAGGATAGATCATGGCAATCATAAAAGCATATAGCATGAAACGGGCGATATGGAAAGAAGGTATGGCCCAATCGGCATAAAAGCCACCGATCTTTAGGCGTTCTGACTGTATCTCGTTGGCCAGATAGCGCACAAGCTTCACCAAATAGCGTACGGCAATCCAGATGATAACGATCGTGAAAAGATTGGGGATATAGTGTACCACTCCCAATAGGATATCTTTTATAGGATCCCATATATAAGAGAGTATCTTTGTAGCCAGTTTCTTGGTCTGCGGAAAAATAGAAAAGAGTAATGGCACTGTGAGCACCAGCTGAACAGCCATGAATCCATAGCGCAGAATGCTCGCAAAGAAGATAAGGCATTTTGTCTGCTGCGCCACGTTGAGCACTTCGAAGTTTTGGACAGAGAATGGCTTGAGCCGATGATCGGCAAAATGCTCGATACGCACTTTCACTTTCCGGAACAACCAATTGGTGAGACGGAACAGCAATAACTGACCTCCCAGCACCAAGATAAAGAAGATGATGCGTTTGCCCAATTGCCACCAGCCATGCTCACGCCGCATCTGTGTGACTTTCTCGATGATGGCCTTGCGATATTTCTCCGCCAACTCTTTGCGCGAACAGTCGGCCCACAAGGCATCTTGGTCGGTGATGGTGACAATAACCTCTTTTCCATACATCAAGTTGGCCACATTGTCAGCATCCGTTATCACCAGAGAATCTGCCTTGAAGCGAACATGCTTAGATAGTTTCACGATTATTTCGGCCTCCATCTCTGAGCGCTGCTTAGCACTCATGCCGTCTTGCTTGCCATAAATATAGTAGAGGGTATCTTCCTCAACCACTACAGGTGCTCCCTTAGTGATGGTGCGTAGCGAGTCGATGCGATGTTTCTTCTGAATCATCTTCAACGAATCGCCCTTGTAGTACTTCAGCTCCAACTGTTCGAACTCCATGCGCAGATTAGCTTCGCTAAGACGCACACTATCTAGCTCCCGATATAGACGGGCAATCGCCAAAGAATCCTCATACACCCGGTCATCAATCGAGTCGTTGCTCAAGCTATCGGGTGTAAATACACGTCCAATATCCTGAAACAGCTGTGCTGATGCCGTGAAGGTAATCAAAAATACAAACAGAAATACAAAACCTCTCTTCATGGGAAATCACCAAGTTGAATGTTATAGTTTATTCATCTATTAACATCTTTAATGATTATATTGTTTAACGAATTGACAGAGAGTTGTAAAATGGTGTAAAGGAAAAAGCTACGCCAAACGTTCTTTAAACACATCGGGTAGAATAGGCATAGCACCCGTCTGTGTACACACATAGGCCGACACATCGACAGCCAACTTATGGGCCTCGGTTATGGAACGACCGCGTAAAATAGCCGTGCAGAAGGTAGCCGTGAACGAATCGCCTGCGCCTACTGTGTCAGCCACTTTTACCTTTGGAGTGGGATAATAGGAGGTGTCATGCGAAGTGAAAACATAGCTGCCATTGGTGCCGCAGGTAAGAATCACCATCTTTAAATGATATTGTTTGAGCACCGCCACACACTTCTCCTGTAGGTCAATGGCCGAATAGCCGAAAAGTCGTCCAAGCACTATCAATTCTTCATCATTAATCTTAAGGATATTACAATGCTTTAAGGATTCGTCTATGATCTCTTTCGTATAGAAATTCTGCCGTAGATTGATGTCAAATATCTTCAGCTGTCCCTCAGCATCGGGCATTGTTTCTACAAACTTCAAAATAGTGGAACGGCTCAATGGACTCCGTTGCGCCAACGTGCCGAAGCATACTGCTCGCGTACGATAGGCCATCTTTTTAAGCTCATCGGTAAATGGAATATTATCCCACGCGACATCCTCTTTAATGTCATAGCATGGCACCCCTTCATCATCTAGCGACACCTGCACCGTACCCGTCGGAAAATCAACCCTTGGCAAGGAGTAGTGTAAGCGTTTTTCATCAAAGGTTTGAATGATCTCATCCCCCAGTTCATCGTTACCGATGGCACTGACTGCACAGCTATCCAAACCGAACTGTGAAACGTGAAAAGCAAAATTGGCAGGCGCTCCACCGATCTTTTTACCTTGAGGCAGCAGGTCCCACAGTGCCTCGCCCATTCCTACTACTAGCATAAGCGAACTAAATATTTAAGTGATTAATCTTAATGTATAAAACAGAGAAAGAAGTAGATAAGTTTGATAAGAACGTACTATTTTTATCGGTATCAGCACTAGAAGAAAAAAACGTAATAGAGGGTTAAGAGGGGCTATTTTATCTCTTAGCCACGTGGCAGTTAAAAAATTAACTGTTATATTTGTAGCTCAAAACAGTACTACGATATGGCAATCACGATAAAGAAAGTAGCTTCCAAAAAAGAATTAAAAAGATTCATACGATTCAACTATCAAATGTATAAGGGTAATCCTTACTCAGTGCCCGACCTTTTCGACGACATGCTCAACACATTCAACAAGAAAAAGAATGCAGCGTTTGAGTTCTGTGAAGCCGATTACTTCATCGCCTACAAGGACGACAAGATAGTGGGACGAATAGCGGCTATCATCAACACTCGTGCCAACGAAAAATGGAACAAAAAGGAGGTGCGCTTCGGATGGATCGACTTTATTGATGAGCCAGAAGTATCAGAGGCTCTGCTTAAAACAGTGGAGCAATGGGGTAAGGAACGAAGCATGACACACATCGTGGGACCTCTAGGCTTTACCGACTTCGATGCCGAAGGTATGCTGATCGATGGCTATGACCAGCTCAGCACCATGGCTACAATCTATAACTTCCCCTACTACCCCGAACACATGGAAAAGCATGGATACGAGAAGGAAGCTGATTGGGTAGAATTCAAAATCGCCGTTCCCGACGTAATGCCCGAAAGATATATCCGCATCTCGGAGATGATCATGAAGAAGTATAACTTGCGTATCAAGAAATATACTTCGAGCAAAAAGATCGCTGCCGACTACGGACAAAAGATATTCGAACTGATGAATGAGGCTTATAGCCCACTCTATGGCTATTCGCCATTGACACAGCACCAGATCGACCAATACGTAAAGATGTATCTCCCAATCGTCGACCTACGTATGATTTCGCTTATTGTGGATGAGAATGAAGAACTAGTAGCTGTTGGCCTTTCAATGCCTTCGCTATCAGAGGCCTTGCAGAAAGGTAATGGCCGCCTATTGCCGATAGGATGGTATCATCTGCTTAAAGCACTCTTCCTGAAACGTCCCAAAATTCTGGATCTGCTATTGGTAGCCGTTAAGCCCGAGTATCAGAACAAAGGCGTGAACTCGCTCTTATTCTACGACCTATTGCCCATCTATCAAAAGATGGGATTCAAATATGCCGAAACCAATCCCGAACTGGAGGACAATGGCAAGATACAAGCCCAGTGGAGCTATTTTGATCCTAAACTGCACAAACGCCGCCGCGCTTTTGCCAAAGAGATTTCATAAAGACCATGGATAAAAACGAACTTAGACCTATAGAACAACTGGTGACGGTAGCCTATACCGATGATAACATCAGGACCCTGAGCGACATGGAACATGTGCGCACTCGTCCGGGTATGTATATCGGTAAGCTAGGCGATGGCGCACACCCCGAAGATGGTATCTATGTTTTGCTGAAAGAGGTGCTGGACAACAGTATCGACGAGTTCAAAATGAACGCAGGCAAAAAAATAGAAATCAATGTGATGGACAATCTTCGTGTATCAGTACGCGACTTTGGACGAGGCATCCCTCAAGGCAAACTGGTAGAGGCAGTTAGTGTGCTGAATACCGGGGGTAAGTATGACAGCAAAGCCTTCAAGAAAAGCGTGGGACTTAATGGTGTAGGTATAAAAGCCGTGAATGCCCTAAGCACAAGGTTCGAGGTACGAAGCTATCGCGACGGAACTGTACGCACTGCTATCTTCTCGAAAGGCGAACTGCTGAGTGATGAGACCCAACCTACTCGCGAAGAGAATGGTACGTACATATTTTTCGAACCAGACAGCACACTGTTTATTGGATATAGCTTTCGTGGCGAATTCATCGAAACGATGTTGCGTAACTATACCTACCTCAACACGGGATTAGCCATTATCTATAATGGACAACGCATCATCTCGCGCAATGGTTTGGAGGATTTGCTCAACGACAACATGACTTCTGTGCCACTCTACCCAATCATTCACCTGAAGGGAGAAGACATCGAGATTGCCTTCACCCATACTGGACAATATGGAGAGGAGTATTACTCGTTTGTCAATGGCCAACATACCATACAGGGCGGTACACACCAAAGCGCGTTCAAAGAACACATCGCACGCACCATAAAAGACTTCTATAACAAGAATATGGACTTCGCCGATATCCGCAATGGATTGGTGGCTGCCATAGCCGTAAATGTAGAAGAACCCTTATTCGAGAGTCAGACCAAGATCAAACTAGGGTCGACCAACATGTCGCCCGGTGGCGTGACGGTGAATAAGTTTGTGGGCGACTTCGTAAAAACAGAAGTAGACAACTACTTGCATCGCCATGCCGACGTAGCCGAAGTAATGCTACAAAAGATACAAGAATCAGAGAAGGAGCGCAAAGCGATAGCAGGTGTAACAAAGTTGGCACGCGAACGTGCCAAAAAAGCGAACCTGCACAACCGCAAACTCCGTGACTGCCGCCTGCATCTCAACGATCCTAAAGGGAAAGGGCTGGAAACAGATTCATGCATCTTCATCACAGAGGGTGACTCGGCAAGCGGATCCATCACAAAAAGTCGTGATGTGAATACGCAAGCTGTTTTCAGCTTGCGTGGTAAGCCGCTCAACTCATATGGTCTCACCAAAAAGGTGGTGTACGAGAATGAAGAGTTCAACTTGCTACAAGCTGCCCTGAATATCGAAGACGGCATAGAAGGCTTACGCTATAACAAAGTGATCGTAGCGACCGATGCCGATGTTGACGGTATGCACATCCGCTTGCTACTCATCACTTTCTTCTTGCAGTTCTTCCCCGATCTTATTAAGAAAGGGCACGTCTACATCCTGCAAACACCTCTATTCCGTGTGCGCAACAAGAAGAAGACACTCTATTGCTATAGCGAAGAAGAACGCATTAAAGCCATCAAAGAACTTTCGCCCAATCCTGAGATCACTCGATTCAAGGGACTTGGAGAAATATCGCCCGACGAATTCAAGCACTTCATCGGTAAAGACATTCGCCTGGAACAGGTTTCGCTACGCAAAACCGACCTCGTGAAAGAGCTTCTAGCATTCTATATGGGCAAGAATACCATGGAACGCCAGACCTTCATCATCGACAATCTAGTGGTGGAAGAAGACATAGCTTAACTGATGAGTAAACAGTATTTATAATAGGTTCACGAACAAACCGTGAACTTATTTTTTTTATTACTAACTTGTGCTTTTAATAAGCACGTAATTCGGATAGCAACTTATGAAACGAGCTATTTTCCCTGGAACTTTCGACCCGTTTACAGTAGGTCATTACTCTGTAATCAAACGTGCACTGACCTTTATGGACGAGATCATCATTGGTGTTGGTGTCAACATGACCAAACATACTTATTTCCCCAGCGAAAAACGTGTGAAGATGATCAGCGACTTATATAAGGATGAACCGCGCGTGAAGGTAGTAGAGTATGATACACTCACAGTGGATTTGGCTTTGAAGTATGAAGCGGGGTTCATCGTAAGAGGAATCCGCACTGTAAAAGACTTCGAATACGAAGAAACCATTGCCGATATCAACCGTCAACTGGCCAGTATTGAAACTATTCTGCTTTTCACTGAACCAGAACTAACCGCTGTTAGTTCTACTATAGTACGGGAACTATTGGCGTATGGTAAAGATGTATCCATGTTTCTTCCAGAGGGAATGAAAATAGATTGAACCGCCACAAGCTTCGCGCGATGCGAAGTAGTTATGCTTGTCTTCCTATATACTATATATTTATTAAGAACAGCTTGAATGAATAGATTACTAATTTTAAAACCTGTGAGGATGAAACGTATTACAATTATATTGTTGGGCTGCATGGCAGTCTTATCGGTGCATGCGCAGAAATTTGGCTCACCAGCCATGCAAAAACTAAACACGGCACAGTTTGCCATCACAAATCTTTATGTGGACTCGGTGGATGAGAATAAGCTAGTAGACGAAGCTATCATACAAATGCTGGCGCAACTGGATCCGCACTCAACCTACTCGACAGCCGAAGAGGTAAAAAAGATGAATGAACCCTTACAAGGCAACTTTGAGGGAATAGGCGTACAATTCCAAATGATCGAAGATACGCTTCTGGTAATACAACCCGTATTTAAGGGACCATCACAGAAGGCAGGTATCTTGGCAGGTGACCGCATAGTAGCAGTCAATGATACCGCGATAGCCGGTGTAGGCATGAATACTGAAGACATCATGAAAAGGCTGAAAGGGCCCAAAGGAACTAGCGTTAATCTTACCGTGATGCGCCGAGGAACCGAAAACCCTCTAAACTATAAAGTGATAAGAGATAAGATACCTATCCATAGTCTCGATGCAGCTTATATGATAGAACCAGGAATAGGTTATATCAAGATCAATCGGTTCGGCGCAACGACATCCGAAGAGTTTCTGGCAGCTATGAAAGACCTGAAACGACAAGGCATGAAGGATCTAATCCTTGACCTGCAAGGTAATGGAGGTGGCTACATGAAAGCAGCCATCGATATGGCCAATGAGTTCCTCAACGAGAGAGAGTTAATCGTTTATACCGAAGGACGCGTGGCATCGCGTAGTGATTTCTACGCAGTGGGCAATGGAGGTATGAAGACGGGAAAGCTTATCGTTTTGGTGGACGAATACTCAGCATCAGCCAGCGAGATCGTATCGGGTGCCATTCAAGACTTAGACCGTGGACTGATTGTAGGACGACGCACCTTTGGCAAAGGCTTGGTGCAACGCCCTATCGACTTGCCCGACCAATCGATGATACGCCTCACTGTAGCGCGCTATTATACACCATCGGGGCGCTCTATCCAAAAACCTTATGAAACTACAGCCGATACAGAATTGGCTAATTCGGAAAGCAAAGGGGAAGAGAATGCAAGACGTTATCGAGAAGATTTGTTGAACCGCTACAAAAGTGGAGAGCTGATGAGTGCTGATAGCATCAATTTCCCTGATTCACTAAAAAGCCAGACACTGAAACTGCAACGCACTGTTTATGGCGGTGGCGGTATCATGCCCGATATATTCGTGCCCATAGACACTACTCTGTTTACCAACTACCATCGTGACTTAGCCTCGAAGGGTGCAGTGACGCAAACCATAGCGAAGTATATCGAGAATAACCGCGCATCACTTAAGAAACAATACAAGACCTTCGATAAGTTCAACAGTGGATTTAAAGTAGATGAAGGTTTAATGAACCTACTGCGCTCAATCGGTGAGAAAGTGGGTGTACCTTATAATGAAGAAGAGTATGTGCGCGCGTTGCCTTATATACAGACACAGCTCAAAGCACTGATAGCAAGAGACCTGTGGGATATGAATGAATACTACCAGGTGATGAATAGCACCAATGAAAGTGTGAACCGCGCCCTGCAGGTGATTAAGTCAGACGAATATGAAAATACATTGAAGCGACCATCATAATGTCCATGCCACAGAAGTGGCAGCACGCTTCTTCTCCCCAAATATCAGACGGTTGAGCCAACGGTTGACATAGATGTTGACCACGGCACAACCGGCTCCTACCACCGCCCCTGCTATCACATCTGATGGATAGTGTACTCCTTCGTTCATTCGCGAGAAACCCACTGAGCAGGCCCATAGGGCACAAGGTGTGATGACATACCACTTAGGATAGGTGATACTTAGCGAAGTAGCCACCGAAAAGGCAGCCGATGTATGACCCGAAGGGAATGAAGGGCTATGCTCTTTACTATAAGGATGCACTCTATCTGGATAGCGCACATAGGGGCGTTCTCTATCTATCAATTCTTTCATTACATAAGTCACCACAAAAGCTTCGGCCAATGAAGTGCCTATATACAGTGCGTCTTGCAACAGCTTCTTGTCTTTCTTGAATCCGCCACATATAGCAATTACCGCTGGCACTCCTACCGACAAGTAGGGTGCAGAAGTAGAAACCGCCTTGCTATAGTTGCGCACGAATTTACCATCCCAGCTATTGATGGTATGTAGCGTATTAATATCCCAGTTTTGTGCTGACACCGATAAAGCACACAATGATAGCAATAGGATAAGAAAATACTTCTTCATATGTTTATTTTTGCAATGTAAGCAACAAAGATAGAGCAAATTTGTATTTATTGATATTTATTTCTACTTTTGTTGCTCTACCAAAAAGGCGGATTCGTTTTTTTTTCACTATGATTAAGAACTCACATTGCAAAAGATTTACTGACTGCAACGCTTGCTTAAAAGCGTCGAGAGGAATATTCACTTTCAACCAATTCAATCAGGGACAACACTTCCCTGCTGATAAGTGTACGCAGAATTGCATCCTTTTTTTATTAAAGGGTGAACTCTTAATTAATAGTCAGGAATATCCTGGCACGACCCTTCGCGAAGGCGATTTCATCCTTCAAGCCATTGGTTCCAAAATCGAGATTTTAGCTTTAACCGATGTGGAGTACATTCAATATTGGTTCAATGAGCTTCCCGCTATCTGCCAGACACGCCACGACGAAATCATGGACAATGCCGAAGAGCCCAACTACTATGTGCCCCTCGTCGTGTCTCAACAGCTGGATACCTTTCTTACATGCCTAAAGGAGTATCTGCTAGAAGGTATGCCCTGCGGACTTTTCATTGAGATGAAAGCTAAGGAGTTGATTTTTCTCCTTACCGGCTACTATCCGTTAGCGCAGATCAGCACTTTTTTCTTCCCTATCAGCACATATACCGAAAGTTTCCACTACTTCGTGATGAGCAACTACAAATTGGTGAAGAATGTAGAGGAGTTTGCACATCGTGGCGGTTACAATGTCACTACTTTCCGCCGCCTATTCCGCAACATGTATGGCGTGCCTGTTTATGAGTGGATATTGAACAAAAAGCGTGAAGGTATTTTCGATGATCTTGTTAATACAAAAGAGCGAATCAATGAAATCAGTGCTCGCTATGGCTTCGATTCTGCTTCGCATTTCGCTCACTTCTGCAAAGCTTCTTTTGGCGATACTCCACGAGCGCTGCGCAATCGTGCGCAAAAGACCAAAAGTCTAGAAGAATAAATCATTTATCTTTACTTTTCATACTCCTCACTTGACAATAATCTGTCAAGTCTTATCATCATATCCCCATGTTTCACGACTACTCAACCCATTATCACTTCCTAAGCAAGTCAATTCGCGCAGTTGGAATAAGGAATTTTTTCTTTAATCCTTTTGGTTAATCTACCATTTTCACGTACTTTTGCACCACAACATTTAAATTGCTAATATTATACAATTCAATAACTAACTAACAACTCAAAAAAATCAATCATTTATGTGGTTAAGTAATTCATCTGTAGGAAGAAAGGTTGTGATGAGCGTTACCGGTCTAGCTCTTATCCTCTTTCTGACATTTCACTTGGCGATGAATCTTGTTGCTCTCTTCTCAGAAGAGGGTTATAACTTGATTTGTGCATTCCTTGGTGCCAATTGGTATGCCCTTGTCGGCACATTAGGACTTGCGTTCCTTTTCATCGTACATCTTGTTTATGCTTTTTGGCTAAACGTACAAAACCGTCGCGCACGTGGCAACGTACGTTATGAAGTGACCAACACGCCAAAGATGGTGGAATGGTCATCAAAAAACATGCTGGTTTTGGGCATCATTGTGATTGCTGGTCTTGGTCTTCACCTTGTAAACTTCTGGTCAAAAATGATGTTGGTGGAATTAATTCACGATTTCGGTGGCCATCCACAAGGCTTTGAGTTTGCAACAGACGGTGTTTACCACATTCAGCAGACTTTCGCTAACCCTATTTTCGTAGCTCTTTACTTGGTATGGTTGGGTGCATTGCTTTTTCACCTTACTCACGGTTTCTGGAGTTCTATGCAATCTCTTGGTTGGAACAACAAAGTTTGGATCAACCGTTGGAAGTTCATCTCTAACATCTACGCTTGGGTGCTTTGCGGAGGTTATGCTCTTATCGTAATCTTGTTTTTCATCCAGTCGTTAGTATGTTGTTAATCTTGTAACCAATTAAAAGAATTAAGCATTATGACTCAGATAGATTCTAAAATTCCAGAAGGCGCATTAGCCGAAAAATGGAGCAACTATAAAGCACATCAAAAATTGGTGAACCCTGCTAACAAACGTCGCCTTGACGTGATCGTTGTTGGTACAGGTCTTGCGGGAGCATCTGCAGCCGCATCACTTGGCGAAATGGGTTTCAGAGTATTCAACTTCTGCATTCAGGATTCGCCTCGTCGCGCACACTCTATCGCGGCGCAAGGTGGTATCAACGCAGCTAAGAATTATCAAAACGATGGTGACTCTGTTTACCGTCTTTTCTACGATACAATCAAAGGTGGTGACTACCGCGCACGTGAGGCTAACGTATATCGCCTTGCCGAGGTGTCTAACGCCATCATCGACCAATGTGTGGCTCAAGGTGTACCTTTTGCTCGTGATTATGGTGGCACACTGGACAACCGTTCATTCGGTGGTGCTCAGGTATCACGTACATTCTACGCCCGTGGTCAAACGGGACAACAATTGTTGCTAGGTGCTTACTCAGCATTGAGCCGCCAAGTACAACTAGGTACAGTTAAGCTATTTACCCGCTACGAAATGCTTGACCTCGTGATCATCGACGGTCGTGCTCGTGGTATCATCGCACGCAACTTGGTTACTGGCGAGCTAGAGCGTTTCTCTGCTCACGCTGTTGTAATCGGTACTGGTGGTTATGGTAACGCTTACTTCCTATCTACCAACGCTATGGGTTCTAACGGTTCGGCAGCTATCCAATGCTACCGTCGTGGTGCTTACTTTGCTAACCCATGTTTCGCTCAGATTCACCCTACTTGCGTACCGGTTCATGGCGACCAACAGTCTAAGTTGACGTTGATGTCTGAATCATTGCGTAATGACGGTCGTATTTGGGTTCCTAAAAAGATTGAAGATGCCAAGGCATTGCAGGCAGGCACCAAGAAGCCAACCGATATTCCTGACGAAGATCGTGACTTCTACTTGGAGCGCCGCTACCCTGCATTCGGTAACCTTGTTCCTCGCGACGTTGCTTCGCGTGCTGCCAAAGAGCGTTGCGACGCAGGTTTTGGTGTGAACAATACAGGTCTTGCCGTGTACCTTGACTTTAAATATGCCATCCAACGTTTGGGTGTTGACGTGGTTCGCGCTCGTTATGGTAACCTTTTCGACATGTACGAAGAGATCACTGACGAGGATCCATACCACGTACCAATGATGATCTTCCCTGCTATCCACTACACTATGGGTGGTATTTGGGTTGACTACGAATTGATGACTTCTATCCCTGGTCTGTTTGCTATTGGCGAAGCCAACTTCTCGGATCACGGTGCCAACCGTCTTGGTGCTTCGGCATTGATGCAAGGTTTGGCCGACGGTTACTTCGTATTGCCTTACACTATCCAAAACTACTTGTCTGACCAGATCCAAGTACCACGCTTCTCTACTGACCTACCCGAGTTCGTAGCTGTTGAGAAAGAAGTGATGGACAAAATCCAAAAGATCAAAGCCGTTAATGGTAAGGCATCTGTAGACTCTATCCACAAAAAACTAGGCCACATCATGTGGGATTTCGTGGGTATGGCTCGTACAGCCGAATCGTTGAAGAAAGCACTTACTGGCATCGAAGATGTTCAGAAAGAATTCTGGGCTAACGTTCGTATCCCTGGCGAAGTAAACGAGTTGAACATCGAGCTTGAAAAAGCACTTCGCTTGATCGACTTCATCGAGGTAGGTAAGTTGATGGCTCTTGATGCACTAGATCGTAACGAGTCTTGTGGTGGTCACTTCCGCGAAGAATACCAAACTCCAGAGGGTGAGGCACTTCGTGACGATAAAGACTACTCGTATGTGGCTTGCTGGAAATATACCGGTGAAGACACTGCTCCCGAACTTATCAAAGAAGATTTGAACTATCAGTTCGTGAAAGTACAAACTCGTAACTACAAGGCATAAGCCGTCGGTAAATCAATTAAAGGTAAACAAAAAATGGAAAAAAGTATATCATTCACACTGCGCGTATGGCGCCAGAAAGGACCTAAAGCAAAGGGTGCTTTCCAAGAATTCCAAATGAAGGATATTACCGGCGACACCTCTTTACTTGAGATGCTGGATATCCTGAACGAACAAATCATCAATGATGGTGGCGAGCCTATCGTGTTCGACCATGACTGCCGCGAAGGTATCTGCGGTATGTGTTCACTATATATCAATGGCCGTCCTCACGGTCCTGCAAGTGGTGCTACTACTTGCCAGATTTACATGCGTCGTTTCAACGATGGCGAAACTATCACTATCGAGCCTTGGCGCTCGGCAGGTTTCCCTGTGATCCGCGACTTGATGGTAGACCGTACTGCATACGATAAGATTATGCAGGCTGGTGGATATGTAAGCATCAATACTGGTGCGCCACAAGATGCCAACGCTATCCTTATCCCTAATCCGGTAGCCGAAGAAGCGATGGATGCAGCAGCTTGTATCGGTTGTGGTGCATGTGCAGCGGCTTGTAAGAATGGTTCGGCCATGTTGTTCGTAGCAGCTAAGGTAAGTCAGTTGAACCTTCTTCCTCAAGGTAAAGTAGAAGCTCACCGTCGTGCCAAAGCCATGCTTTCTAAGATGGACGAACTAGGTTTTGGTAACTGTACCAACACTCGTGCTTGCGAAGCCGAATGTCCTAAGAACATCTCTATCAGCAATATCGCTCGTTTGAACCGCGACTTTATCATTGCAAAACTGAAAGACTAAAAAAATCGCTTTTTAGCATTTGATTAATAGCAGAAGAATCCTCCGTGCCACGGCATCGGGGGATTTTTTTATGCCTTACTGAGCAGCCTTAGTCAGCGTGGAAAGTAAGGCTGGTCTGCACGCTGACCAAGGCTAGTCAGCAAGCCAAACAGCCCTGTGCTATAAATCGACCATTTAGAAGAGGTTTAATGAAGAGACTACCCCACAAACAGCGCCAGCCACACCGCATCTTCCGACACAGCCTCAACTCGG